>NZ_SWMA01000029.1:0-47783 GCF_005222685.1 Segeticoccus rhizosphaerae
ACCTATGACGAAGCAGTCGCCTGGGCACACCGCCAACCAGCAGCCGCTTGACGGATCAGAGCCCTGGGATATCTAGGTGGCTCTCCTGCACGCGGCTGTCGGCGAGCAGGTCCGCCGCCGGGCCGGACAACACGACGTGACCGGTCTCGAGGACGTAGGCGCGTTCGGCGACGGTCAGGGCCGCGTCGACGTCCTGCTCCAGCAACAAGATCGCCGTGCCCGAGCGAGCCACCTCCGGAAGGCGCTCGAGGATCTCGTCGACGACGACCGGGGCCAACCCGAGGGACAGCTCATCGATCATCATCAGGTCGGGCTCGCTCATCAGGCCGCGGGCGATGGCGCACATCTGCTGTTCCCCGCCTGACATGCTGCCGGTGACCTGGGCCCAGGCGTTCGCCCAGGCGGGGGAACAGCTCCACCACCCGGTCGATGTCGCACTTGCCCCGGCGCCAGCCCCCGAGCAGGAGGTTGTCGCGGACGGTCAGGCCGGCGAAGAGGCGGCGGCCCTCGGGCACGTGCGCCATGCCGAGGTCGACGATCGACTCGATCGACCTGCCCTGCAAAGCGGTACCGCGGAAGGTGGCGGCCGTCCACGATCCTCGCCATCCCCGAGAGGGCCCGCAGCAAGGTGGTCTTGCCCGCGCCTTTCGGACCGACCAGGGCCACGATCCCCGCTCGTCCACCTGCAGGTCGATGTTCCACAACACCTGCACCCGGCCGTACCCGGCGGACAGGCCGGACGTCTCGAGCATCATGTCTGGCTCCTGC
This sequence comes from Segeticoccus rhizosphaerae, assembly GCF_005222685.1. Taxonomy (NCBI): domain Bacteria; kingdom Bacillati; phylum Actinomycetota; class Actinomycetes; order Micrococcales; family Intrasporangiaceae; genus Segeticoccus; species Segeticoccus rhizosphaerae. Next base: position 769 of record NZ_SWMA01000029.1, read on the forward strand.
GCCGTTTGGCGTAGCGGTGACCGAGATAGGCCTCGATCACCCGGTCGTCGGCGAGCACCTCCTGGGGGCCGCACTGGGTGAGCACGCTGCCCTGGTGGAGCACGAGGACCCGGTCACTCACCGCGAGGATCGCCTTCATCACGTGCTCGACGACAAGGATGGTCATCCCCTGCTGCTTGAGACGGCCGATGAGCTCCAGGCTGGGCTCGATCTCGCTGTGTCGCAGGCCCGCCATCACCTCGTTGAGCAGGAGCAGTCTCGGCTTGAGCGCCAGTGCCTTGGCGAACTCCAGCCGCCGCGCGTCTGCGACGGACAGCTCGCTGGGTGCCCGGTCGCCCTGCGCGGCCAGGCCCACCCGCTCGAGCACCTCGTCCGCGGCCTCGAGGGCCTAGGACATCATGCCGGTGCCCTCGGGGCCACAGAGCACGCCGACCGCGACATTCTCCCAGACGGTCATGCCGCGGAAGGGTTGGACGATCTGGAAGGTCCGGGCCACGCGGGCCTTGGCGATCACCCAGGGACGGGCGCCGGTGAGGTCCTTGCCATCTCACCGAGCTGGCCCTGGCAGACCTGCTCGAGGTCTACCGGATCCGGGAGCTGCTCGAGGAGGAAGCAGTGCGCGCCGCCGTGCCGGTGCTCACCGCCGACGACCTCGACCGGTTGCACGAGCTCGAGCTCGACGTGGGTGCCGCGGCTGCAGACGAGGACGTCATCGCGATGACCTAGGCGAACCGCCGGTTCCACTTCGCGCTCATCGACGCCTGCGCGCTGCCTCGGCTGACCCGCCTGATCGGCCAGCTCTCGGATGCCACCGAGGTCTACCGATCGGTCTACTACAACGAGGTGCCCCATCGGTAGCTCGTGCTGGACGAGCACCGTGCGGTGGTCGTCGCCGTGCGCGCGGGCGACGTGGCGCACCTCCGCTGGCTCGGGGAGCACCGCCAGCACGCGGTCGCCGCGCTCCGCCCGGTGCTTGCCCCTTCGCAGCCCTAGCTGCGCTGCCTCCGGAGGGGTCATGCGTCGCCGACGGTGACCGCCTCCGCCTCTGCCGCGCTGTGCGCCGGCTCGGCGCCGTGGTCCGGCTCGGTGTCGATGTGGTGCAGGACGGCCCGGCCAGTGTTGAGCATGATGACGGCGAGCACCACGGCTCCGGCTCCGACCCAGAACGGCAGGTGGACGCTGATGCTCTCACCGAGCTTGCCGGCCAGCCAAGGAGCCACGGCGCCGCCGCCGAAGCGGACGAAACTGTATGCCGCGGAGGCGACTCCGCGCTCGACCGGCGCCGCCTTCATGACCGTCTCGGTGATCAGCGTGTTGTTGACGCCCAGGCACGCGCCCGCGAGGATGACGCACACCGCGAGGACGGCCTTGCTCGACGTGAATACCGCCATGATGGCGAGCAGCACCGCGAAGGCGCCCAGTGCCGCCGAGATCGAGTTGAGCGTGCCGAACCGGCGCTGCAGGCGCGGCGCGACGAAGACCGAGGTGATGGCGAGCAGGATTCCCCAGCCGAAGAAGATGAACCCGATCTGGATCGCGCTGAGGTCCAAGGGAAACGGGGTGAAGGCCAACAGCGTGAAGAAGCCGAAGTTGTAGAGCAGCGCGGTCAGTCCGGTGACCAACAGACCGCGGTGCCGCAGCGCCCGCAGCGGGTCGAGCACGGAGGTCGCCCTCGGAGCACGCGGCGTGGAGGGGAGCAGGAAGACGGTGGCGACGAGGGCGATCAGCATCAGCGCGGAGACCCCGAAGAACGGCCCGCGCCAGGAGATGTTGCCGAGCACCCCGCCCACCAGCGGTCCGGCGGCGATGCCGATGCCCAGTGCCGCCTCGTAGAGGATGATCGCCTGTGCCACCGACCCCTTCGCGGACTGCACGATGGTGGCAAGCGCGGTCGCGACGAACAGCGCGTTGCCGAGTCCCCAGAGGGCTCGCCACGCGATGATCCCGTTGACCCCGTGCTGGGTTCCGGCCATGCCGGCGCCGATGATGATGACCATCAGGCCGAGCAGGAGAGTCCGTTTCGCGCCGAGGCGGCTGGAGACCGCGCCCGTGATCAGCATGGCCAGCCCCATGATGGCCATGTAGCTGGTGAACAGCAACGAGACCTGCGACGGAGTGGCGTCGAGCTGGTCGGCGATCGGCTTGAGGATCGGGTCCACGAGCCCGATGCCCATGAACGCGATCACGCTCGCGAAGGCGACGGCGAGGACGGACTTGGGTTGGCGCCACATGCGTTAGGACTCCTGCGAAGGTCGGGCGGGTTGCCGGTGGTGGGTGGGGTCGGCCGCGCGTTCGGGGCGGTCGGCGGCCTCGAGCAGCCGCCCGAGGCTGGTGATGGCGGTGCGCAGCGCGCGCCGGTCGGCGGGGTCGAGCCGGTCGATGAGCGGCGCGAGGACTGCCGACCTGGCGGCTCTCACCCGTTCCAGCGCTGCGCGGCCGCCCTCGGTCAGCTCGACCAGGGAGGCCCGGGCGTCCTCGGGGTCCTGCCGTCTGGTCGCCAGCCCGCAGGCCTCGAGCCGCTGCACCTGTCCGGTCATGGTCGGTTGGCTGCTGTGGTCGGCACGGGCCAGGTCGCCGATCCGAGCCGGACCGAGCTCGTCGAGCTGGGCCAGCAGCCTGGCCTGGGCGGGCAGCACCTCGAGGTCCGCCTCACGGGTCGCCCAGCGGTTCAGCCGCGCGATGACCGTGAGCAGCTGGGCTCCAAGGGGATTGGTGGACACGACGCCATACTATACATAGGAAACCTATATAAAGCGAACGGTCATCACCCGCTTGCCTGCCTGCGGTTCTCCGTGGCGGGTCCGCGGGCTCTACGGTGTTGCCATGGAGCTCGTCTACTCACCTGTCATCGCGGCGGCCCGCGCACTCTTCGCCGCACAGGGGCTGCGCTTTCGCGTGGAAGGGGCCCAGCACGTGCCGACGAAGGGCGGCGCGGTGATGGTGCTCAACCACATCGGCTACATGGACTTCACGTATGCCGGGCTGGCTGCCCGCCCGTCCGGGCGCCTGATCCGCTTCATGGCCAAGGACGACGTGTTCCGTCACCCGATGAGCGGGCCGTTGATGCGGGGGATGAAGCACATCCCGGTCGACCGCAGTGCGGGGTTGGCGTCCTTCCGCGCGGCCCTGACGGCCCTCAGGGCTGGGGAAGTCGTCGGGGTGTTCCCGGAAGCCACCATCTCGCGCTCGTTCGAGCTCAAGGAGTTCAAGAACGGCGCGGTGCGCATGGCACAGGCGGCACGGGTCCCCTTGATCCCCACGGTGATCTGGGGTTCCCAGCGGGTCTGGACCAAGGATCATCCCAAACGGCTCGGCCGCACGCGGACGCCGATCAGCCTGTCCGTCGGCGAGCCGCTGGTCGTCGACCGCAAGGACGACGCCGACGAGGCCACCGCCCGGCTGAGGCAGGCGATGCAGGAGCTCCTGCACGCAGCCCAGGAGGTCTACCCACCCATGACGGGCGACGACGCGGTCTTCCTGCCCGCGCGGCTGGGCGGGCGCGCCCCGACCCCCGAACGTGCCGCCGAGCTCGATGCGGCCGAGGCTGTCGAACGGGCGGCTCGCCGGTCCGCGGACTGATCGCGAGCACCGGCCACCCGTCCGTGTCGAGGACTGGTCAGGGAGGGTACGCGGCGGCCAGCCGTCGGATGAACGGCAGCGCGACCACCAGGGCGAGGGCCATCGCGCCGAAGGCCGTCGCAGGGTGGTGGACCAGCGCCTGGACGGCGAGAGCGAGCGCCAGACCACCGAGGTTGCCTGCCAGCCAGAGCAGACCCGTGGCCGTGGCGGCACCCACCCCGGCCCGGCGCTCGGCCAGACCCAGGATCAGCGGCAGATCGGTGAGCAGCAGTGCGCCGACGACCACCAGCACGATCAGGGCCGTGAGCGGACCCGGCACGACGGCCAGCACGAGGCAGCCCAGGGCGGCGACCACGACCGAGAGCGCCAGGAACGCCGGCTCCGCGGACCGCTCGGCCACGCGAGGCGGCAGCAGCGCCGAACCGAGCACCCCGGCGACCACCATGAGCAAGAGGAAGAGCCCGGCCTGGGTCTCTCCGACGCCGGCCGGCTCGAGCAGGGCCTGCAACCACGTGGTCAGCGCGACGAAGACCCCGAACCCGATCAGCACCAGTGCCACCAGCACGCGCAGGTAGCCGTCCGCCCACAGGTCTCGCAGGGTGACGGCGCGAATGCCTTCCGCCTGCCCTGGCTGCACCCGCGGGCACGGCTCCGACTGCTCCGGTCGTGTGTCGGGTGGAGTCGCCCGACCCCGGCGTGCCGTCAGGGCGGCGGCCAGCGCGAGTGCCGCCGCGACGGACACCGCGGCCTGGACCCGCAGCAGCGCTGTGAGGTGACCGTCCCCGAACGCCGCTCCCGTGGCGAACGCGAGGACCATACCGGCGAAGATGCCCGCCGAGGAGATCGCGATCCCGGTGGTCCGGTCGGCCGGTCGCAGGTGTTGTCGCGACACGGCGGTCACCGCGTTGAGCACGAGCGGCTGGGCGATGGCGACCAGCAGCTGTCCGGCCAGCGCGACGGTGAAGGACTCGCCCATCAGCCGCAGCAGCGCTCCGCCGGCGGTCAGGACTGCTCCGGCACAGAGTGGGCCGGGGAGGGAACGGTCCAGCAGCCGGCCCGCGGGCAGGGCCAGCACGACATACAGCAGGGGAAACAGCTGGGCGAGCCAGCCGATGGCACCCACGCCGACCCCGTAGTAGGCGGCCGCGCCGGTGGTGACCGGCGCGAAGGTGAGCCAGAGCATCTGGTTGGTGGCGCTGACTGCGGCGTAGGCGAGGACGGGGGCCCAATGGCTGGCCGAGGGCGTGCCGGTCACCACACCGACCTGGTCTCTCACGCGTGGCAGCGTACGACACGCGAATGCCACGGCGGAGGTGTCGGTTGCGGACCGTAGGGTCGCCACCATGGCGATGACGACGACACGGACCGACGTGGCGCAACGCGTGATCGAGGCGCTGGCCGGGCCGGGAGCGCAGCTGCGTCCCGACCAGGTCGAGGCCGTGGCTGCCCTCAGCGAGCCGCGGGCGCGGGCACTGGTGGTGCAGGCGACGGGGTGGGGCAAGTCCGCGGTCTACTGGGCCGCCACCGCAATCCGGCGCGCCGAGGGCGCCGGGCCGACCCTGGTGGTCTCGCCGCTGCTGTCCCTCATGCGCGACCAGGTCGTGGCGGCAGGACGTGGCGGTTTGCGGGCCAGGACGCTCAACTCGAGCAACATCGACGCCTGGCAGCAGATCGAGGCCGAGCTGGCCGACGACCTGGTCGACGTGCTGCTCGTCTCACCCGAGCGACTCGCCAACCCGGGTTTTGGTCGGCGGGTGCTCGACCGGCTCGCCGGACGCATCGGTCTGCTGGTGATCGACGAGGCGCACGCCGTCTCCGACTGGGGACACGACTTCCGCCCCGACTACCGCCGCGTGTCCGACGTGTTGCAGCGACTCAACCCCGAGACCCCCGTCCTCGCCACCACGGCGACCGCCAACGCACGCGTCACCACGGACGTCGCCGCGCAGCTCGGCGAGAGCACGCTGGTCCTGCGTGGTCCACTGGCACGCAGCAGTCTGCAGCTCGCGGTGGTCGACGCCCTGAGTCCGCTGGAGCGGTTCGCCTGGGTGGTGGACCAGCTGCCGCTGCTGCCCGGCTCGGGCATCATCTACACGCTCACCGTGTCGGATGCGCAGCGGCTGACGGCCGTCCTGCGCGATCGGCACGGGAGTGACCTGCTGGTGGCGGCCTACACCGGCCAGCTCGACAGCGCCGAGCGCGAGCGGCTCGAGGACGCGTTGCGCGACAACCGGGTCAAGGCGCTGGTGGCCACCTCTGCTCTCGGCATGGGCTACGACAAGCCGGACCTCGGTTTCGTCGTCCACGTCGGGTCACCGCCCTCGCCGGTCTCCTACTACCAGCAGGTGGGCCGCGCCGGCCGCGGCATCGACCACGCCCAGGTCGCACTGCTGCCCTCCGAGGCCGATGCCGGAGTGTGGGACTACTTCGCCACCGCGACCATCCCCGACCCCGCCCAGGTGCAGCGGCTCCTCGCAGGACTCGAGGCCTACCCGGAGGGCGAGGCGGCCAGTGTGCCCTCGCTCGAGGCCGAGACGGGCCTACGGCGGGGCCGGGTCGAGCTGATGCTCAAGCAGCTGGCCGTGGACGGCGTCGTCGAGCGCACCGAGCGGGGGTGGGTGCGTGCGGCGGTGGAGTGGCACCACGACGCCGAGCACTACGGGGGGATCGTCGCCACCCGGCGCCGCGAAGCCGAGATCATGCGCGACTACACGCGCGGCGCGCGTTGCCTGATGCAGCTGCTGCAGGAGTCGTTGGACGACGAGACGGCCGCGCCGTGCGGCCGGTGTTCGGTCTGCCTCGGCCGGTTGCCCGAGCCGCTGGTCACGCGTCCGTCCGACGACACCGTGGCCGCGGTCACGCGGTCGCTCCGCGGTGAGGTGCACCTGCTCGAGCCGCGGAAGATGTGGCCCGGCGGTGCCTTCGGCAGCCGCGGCCGGATCCCGGCCGAGCTGATGGCAGAGGTCGGCCGGACCCTGGTCTACGCCGACGCGCCCGAGTGGCGGGAGCTGGTGCGATCGGCCATGACCCACGACGGGCCTCCACCGGAACAGTTGTCTTCGGCGGCCGTCGGGGTCCTCGCCGAGTGGAGCGGCTCGTGGTCGTCTCGGCCCGACGTGGTCGTGCCGCTGGCCGCCGCCGGACTCGAACAGCTGGTGGGCGGCGTCGCTGACCACCTGGCCTCCGTGGGGCGGCTCGCGCGCACCGACCTGCGCATCTCCGGGGAGCGTCCCGGGCCCGACCTCAGCTCCCCTGAGGAGGCAGCGGCCTGGCGGTCGGCCATCGTGGTCGATGACGAGATCGTGCCCGAGCTGCGCGGTCGCACCGTGCTGGTGGTGTGCGACGCGTCCTCGTCGCTCTGGCCGCTGACCGTGGCCGCCGCCCATCTGCGCTCGGCTGGGGCGGGGCGGGTACTGCCCCTCCTGCTGCACCGTCGCCCCTGACCGACCAGGGGCCGAGGGCGCCGCGGCCGCGTCGGCACGGCGTTCAGGTCGGCGCGTCGGCGGTCCCCGTGCCTCCGGCCCAGGTACCGGTGATGTAGCGACGCCCGTCCGCGATCTCACCGCTGACCGCGTGCAGCCAGGTCTTCGGGGGCTTCCGGTGACCGGCGGCCACGACGGCGTCCTCCAGCAGGACCTGCAACTCGCTCACGGTCTTGCCGGCGTGCTCGGCGAAGACCAGGTCGATGCACTTCTGCAGGTCGTGCTGGTTCTCCACCTCGTGGTCGGCCATCTCGGAGGCCGACTGCGCCCGAGGCTCCTGCGCCTTGTCCATGGCGAGCTCCCTTCGTCCGGTCCCACACTGGCACGCTCCCGACCTGACGGCCAGCGTCGAGCCGTCTAGATTGAGCTCCATGCGCGCACTGTCCCTCGTCCCCCAGACCCCCGGCACGCTCGATGTGACCGACGTCCCCGACCCCACGCCGCGGGCCGGTGACCTGCTGGTCGACGGGCTGGCCGTCGGGGTCTGCGGCACGGACAAGGAGCTCGCGGCCGGTGACTACGGCTGGGCCCCACCCGGGCGCGACCGGCTGGTGCTCGGCCACGAGTCGCTCGGACGCGTCCGGGAGGCCCCGGAGGGCACCGCTTTTGCCGCGGGAGACCTCGTGGTCGGGGTCGTCCGTCGCCCGGACCCCGAGCCCTGCGGCGCCTGCGCGCACGGCCAGTTCGACATGTGCCGCAACGGGAAGTACACCGAGCGAGGCATCAAGCAGATCGACGGCTACGCGAGCGAGGCCTGGACCGTCGAGGCCGACTACGCGGTCAAGCTCGACCCGCGACTCGAGGCCGTGGGCATGCTGATGGAACCGACGACGGTCGTGGCCAAGGCCTGGGACCAGATCGAGCGGATCGGCAACCGCGCGTGGTTCGAGCCCAAGAACGTCCTGGTGACCGGCGCCGGCCCCATCGGTCTGCTCGGAGCGCTGCTCGGCGCCCAACGCGGACTGGACGTCCACGTCCTCGACGTGGTGAAGGACGGCCCGAAGCCCCAGCTGGTCAAGGACCTCGGAGGCACCTACCACAACGAGCCGGTCGACGAGGTCGTCGAGAAGCTGCGGCCCGAGATCGTGGTGGAGGCCACCGGCGTGCCGCAAGTGATCTTCGGTGCGATGGCGGCGACCGGGACCTACGGAATCCTCTGCCTCACCGGGATCTCCTCCATCGGCAGGGCCATCAAGATCGACGCGGGCGCGCTCAACCGCGACATCGTCCTCGAGAACGACGCGATCTTCGGCTCGGTCAACGCCAACCTGCACCACTACGCCCTCGCCGCGCAGTCCCTGGCGAAGGCGGACGTGTCCTGGCTCGAACGGCTCGTGACCCGGCGAGTGCCACTCGAGAGGTTCGCGGACGCCTTCCAGGCGCAGGACGACGACGTCAAGGTGGCGATCACGCTCGACGGCAGCTCGTGACCGTCGCGGTGCTGCGGCTCGAGCAGTCGCCTGCAGCCCCCGCGTGGGCTCGCCATGAACGGCGCGGACGCCCCCAGTAAGAGGTAGTCGGCCAAAACCGTTGTACCTCAACGCTGTTCAGCGGTGACCAGCAGCACGAGCATCACGACGTCCACGGCCGCGATGGCGATCGCGCCGTAGAAGGGAGTCTTGCCACCGCCCCGGATGCTGACCAGCGCGAGCAGCAGCACGACCGCACCGCTGGCCAGTCCGAGGGCGGAGGGTGGACCGGGCGGAGCGAGCAGGAGCAGGGCGGTTGCGGCGCAGAGCACCACCGGCGTGAGCGCCCGCACCCGTGGCCCGCCGAGTCGGTGCGGCAGCCCGGCCACTCCTGTCGCGGCATCTGCGGCCAGGTCGGGCAGGACGTTGACCAGGTGCGCGCCCACTCCGAGCAGCCCGGATGCCGCCATCACCCACCACGCCGGCCACGCCGGTTGCGGCAGGGTCCACGTCACCACCGCCGGCAGCGTCCCGAAGGCCACCAGGTAGGGCAGGAACGACCATCCGGTCCGCTTCAGGCGCAGGTCGTAGGCCAGCCCGCTCCCCACGACCAGGAAGACGTGGAGGAGGCCCGCCCAGGGACCGCAGGCCAGCGAGGCCACCACGGTGACCCCGGCCGCCACACCGAGCGCCCGCCGCACCAGGTGGGCCTCCAGCTCCCCGGTGACGAGGGGCTTGTCGGTCCGTCCGACGAGCCGGTCCCTGCCGGCGTCCACGAGGTCATTGGTCCAGCCGATCACCAGCTGTCCGCTGCCGACCGCGAGCAGCAGGACGGCGCAGCGAGCCGCGCCGAGCCCGGAGCCGGCCGCGAAGACACCGGCGAGGGCCGTGACCGCGAGGGTCGGGCCGGGATGGCAGGCGCGCGCCAGCGCCACGGTCGTCTTCGCCCAGGGCACGACGCGAGACTAGTCGCACGCGGACGCACGGACTGGTCGTGACCTCACCGTAATCCGTTTGCCGCCCGGGACGGTCCTTCCCTAGCGTCACGGGTATGACCTGTACCCGCGGGCTGGACCGGCTGGGGTGGGACGAGAGCTGGTCCGACACGGTGAGGACGTATGGGAGGTGCGGGCAGCCGGCGCGCGTCGTCTCCACCGACGACGAGGGGATCAGCGCCGTTTTGGGTGCCGATGGGCTGGTGCGGACCAGTCTCGGTGGAGCCGCCCTCGCCAAGCTGGCCGAGGACCCTGACCAGGCCCCCTGCCCCGGCGACTGGGTGGTGGTGCGCCAGTGGCCCGACGGGCCAGCGACCGTGGAACTGGTGCTGCCGCGGCACAACACGGTGCGCAGCCTGGTCGCCGGCGGTGCGAGCGGCCCGGCCATGGCAGCCAACGTCGACCTGGTCGTCGTGGTCCTGCCGATCGAGCAGCTGTCTGCTGCCACGGGAGGTCCCGACGCGCCTCGTGGACTTCCGCCCCGCGGGGGGGACATACCCACCGTTGTCGTCGCGGCAGAAGGGCGGTCGGCGCCTTCGGGGGCCGGCGCGCCGGACTGGTCCGGAGCGCACGGGGTGGAGGTGCTCAGGTGGAACCCGAAGTCCTCCGAGGGCATGGCCCGGTTACGCCAGCGGCTGCACGGTGACGAGACGGCGCTGCTGGTCGGTGCGCCACGACTGCGGTCCGGACTTCTCGCAGCGATGACCGGCGCGATCCCCGTGCCACAGCGGTCTCCTCCGGGTGGCACAGACCGGCTCGTCGTGGTCCCCGGGGGTGGCTGCCTCATTGACCTGTCCCGGGCCGGCGTGGTGCAGACCGGTCGGACCCGACAGGACCCTCCGGGGTAGCGTCGCTGCGTGCGTTCCGAGCCGAGCATCATGCACCTCGACCTGGACGCCTTCTTCGCCGCGGTCGAGCAGCGGGACAAGCCCTCCCTGCGCGGGCGGCCGGTCATCGTCGGCGGCGTCGGGGGTCGCGGCGTGGTGGCCACGGCCTCCTACGAGGCGCGGGCCTACGGCGCACGCTCCGCGATGCCCACGTCCGAGGCCCGCCGCCGCTGCCCGGCTGGGACCGCCTTTCTCTCCGGGCGGTTCGACGCCTACCGCAAGTCCTCGTCGGTGGTCATGGACCTGCTCGCCGAGCTCTCACCGGCCGTGGAGCAGGTGTCCATCGACGAGGCCTACGTCGACCTCGCCGAGGGAGCGCACGACCTGTCGGTCGAGGGGGTGACCGCCCTGGGCACCGAGCTGCTCGACCGGCTCCGAGAGCGCACGGGCGGACTGACCGCGTCGGCCGGGATCGCCTCATCGAAACTCATGGCCAAGATCGGTTCGGAGCTTCACAAACCCGCGGGCCTGACCGTGGTCGCGCCGGGGAAGGAGCTGGAGCTGCTCCACCCGCTCCCCGTGACCGTGATCGCCGGCGTCGGGCCGGCCACCGAGGAACGCCTGCGCACCTTCGGCGTGCGGACCGTAGCCGACCTCGCGGGACTGAGCCTGGTCGACCTGGTCAGCATCCTCGGACAGGCCCACGGCGCGGGCCTCCACCAGCTGGCGCGTGCCGTCGACGACCGTCCCGTCGTGACGGTGCGGGAGGCCAAGAGCATCTCGGCCGAGGAGACCTTTGACGCCGACATCACCGACGACCGCGTCCTCAGGGACGAGATCGAGTCCCTGGCGCGAAGGGTCGGACAGCGGCTGGTGTCCACCGGCCTCTTCGGCCGCACCATCACCCTCAAGGCCCGACACCACGACTTCTCCACCGTGACGCGCTCGTCCACCCTCGGGCAGGCGACCGCGGACGCGGCCCTGGTGGCGGCTGTGGCAGGGCGGCTCCTGGCCGGGCTCGACACCACGAACGGGCTGCGCCTGTTGGGAGTCGGCGTCTCCGGACTGGCCGCTCACGCCCAGGACGAGCTGCAGTGGGAGGAGGTCTCCGCTGCGGAGCAGGTGTCGGAGGCCGCCGGCCCCGCGCCGGCCGGCGTGACAGCGCACCGAGATCCGGTGTGGCGCACCGGTCAGGACGTGATGCACGAACGCCACGGCCCCGGCTGGGTGTGGGGGAGCGGGGCGGGGCGCGTCACGGTGCGATTCGAGGGACCGACGACCCCCGCGGGCCCCGTGCGGACCTTTGCCGCCGACGACCCGGCCCTGGCTCCCACCTCTCCACCGGACTGGGAGGCGACGCCCGTCGGCCGGCACACCTGACCGACGGCTCGGGGACCGGGTGCGTGATCCGACTTCTCCCGCCCGCGACACGCGTCGCGCGCGTCGGCCCTCAGACGCGAGACCCGGCGGCCCGCAGGTCGAGGCGGTGCTCGATCGATCTCCCGAGCGCCGACCCAACGAGCACCCCGAGGGCGATCGACACCACGACCAGCACCGCCGACAGGGCCGACGCCACACCGTCGCCGGTGCTCACGGCGAGCTGGGTCGTGCCGAGCAGGCCGAGGCTGCCGGGCACCAGCAACCAGAACGCCGGCAGGAAGACCACCAGCGACGGCGGCCCGCCGGGGAGACGCTGCACGACCGTGGCGGCGAGAGCGGCCACGACCCCGCCCAGCAGCCCCCCGCCCGGAGCGCCGTAGACGACCTGACCGCTGAGCTGTGCCGCAAACGTCACCAGCAGCACCAACCACATCCACGGGAGCGCACCACGGGGCGCGGACACGTTGTAGTAGACACCGATGCCGACCAGGACCACGCCGAGCCACGGCGCCCACGGGCCGAGCTCGGCGACGCGCGTGTTGACGAGGGCCCCCGGGCCGGAGCCGACGACCTTCGCGGCCCCGAGCACGCCGAGCGCGAACAGGAGAAGCTGCACGGTGCCGAAGGTCAGCCGCGAGGCGCCGGCGACCATCGCACCGGCGGCGAGCTCCGACATACCGGTCACCAGCAGCGCCCCGGGCAGCAGGACGGCGAGTGGCGGAAGCATCGTGCGCAGCGGACCCTCCAGCAGCGCGGCATCTGCGGCGAGCAGCACCAGCGCGGCCACCACGAAGGCGGCGACCACCGGCAGCAGGCTCTGCAGCAACCGCCAACGGACGGCGACGGCCGCGAGCACAGCGACGACGGCGGCGCCGAGCGCCGCGGCCAGGACGTTGGGGAGCGCGGGCTGCAGGATGAGGGCGATGCCGGCGCCCACGGGCAGCAGGCCCAGGGCACGCAGCCAGCCGGGGAAGCGCGCCGGGGCGGCCAAGGCCTCCTCCAGCCCGTCCAGGGCCTGCTGGGGCTGGAGAGTGCCACCGACCAGCGCCGCCGGGAAGTCCGACACCATGGCCAGCTGATCGAGCCGGAGCGCGCCACCGACCTGCTGGAAGCCCGCCGACTGGTCCGGGCCCAACGCGACGAACAAGCCGGTGGGGGTGGCGGCGACCTGGGCCTGCGGCGATCCCAGGGCGGCGGCGACGGCCCGCAGGTCGTCCTCGACCTCGTGGACGCTGCGACCGCCGGCGAGCAGAGCAGACCCGAGGCGCAACAGGATCCGTCGTCGGAGCACGGCAGGCGCCGGTTCGATCGGTTCAGGCCCGGCCATGACCACCGCCTTCGTGTTTCGCCGTGCGGCCGTCAGCGTATCGGCGCGAACACGACCTCGGTGAAAGCGCCACGGGGGCCGTCGCAGGAGGAGTACTCTGGCGCGGTCATCGAAGGGTCCTGGCGTGAGCGTGTTCTGTCCTGGTGAGACCAAGCCGCACAGCGGATACCGCCATGAGGCCCTGCTCTGGCATGGGAGCGACGAGTTCCTCGACGCTGCAGTGCCGTTCGTGCTCGAAGGTGTGGCTGGCGGGCAGCCCGTGATGGTCGCCGTCGTGGAACCGCGACTCGCCCTGCTCCAGGACGCGCTGGATGGCCGGGGGACCAGCGTCCGCTTCGTCGACATGGCTGTCCTGGGCCGCAACCCGGCCCGCATCATCGCGGCCTGGCGAGACTTCATCGAGGAGCAGGGGCCAGAGCCGGGCCCGATGCGAGGGATCGGTGAACCGATCTGGGCGGGGCGGCGGCCGGAGGAGCTGCAGGAGTGCCAGCTTCACGAAGCCCTCCTCAACCAGGCCATCGAGCCCGAGGTGCCCCTGTGGCTCCTGTGCCCCTACGACGCCGAGGCGCTCGACCCCGGCGTGCTCGGGGAGAGCTGGCGCAGCCACCCGAGCGGGCACGGGTCGGAATGGGTGGACAGCGCCAGCTACGGCGGCTCCCACCACGTCGGGGAGCTCTTCGGCATGCCGCTTCCCGAGCCCGAGACACTGGCCCCCCGGATCATGTTCGACCGGCACGACCTCGGCATGCTGCGGGGCGTGGTGTCGCGGTTGGCAGGGTCGTGCGACGTCGCACCGCGCGCCGCCGCCGACCTGGTCCTCGCGGTGCACGAGATCGCCTCCAACAGTGTCATCCACGGAGGTGGTGGGGGAGTGCTGCGGTGGTGGTCGAGCCCCGATGCCGTGGTGGTCGAGGTGCGCGACCTGGGCCACATCACCGACCCGATGGTGGGCCGGGTGCCCCCGTCGCCACAGGGCGCCGGTGGTCGTGGTCTGTGGTTGACCAACCAGCTGTGCGACCTGGTGCAGGTGCGGTCGGGCACCTGGGGGACGTGCGTGCGGATCCACCACTGGCGGTGAGTCACGGACCTCGCCGGCCAGGTGGCGGGCGGCACTTCGGCAGGGTGGCAGGAGCGGTGGTGGCGATCGCGGTCAGGGACGGATGATCGCCATACCGGCGCCCGGTGCCATCGTGGCCAACGCCTGTCCCGCCTGGTCGAGGGTCAGCTCGTGGGTCACGAGGCGGTCGGGCTGCAGGGTGCCTGCTGCGACGAGGGAGAGCAGTTCCGGGTAGGCGTGAGCGGGCATGCCGTGACTGCCGAGCAGGTCCAGCTCCAAGGCGATCACCCGTTCCATGGGGAGCGGCGGGTGGCCCTCGCTCGCCGGGAGCAGCCCCACCTGCACGTGCCGACCACGACGACGCAGGCTCAGTACCGAGGCCGAGCAGGTGTCCGGGCTCCCCAACGCGTCCAGGGAGACGTGACCACCACCCTGGGTCGCGTCGACCACCGCCTGCGCGACCTTCTCCGCGCTGCGCCCGGACCCGTCGACCGCGACGCGTGCGCCCAGGTCGCGGGCCAGGGCCAGAGCTTCGGTGCTGATGTCGACGGCGACGACGTGGGCCCCCGCCGCCGTGGCGATCTGCACGGCGGACAGACCCACACCTCCGCACCCGTGGACCACGACCCACTCGCCGGCCTGGACCCGCGCCCGGTGCACCACGGCACGGAAGGCCGTGGCGTAGCGGCACCCCAGCGCGGCCGCCGCGCCGAAGTCGAGGTTGTCCGGGAGCGAGACGAGGTTGACATCAGCGGCGTCGATCGCGACCAGCTCCGCGAACGAGCCCCAGTGGCTGAAACCCGGCTGGGTCTGCCGCTCGCACACCTGTTGCTGCCCGGCCGCGCACGCGGCGCAACCTCCGCAGGCACACACGAAGGGCACGGTGACGCGCTCACCCGGACGCCAGCGGCGGACCTCCGGACCCACGGCCGCGATGGTCCCGGCGAGCTCGTGACCGGGGACGTGGGGAAGCTCGATGTCGGGGTCGTGCCCCATCCAGCCGTGCCAGTCGCTGCGGCACAGTCCGGTCGCACCCACGCGGACCACCACGCCGGAAGGGGAGGGCCTGGGCGCGGCGACCTCGCGGACCTCCAGGGAGCCGCCGAACCGCTCGAACACGACTGCACGCACGGGCCACATCATGCCCCAGGCCACGGCCCGGGAGACCGCACGGTGTCGGTGTCATCGGTCATGATGGAGCGGTGACCTCTCAGCCTGCGGCCCTGTCTCCCTTCGTAGGACGGCACAGCGCGGTCGAGACCCTGTCGGAGCAGCTCGGGCTGGCCCGACCCGGGGCCACCTTCCGCGGCGTGCTGCTGTCCGGCGACGCCGGCATCGGCAAGACCCGGCTGCTCTCGGTCACGAGCGACCGGGCCCGCGATGCCGGGTGGCGCGTCGCCGCCGGCCACTGCCTCGACCTCGGTGGCACCGCCCTGCCCTACCTGCCCTTCATCGAGGCCTTCGCTGCTCTCGACGCCGAGGTCTCCGGCCTGATCGGGACGGCACTCAAGGAGCACCCGCCGCTGGGTCGGCTCCTGCCCGGGCGCGGAGCCCAGCCGGCGGAGCCGGACCGGCCGGAGGGACGCGAAGGACTGGACGGCTCCGCCGATGCCGCTTCGGTGTCCCACCGGACGGACCTGTTCGAGGCCGTGCTCGCGACGCTGACCGAGTTGGCGTCGGAGCAACCCCTGCTGCTCGTCCTCGAGGACGCCCACTGGGCCGACCAGTCCACCCGTGACCTGCTCACCTTCCTGCTCACCCGGGCAGTCCCGAGCCCGCTCGCCATGGTGCTGTCCTACCGCGCCGAGGACCTGCACCGCCGGCACCCTTTGCGCGGAGCCATCACCCAGTGGAGTCGCCTGCCCAGCGTCCAGCGCCTCGAGCTCGGCCCGCTCGCGGACCGTGACGTGGGGACCCTCGTGCGGACGTTGCGTCCCGGGCACGTACCCGAGGCCGAGGTCCAGGAGGTCGTCCGGCGGGCGGAGGGCAACGCGCTGTTCACCGAGGAGCTGGTCGCCGCCAGCGCGGCCGGCGAGGGTGCCGTGCCACCCGATCTCGCCGGACTGCTCCTCGTGCGTCTCGACCAGCTGGACGACGACGCCCGCAGCGTCGTGCGGCTCGCGGCCGCCGCGGGACGCCGGGTGAGCCACACCGTCCTGGCCAGCGTCTCCGGCCTCGAACCGACGACGCTCGACCACGCCCTGCGCGAGGCCCTCGAACGCAACATCCTGGTCCGCGTCGGTGACGACGCCTATGCGCTCCGGCACGCCCTGCTCCGGGAAGCGGTGTATGACGACCTGTTGCCCGGCGAGCGCGTCCGCGCCCACGCGGCATACGTCAAAGCGCTGTCGGGACTGGCCATCAAGGGCGCGGCGGCCGAGCTGGCGCGCCACGCGCGCG
This sequence comes from Segeticoccus rhizosphaerae, assembly GCF_005222685.1. Taxonomy (NCBI): domain Bacteria; kingdom Bacillati; phylum Actinomycetota; class Actinomycetes; order Micrococcales; family Intrasporangiaceae; genus Segeticoccus; species Segeticoccus rhizosphaerae. Next base: position 17,225 of record NZ_SWMA01000029.1, read on the forward strand.
CCGCACACGACAGGGCGACAGCACTGCGGGCCAGCATCCGGGCCGGCGACGAGGCCGTGTCCGTCGGAGGACCCGAGGGGGCGCTGCGGCAGTACGAGTTCGCGCTGGAGCTGGCGTCCGACCCCGAGTTGGCCGCGGGCGAGGTCGACCTGGTGGAGCTGACGACCAAGGCCAGCGCCGCCGCCCTGGCGGCGGGCCACGTCCACAAGGCGGTGGCCCTGGTGCAGGACCGGCTGGACCAGGACCCCTACACCGCCGAACCGCTCGGCCGCGCGAGGCTACTGCTCGCGCTGGCCGGCGCCGCGCTGCTCAGCGACGGCAACGCCGACGTGTTGCCGCTCACCACCGAGATGCTCGAGCTGGTGCCCGCGGAGCCCGTCAGCGCCCTGCGGGCCAAGGTGGCCGTGGTCCACGCCCAGGCGCTGGCGGATCTCCAGCGTGACGAGGAGGCGACACGTTGGGCGCAGGAGGCCGGTGACCTGGCAGACCGGTTGGGGCTGCGCGACGTGGCCGCCGACGCCACGACCCAACTGGCGCGGATCCAGGATCGCGGCGGCGACGCCGAGTCGTCCCGGCAGGCCCTCGAGAAGGTGATCGCGGAGGCACACGAGCGAGGCGACGCGGCCGAGCTGCGCGCGCTGCACCACCTCGGCGGGCTCTACTACGAACAGGGCCGGCTCGCCGATGCACTCGAGGTCTACCGCAAGGGAGCCGCCCGGGCCCGCGACCTGGGCCGGCCCTGGGCGCCGTTCGCCCTGGACGCGCGCCTCCTCGCCGGGCTGGCCGCCTACGAGTCCGGCGACTGGGACACCGCCCTGCAGGTGGTCGACTCCGCCGGTGAGTCCCCGCCGCCACTGGCCGAGGCGGCGCTCTGTTCCGTCGAGATGGTGGTGCGCGCTGCGCAGGGCGACGAGGCCGTGCTGCGGCTGCTCCCGTCGGTGCGCCGTCAGTGGGGCCACGACGGGATCATCGCGATCATGAGTGCTGGTGCAGCCATCGAGGCCTACGGCACCGTCGACGACGTCGATGCCGCTATCGCGGTCCACGACGACGCCGTGGAGACCGTCGGTCGCCTGTGGCAGCACCCCGACTTCCAGGCCCGCATCCGGCTGTCGGCCCTGTTGTTGGGCCAGCTGTGCCGGGCGGCGGCCCGCGCGGGCGGCGCCGAGCGCTCGATCCTCGCGAAGAAGGGGGACGACTTGCTGGCAGCTGCCCTGCGTGCCGTCGCCCACGCGGAGACGCGGCGGCGCCGGCGTGGTCCGGAGTCGTTGGCCTGGGAGGCCCGGGCCCGCGCCGAGCACGAGAGGCTGCGCCTCCTCACGGCGACCGAGGCGCCGCCCGCCGACGAGCTGGTCGCCTCCTGGGAGCGGGCGGTCAGCGCCTTCGAGGACTATCCGAACGTGTTCGAGCTGGCGCGTTCCCGGGCCGGCTTGGCCGCGGTGCTGCGGGCCACGGGCGACTCGGTTCGAGCACGCGAGGTTGCCGACGTGGCCCGCGCAGCGGCCCGCAAGCTCGGCGCCGCGCCGCTGCTGGGTGAGCTGCGGGCCCAGGGCGCTGGTGCCGGACGACGCACGGCAGAGGGGCCGACCACCGCGCTCACGCCCCGGGAGCAGGAGGTCCTCGCCCTGGTGGCCCAGGGACGCAGCAACCGGGAAGTTGCCGGCCAGCTCTACATCAGCACCAAGACCGTCAGCGTCCACGTCTCCAACGTCCTGGCCAAGCTGGGCGTCGGGGGCCGCACCGAGGCCGTGGCGGTGGCTCGCCGGCGGGGACTGCTGCAGGACTGAGCACCCCAGCGACCACGCGGCCGCGGCGACCACACGGCCGCGGCGACCACACGGCCGCGGCGACCACACGGCCGCGGCGACGACACGGCCGCGGCGACGACCAGCGGCGATACTGGAGCGGAGCGACTCTGCCGCGAAGGAGCCGCGGCACAGAACTCTGCGGGGCGCGCGACACTCGAAGCGGTGGTGTACTCGACGGTAGGCGGGTCCGGCTGGAAAGGTGGACCTGCTCGGTGACGTCGGTCGTCACCTCACGGAGCACGTGTTTCCAGGAGGCTGTTCGATGTTCACCCGTGTCGCCGTCGTCAACCGCGGAGAGGCCGCGATGCGGCTGATCCACGCGGTGCGTGAGATCACTGACGAGGGCGGGTCGCAGGTGCAGACCGTCGCTCTCTACACGGACGCGGAGCGCAACGCGACCTTCGTGCGCGAAGCCGACCTCGCCTACCCCCTCGGTCCTGCGTCGGGTCGCCCCTACCTTGACCTGCCGCTGCTCGAGCGCGCCCTTCGGGAGACCGGGGCCGATGCCGCCTGGGTGGGCTGGGGCTTCGTTGCCGAGGATCCGGCGTTCTCCGAGCTGTGCGAAAGGATCGGTGTCACGTTCATCGGCCCGAGCGCCGAGGCGATGCGCAAGCTCGGTGACAAGATCGGCTCCAAGCTGATCGCCGAGGAGGTCGGCGTCCCGGTGGCCCCGTGGAGCCGCGGACCGGTCGAGGACCTCGACGCCGCGCTCGCGGCCGCGCACTCGGTGGGATACCCGTTGATGCTCAAGGCGACCGCCGGTGGCGGCGGGCGGGGGATCCGCGTGGTGACGTCGGACGACGAGCTGGCTGACGCCTTCGAGCGCACCCGCGACGAGGCCGCTCGGTCGTTCGGGAGCGGCGTGGTGTTCCTCGAGCGGCTCGTGACCGGCGCGCGCCACGTCGAGGTGCAGGTGATCGCCGACGGCCAGGGGACCGCCTGGGCACTGGGCGTGAGGGACTGCTCGATCCAGCGCCGCAACCAGAAGGTCATCGAGGAGTCGGCGTCACCGGTCCTCACCGACGCGCAGAACCGCGGGCTCAAGGCGTCGGCCGAGCGACTCGCCGTCGCCGTCGGCTACTGCGGCGCCTGCACGGTCGAGTTCCTCTACCACCCCGGCGACCAGTTCTTCGCCTTCCTCGAGGTCAACACCCGGCTGCAGGTCGAGCACCCCATCACCGAGGTCACGACAGACTTCGACCTGGTCAAGGCGCAGCTGCACGTCGCCTCGGGCGGCCGCCTCGAGGGCACGGCACCGCCGGAGACGGGCCACGCCGTGGAGGCACGGCTCAACGCCGAGGACCCCGACCGCGACTTCGCGCCGGCGCCGGGGCGAATCTCCTTGCTGCGACTGCCGTCCGGGCCGGGCGTCCGCGTCGACACGGGCGTCAGCGAGGGCGACACCATCCCTGCCGACTTCGACTCGATGATCGCCAAGGTGATCGCCTACGGCCGCACCCGCGACGAGGCCCTGGCGCGGCTGCGCCGGGCGCTGGACGAGACCACCGTGGTCATCGAGGGAGGCGCCACCAACAAGAGCTTCCTGCTCGACCTGCTCGCCCAGCCCGAGGTGATCGACGGCAGCGCCGACACCGGCTGGATCGACAGGGTGCGGGCGCAGGGCCGGCTGGTCGAGCACCGGCACTCCGGTGTCGCCCTCGCGGCCGCCGCCATCCAGGGCTACGAGGAGGAGGAGCAGGTCGAACGCGCCCGGCTCTTCGAGACCGCGCACGGTGGCCGGCCGCAGGTCCAGCACGAGATGGGCAGGGTGATCGAGCTGAAGCTGCGCGGCGCGTCCTATCGCGTGACCGTGGCCCGGACCGGTCCCGACCGCTTCCGCGTCGCCATCGGTGACGACGGTGACGCCGTCGTCGTGGACGCCGAGCTCGAGCGGTTGGACGGTTTCACCAGCAGGCTCACCATCGCCGGTCACCGCTACCGCCTGGTCACGGCGACCCACGGCCCGGTGCACCTGGTCGAGGTCGACGGCATCACCCACCGGGTCAGCCGCGACGAGGGCGGCGTGCTCCGGGCGCCGGCCCCCGCGCTGGTTGTCGCGACCCCGGTCGGGGTCGGGGCGCAGGTCGAGGCGGGAGCGCCCGTGCTGGTCCTGGAGAGCATGAAGATGGAGACGGTGCTGCACGCCCCGTTCGCCGGGACCGTGCGCTCGCTGATGGTGTCGGCCGGCAGCCAGGTCGAGTCCGGCGCGCCGCTGCTGCGGCTCGAGGCGATGCCGCAGGAGGACGCGGCCACCACTGCCGCCCCCGAGCAGGCGGTCGTCGACCTGATGATCCCCACACCGGCGGCCGACTCGTCCGCGGCGGACCGGGCGGCACGTTCACTCGAGGACCTGCGCAGCATGCTGCTCGGCTTCGACGTCGACCCGCAGGAGCAGATCAGGACCCTCGACGCCTACCTGGCCGTGCGTTCCGAGCTGCGGGCTGAGGGAGAGACCCCGGTCGTCTCGGAGCTGGACGTGCTGTCGGTCTTCGCCGATCTCAGTGAGCTGATGCGTGCCAAGCCGGCCGGCGACGAGGCTCGGGGCGACACCCAGGTGCACAGCCCGCGCGAGCACTTCCACACCTACCTCCAGAGCCTCGACATCGACCGGGGCCGGCTGCCCGACACCTTCCGGTTACGTCTTGAGCGGGTCCTGTCCCACTACGACATCCACGACCTCGAGCGGACACCGGACCTGGAGGAGGCAGTCTTTCGCATCTTCCTGGCCCAGCAGCGCAGCGCGGCCGACGTGGTGGTCGTGACGACCCTCCTCCAGGCGTGGATCGCAGATCCGCTCCCGGGCGCCGGCGAGCAGCAGGTCCGCGAGGTGCTCGACCGGCTGGTCGTCGCCACCCAGCTGCGCCATCCCGTCGTCGGTGACCTGGCCCGCAGCGTCCGGTTCCGGTGGTTCGACCAGCCGGAGGCGGACGCCGCCCGCAGCCGGGTGATCGCCGGTGTGCCGGAGGAGCTCGACCGACTGGCCGCAATGCCGGACTCGAGCGAGCGGGCCGCCCGCATCGACGAGCTGGTGGCCATCCCGGAGCAGCTGGTCCGTTTCCTGGCCGAGCGCATCGAGGACGGGCGCTACGCCACGCCGGAGCCGATGCTCGAGGTCCTCGTGCGGCGCCACTACCGCGAGCACCAGCTGCACGACCTGCGCGTCCTGGCAGTCGACGGGCGGCCGTTCGTGTCGTGCGACTACACCGTGGACGGGCGACCGACCCGTGTCGTCACCACGGTGGGCGCGGTCTCGGAGCTGGCCACCGCCAGCGGTCTGAACGCCCAGCTCACCGCGCAGCTCGAGGACATGCCCGAGGGGCTCACCGGGGCCGTGGACCTCTACCTCACCTGGCCCGACGAGCCCGAGTCGGCGCAGGCGGCCTCCGACGAGCTGCGCTCGATCCTGTCGGCGGGCCCCCTGCCCGGGCTGGCGCGACGGATCGCCGTGGCCGTCTCGCCCGGTGGAGGTCGGCCGGTGAACTACTTCACCTTCCGGCCCTCGGCGGAAGGGCTCGTCGAGGACGACCTGGTGCGCGGCGTGCACCCCATGGTGGGACGCCGGCTCAACCTCTGGCGGCTGCGCAATTTCCGGGTCACCCGGCTCGAGGCGCCCGAGGACGTGCTGCTCTACCACTGCGTCGCGCTCGACAACCCGGCCGACGAGCGGCTCGTGGCGCTCGCCCAGGTGCGCCGGTTCGCGGTGACCCGCAACGCCGAGGGCGAGGTGACCTCGGTGCCGCACGGCGAGCGCGCGATCGCCGCCTGCCTGGAGGCCATCCGCCGGGTGCGGACGGAGCGCGGGCCGGCCGGCAGCCGCCTCGACATGAACCACGTGTGGCTGCACATCTGGCCCACCGTGGATGCCGGCCTGGACGAGATCGGCGTTCTCCAGCGGACCATCGCGCCACTCACCGCCGGCGCAGGCATCACCGAGGTGCTCGCCCAGGGACGGATCACCGGCCCGGACGGGGCCGACCGCCCGCTCGCGGTGCGGTTCTCCTACGAGCCTGGAGCGGGTGTGGTGGCGGCGGTGCAGGACGCCCCCAGCGACCTGCTCAAGCCCTTGGACGACTACGACCAGAAGGTGCTTCGGGCACGGCGCCGCGGCACGGTCTACCCCTACGAGCTGGCCGGCATGCTGGCGGGGCGGGGCGGCTCCTTCGTCGAGCACGACCTCGACGACCAGGGCCAGCTCGCCCCGGTCGAGCGCCCGGCCGGCCTCAACAAGGCCGGCATCGTCGTGGGCGTCGCCTCCACGCCCACCGATCGTCATCCCGAGGGCGTGACCCGGGTCGTGCTCCTCGGCGACCCGATCAAGGCGCTCGGTGCCGTGTCCGAGCCGGAGTGCACCCGGATCATCGCGGCCATCGACCTCGCCGAGCTCGAAGGGCTGCCCGTGGAGTGGTTCGCGTTGTCCGCCGGCGCCAGGATCTCGATGGATTCGGGCACGGAGAACATGGACTGGGTGGCTCGGGCACTCAAGCGGATCGTGCTGTTCACCCAGGCCGGCGGTGAGATCAACGTCGTGGTGGCCGGCATCAACGTCGGCGCCCAGCCCTACTGGAACGCCGAGGCGACGATGCTGATGCACACCAAGGGAATCCTTGTGATGACGCCGGACAGCGCCATGGTGCTCACCGGCAAGCAGTCGCTGGACTTCTCCGGCGGGGTATCGGCCGAGGACAACTTCGGCATCGGCGGCTACGACCGGGTGATGGGTCCCAACGGGGAGGCGCAGTACTGGGCGCCGCACCTCGCGGGCGCCCGGGACATCCTGATGTCCCACTACGACCACAGCTACCTGGTGCCGGGCGAGTCCGGTCCGCGCCGTGCGCCGACCACGGACCCGATCGACCGTGACGTCTCCAGCTATCCACACGACATACCCGACAGTGAGTTCGCGACCGTCGGCGAGATCTTCTCGGCGACGTCAAACCCCGACCGCAAGAAGGCGTTCGACATCAGGACGCTGATGCGAGCCGTCTCCGACCAGGACCTGCCGGTGCTCGAGCGCTGGGCCGGCATGGCCGACGCGGACACCGCCGTGGTGCAGGACGTGCACCTCGGCGGCTGGCCGGTGTGCCTCGTCGGGATCGAGTCCAGGTCGGTGCCCCGCCGCGGGTTCCCGCCGACCGACGGCCCCGACACCTACACCGCCGGCACGCTGTTCCCACGGTCGTCCAAGAAGGTCGCCCGAGCCCTCAACGCGGCCAGTGGCAACCGGCCCGTGGTGGTCCTCGCCAACCTGTCCGGGTTCGACGGTTCGCCCGACTCACTGCGCAACCTCCAGCTCGAGTACGGCGCCGAGATCGGTCGCGCCATCGTCAACTTCGACGGCCCGATCGTCTTCTGCGTGGTCTCTCGCTACCACGGTGGTGCGTTCGTGGTCTTCTCCAAGGCGCTCAACCCGCAGATGACGGTGTTGGCCGTGGACGGATCGTTCGCGTCCGTGATCGGCGGTGCTCCCGCGGCGGCTGTGGTGTTCTCCCGAGTGGTCGACGGCCGCACCGCGGCGGACCCGCGGGTGCACGAGCTCGAGACCCGCATGGCGGGCGCGGTCGACGCGCACAAGGCCGGGCTGGCGACGGAGCTGGTCGAGCTCAGGGCGAGCGTGCGGGCGGAGAAGCTCGGTGAGGTGGCCGCGGAGTTCGACGGGATCCACAGCATCCACCGGGCGGTCGAAGTCGGCTCCGTCGATGCCGTCATCGCAGGTCACGAGCTTCGACCGCGGCTGGTGCGGGCCATCGAGGAGTCCCTGGCCAAGGGTTCGTCCGACGGCTGAGAGCGACCCTCCGGTTGAGGTATCCGGCGCGGGGGAGCAGCATCCAGAGGGTGGTGGTGAACGGGCGCAGCGAACCTGACGCCGAGAAGTCCTCGGCGCGCCCGGGGAGGTATGCCCGCCTCCGGATGACGATCGGCCGGCACCCGGCCGACGTGGTGCGTCTGGCCATCTCGGCGGGCGTGGTGCTGCTCTGCCTCGCGATCGCTCGAACGCCTGGGGTCAACCCGGTCGAGCTGGCCATCTTCAACGAGGTGCAGCAGCTGCCGCAGTGGCTGCAGGGCGTCCTTCGGGTGGTGGGCTGGGCCGGATCCTGGCCGGGAATCGTCGTGACTGCGGGAATCGCCTTGTATGTCGGCCGGATCCGCATGGGCGTGGCCCTCACCTCAGCGGCGGCGCTGGGCTGGGTGCTGGCTTGGGTCATCGCCTGGCTGGTGGGGCCACGACCGTTGTCGAGCTCGGAAGTGGCCACGATGCTGCACCAGCCGGGGTCGGCCGGCTTCGCCTTTCCCTCGCCGGAGACGGCCGTGGCCGCTGCCCTCGTCACCGTCGCCGCGCCCTACCTGCGCCGGGGTCCGGCACGACTCGGGTGGCTTGCCGTCGTCCTGGTGGGCGCCGCCGGGGACGTGATCGGCAACCACCTGCCGTTGGGCATCTTCGCTGGCGCGGTCCTCGGCTGGGGGTGCGGCACACTGTTCCACCTCGTCCTGGGGGCGCCGGGCCGGCGCACCACGGAGGCGGGCCTGGTGCTCGTCCTCGAACGGGCCGGCGTGCACGTGAAGAGCGTCTCGCCGGTCGCCCGGACCTGGTTGCACCCGTTGGAGTACGAGGTGGTCACCACTGACGGAGAGCCGCTGCGGATGAAGATCGTCCGTCGGCTGCACCGCGTGGCCGGCCCCACCTACCGGCTGCGCCGTCTGCTCGCGTCCCTGGAGGTGGAGTTCGAGCCCAGACTCTCCACGACCCGGCACGAGGTCGAGCACGAGGCCTACGTCAACCTGCTGGCGCAGAGGGCGGGCATCGGCACGGTCCCGGTCCTGTTGGCCGGCGAGTTCGAGCACGGACCGCCTTTCCTGATCATGCGGCACGTGCCGGGGCGGCGACTGTCCACCTTGGCGTCCCGCGAGGTCGACGACGAGCTGTTGGACGGCATCTGGGCTGACGTGCGGGCCCTGGCGGAGGCCCAGATCTCGCACCACGACCTGCGTGCTGACACGATCCTGGTCGATGCCGAGGGGCAGCCGCGCATCACGGACTTCACGTTCAGCCGAGTGGGTGGACCCTCTGCCGGGAGGCCCCAGGACTTCGCGGACGTGCTGGTGTCACTGGCGTCCGTGGTCGGGGTGACCCGCGCCGTCGACAGCGCGCAGCGGACGCTGGACGAGGAGGACCTGGAGCGCGTGCTGCCCTGCCTGCAGCCGCTGGCGCTGCGCCGGCGCATGCGCCGGCAGCTCGAGGACGAACGGACCCTGCTCGCCGACCTGCGCGAAAGGCTGGCCGACCAGCTCGGTTGCGAGGTGCCGCAGTTCCGTTCGCCGGTGCGCGCGACCACCGTCGCGATCATGCTGGCCGTCGGCCTGGCGATCTACCTGTTGCTCCCGCAGGTGGCCAGCCTGCCGCAGGTCCTCACGCTGCTGAAGGACGCGCACTGGATCTGGTTGGGCGTGGCCATCGCGATGGGCGTGCTCTCGATCGTGGCGGCATCGGTGAGCCTGATCGGTTCGAGTCCCACCCCACTGCCCTTCTGGCGCACCACAGCCGTCCAGCTGGCGGCCACCTTCACCGGTCGTACCACCGCGGCCGGGATCGGCTTCTACGCGATCAACATCGTCTACCTCGAACGGCTCGGACTGCGCCGCTCGCGGGCCGTGGCGGTCCTCTTCCTCAACCGGGCGGTGCACGGTCTGGTCACCGGGATCCTGACGTTGCTCGGCGTGCTCGCGATCGGGGCCGCCGCTCCCATCGGCTCCCTGGCCGTGCCCAGCGAATGGGTGATCATCGTCGTGCTGGTGCTGATCGCCATCGTGGCGGGTGTGCTCGCGTCCCCCTGGGGTCGCCGCCGGCTGCTGCGCCCAGCCCTGCGCGGCCTTCGAGAGCTGGTCCGCGAGCTGCTGCCCACCCTGCGCCATCCCGTCCTCGCCACTGAGCTGCTCGTCGGGTCGGTCGCGTTCCTGGTCTTCCAGGCGCTCGGCCTGGCGGCGACGCTGCGCGCCTTCACTCCCGACTTCTCCGTGGTGGCGGTGATGTCGGTCTACATCGTCGGGGCGACCCTCGGGCAGCTGGCGCCGACACCCGGAGGTCTCGGGACGGTTGAGGCGGCGATGGTGGCGGGACTGACCGCCATCGGCATCCAGTCGGGAGAAGCGGTCGCGGCGGTGCTGGCCTCGAGGCTGCTCACGTTCTGGCTGCCGATCCTGCCGGGGTTGGTGGCCTTCCGGCTGCTGCAGCACCACCGCGTCGTGTAGAGGTCAGCTGGAGCCCGAGGAGGCCGCGCGACAGACCGAGTTGTGGCGAAAGTCACTCTGAACAAGGGAAATCCGGCGCCGGAGGGGCCTGTTGTACCAAATACCATGGTGCGGGGCAACCCACGACAACGATCTATCCCAGAGGAGGCAGAACCAATGCGTACTGACGCAACAGGAATGACCAACGTGAAGGTGCGCAACGTGCACGGAGCCCGGCTGGCGCTCGGCGTCGTGGCCGCTGTCTTCTTCGCCGTCATGGCTCCCGTCCTCCTCGTGAACGGTGCTGCTGCGCTCCTCGTGGTCGGCTCCGTCGTCCTGGCCCTCCTGGCCGGGCTCGATGCGACCGTCAGCGCCGACGCACTGTTGCACGGCCCCGCCACGGTGGTCGCCACCAGCGTGCCGGAGCACGGCTTGGCCGCCTGAGCCGCCACTCCGGACCCGACCGGCCGGTGGGCACCGTGAACGCGGTGTCCACCGGCCGAGTTTTGTCCTTTTCCGGTCAGGCCACCCGGTCCACGCGGGTCGGGTGCGACGCCAGCCCCACCATGCGGCGGCAGTGCGCCGGGAGCCGGGCCAGGGCGGCGCGGACCGCCTCCTCGTTCTGCGCGTCGGCGAACTCGACTTCGTCGGCAGCGCGCAGGACCAGGTGCAGGCACTCTCGCCGGGTCGTGGCCGCCACCCATGCCGGCAGCGCCCCGGGCCCGGTCAGCTCCGACAAGTGGCCGAGGGCACGGGTGAGCACCACGCGCGTGACGTGGGCCGTGTCGGCCTCGCAGAGATGGCAACGGCGGCAGATCGCGCACACCAACGCCACGTAGCGAAGGACGAGCTCCTGCCAGGCCGCCTCGTCACCGGTTGCGGCAGACCTGACGAGGACGTCCGTCGGGGTGCGTTGGTCATGCCTCTGGTCGCTCTCAGTACTCATCGGCGCGCCCTGGTCGTCCATCGGCCGGCCAGCCCGACGGGCGGCGCAGGCCGACGAGGGACCGCCCGACATGGTCCCTCTTCGAGGTCTCGGCCAGGTCCCTCCAGGCAGTCGGACCGTCGACCCCGTCGCTGACCCGGGCGGCGATGGCGCCGGCGACGGCGGCGGCCGCGAAGGCGGAGCCACCCCACCGGCCGAGGCCACCGGTGCCATCCCGGTGCACGTCGCAGGTGCTCACGACGTCGGCCCCGGGCGCGAGGGCGTCGACCCAGGGCGCGTCCGGGGTGGAGTCGGCCGGCGCTTCCCCGTCGAGCGCGCCGACGGCGACGACACGTTCCATTGCCGCCGGCCACACCGGTGCGGGTGCCATCCCGTCCGACGCGGGTCCACCGTGGTCGCCGGCTGCGGCCACCACCACGGTCCGCGGGCCGACGGCGCGCACCGCCTCCTGCAGCACCATCGGGGGACGGCCGTCGTCGGTGCGACAGCCGACGCTGAGCTGGATGACGTCGGTGTCCCGCGCCCCGAGGTCGGCCAGATCCTTGGCGAGCGACCATCCGTCGGTGGTCCCGTCGTCCCGGAGACCGGCGCGCAGGTCGACGACGGCTCCGGGAGCCTGCCGCAGCACCAGACCCGTCACGAACGTCGCGTGGTCCGCGTCCCCTCGGTCGCTGATTCCGTCGGCCGTGGCCAGGTCCCGGGCGGCGGCGATCACGGCGCCGTCAAGCCATGGGTGGGGCCGCAGCCGCGAGTCGACCACCCCCACGCGCGCGCCGTTGCCGGGGAACCGCCCCCGGGGGAGCACGTCACCGGGGCTCGAGCCGACGGGCACCACCGACGAGCCGGTGACCCGCTCCAGCAGCCGGTTCTTTCCCAGCGCAGGCAACCACCCGGCATACCGCTGCGCGAAGAGGCGTCGCAGGCAGACCAGGGTGAGGTCCAGGTCAGCAGCCTCGGCGCCCGCATCCTCGGCGCGCGCCACGGCTTCGTTCACCCACGACCGGAACTGTCGGCGCACCTTGCTCACGGCGGCGGAGGGTTCGAGGCAGACGAGGGCGAGGCCGAGGCGCTCGTCCTCGTCTGCGACGCGAGGACTGGCGCCCCACGTGTCGAGCTGGTGCAGGACGAGCCCGAGATGGGGCAGTCCCACCACCAGGTGGTCGCCGTAGAAGCGCTGTTGCTGTCCGCGCACGATGCGCTCGGTCCTGCCCTTGCGGTAGATCATCGTCGTCGCCCGTCTGTGGCCGCCGCTGTGTCATCGGAGAGGACCGGGGCCGTGCCCTCCCTGATACGTCGCCGCCGGGACTTTTTTTCTCCCGCGAGGAAGATCCGTGACCAATTCTTGACCAGCACGTGACATACCCGCCGGGGGTGTGTAGATTCGTGTCCGCTGCCGACGGGGCAGTTCTCCGGGTGGCTCGCCGAATCCTGCCGCCATCGCGGAGATCCACAGACCGCACGGCAGGAGCGGGGGACCCACTTCGGGGCGTCGAGAGATGCCCCTCGGGGTGAAGCGTCCGTGTGTTCCACCGGTCGACACGGGGTCGTCGAGTCGGGGGAGCAGGCGGAGGCCGGGTGATACTCCCACCCGAACCCGACAGCTGACCTCGCAGGCGTCTGGAGAGGCCAGACCCGCGTGTCCACGAAGACCCCCGGGCGCCACCGCGCCCCGAGCCGATTCTCGTTCCGTCCCGCCGCGCAGGCGTCCGCTGTCGTCGCCGTGACCGGCGGCCTCGTCCTCGCCATGGCACCGACGGCCGGTGCCGTCGGTCCGCCGGCCGCCGCACCTGCCCCCACCGCCGTCACCCCGGCCGCGGTGACCACCACGGTGCTTGCGAAGCCGGCCAGGTGGCACACCATCCGGTATGGCGCGCGGGGCGCCATGGTGCGGAAGATCCAGCGCGTCGTCGGTGCCCACCCCGACGGAGTCTTCGGCCCGAGGACGCTGCGAGCCGTCAAGCGCTGGCAGTCGCGCCACCACATGGTGCGCGACGGCATCGTCGGGCCGAGGACGGCCGCCACGATGCGGTTGGTCCGGCACGTGGCGAAGAGGGTCAATAAGGCTCCGGCACGCCACACGACGAAGGCTCCGTCGCGCAGCCTCAAGCGGAAGGCTCCGGTGAACTCGATCGTCTCGATCGCCAAGCGCTACACCGGCATCTACTACCGCTTCGGCGGCACGACCCCCCGCGGGTTCGACTGCTCGGGTTTCACGCAGTTCGTCTACCGGAAGGCGGGCGTCAACCTGCCCCGGACCGCCGCAGGCCAGCAGCGTCGCGCCCACCGGGTCGCCCACCCGCGTCCCGGCGACCTGGTGTTCTTCGGTTACCCGGCCCATCACGTCGGCATCTACGCCGGTCCGGGCCAGATGTTCGACTCGGGCAAGCCCGGGCTGCGCACGCAGAAGCGCCACATCTTCAGCGGGGTCTCCGGCTTCGGTCGCGTCTGAGGTTCTCCTTGCACCCACACGACGGGGCCGGGCAGGTTCGCACTCCTGCCCGGCCCCGTCGTGGTTCGCTGCCGCGCGGCGATGCGGCCCGTGACGGGCGACGGCAGGTAGCACAGTTGACTCTCCGTTGCCCGAACTTTGGTCAAATCCTGAACAAGATTTGGCATTGGCTGCGTTGACCGCAGGACGTGCGTCGGGAGAGAGTGGGCCGCGCGAGAGGCTCACGGGCCTTTCGCGTCCCCGACGGTGACGACAGCGCTGCTACCTCGCAGTTCTGGCGCTCATCAACGTGCCGTCGACCTGCCCTGAGCGGATTCGCCTGACCCTCTCCCCACACCGGCACCGCGCCGGCCACGGGCGAGCCGCGAGCGGCCGGCGTCGGCTCAACCCTGGAGAAGTCACGTGAGCCGCACCCGATCCCGCCCTGTCCGCTCCACCCGGCGACGCCTCGTCCCCGCCCTCGGCGCCGTCGCGCTGTCCTGCGGGCTCCTCGGCGCGTCCGCACCCTCCAGCCAGGCGATTCCGTCCCCCCTCGCCAGCGCTGCCGACTTCAGCCTCGTGCCCATCGTCGGCCAGCTGTCGGCTCATGCCCCCCAGAGGATTGCCGAGTTCGCGCACAACGCAGCGCGAATGGGCCGCGCGGTGCGGGCCGAGCCCACCACCAGCCACCCCTCGGCCCGCCCGTCGCCGGCGACCCCTCCTGCGGCTCGGGCAACGTCTCAGCCGGCCCGCGCCGCCTCACGCAGTGAGGTTGCCCGGACGAGACGTCCTGCCGTCCCGAGCTCGACCGCGACACCGACTGCCTCACCCACACCGCGCCCGGCGCCGAGCAAGGTCACGCCTCGTCCGACCCAGACGCCCAGCCCCACCACGACGCACACGACCGAGCCGACGCTCACCCGCGACGGGCTGATCGCCTCGGTGGCGCGTCGCTATGGCATCACCGTCCACCCCTACGACAACCCGAGCGCGCCGGGGCACTGGGGCACCACAGACCTGTCGAGCTGCCAGGTCTGGGTGGGTCTTTCGACACCGATGGACCGCATCGAGGACGTCATCAAGCACGAGTACGGCCATGTGCTGCAGTGCCGCAAGCACACCTGGGAGGGCGTCTCCACGATCGAGCTGGAGCGCATCGCCGACGCCGTGGCGCTGCGGCTGGGTGCGCACTGGGTGCACTACACCTACTCGCCGACCGCCAGCGAACAAGCAGCAGCCGCAAGGCTTCTGGGCTAGCCGCCACGCGCGGTCCTCGCCCGCCGGGTGGACGCGGCGGCCGGCTCAGGCGGGGGAGTCGGAGCCGATCTGCTGCGCGAGGTACTGCGCGGTGCCCACGATCTTGACGGCCTCGAGCTGCCCCTCGAACCAGTCGGCGTGAGTCTCCTCGTCGCGGGCCATCTCCTCGAAGACGGCGGCCGAGGCGTGGTCGGCCAGGTCGTGGCACTCCTTGGCGGACGCGTTGAACTGGGCCACTGCCGCCTTCTCGCTCTCGAAGCCGAGCTGGAGCATCTCCTCGGCCGACTCGCCGACCTGGATCGAGCCGAGCTTCTGGACGTTCGGGTGGCCGTCGAACATGAGGATCCGGCTGATCAGGTCGTCCGCGTCCTTCATCTCCTCGATCGACAGGTCATAGAAGACCTTGCCGAGCCGCGCCAGCCCCCAGTTGTCGAGCATGCGCGCGTGCAGGAAGTAGGTGTTGGTGACGGTCAGTTCCACAGTGAGCGCGTCGTTGAACAGCTGGACGATGCGAGGGTTGACGGGCTGCACGGCGGCCTCCGGGATCGGGAATCGTGTGGTCGCGTCATGCTTTCACGGCAGCCCCGCGGAGGGAAGGTATGCCGTGCGTCGCCGAGCACACGAGCGTCCGGCCCGCGGGTGCAGACCTCGTGAGCAGGGGCTCAGCTGGCGGCGGCGGTGGTGGCCGGCTGCAGTGGCGCCTTGCCCTCGTGCTCCACGAGGACGCGCTTGAGCGAGAAGACGCACCCGCCGCAGTCCTGCCCCGCGCCCGTGTCGCGGCAGACCTGGCCCAGCGTGCAGGCGCCGCGCTCGATCGACTCGCCGACGGCGCGGTCGGTGACGACCTTGCAGTGGCAGACGATCACGCGGGGCACCCTTCAAGAGGTAGGCAAGGCTTACCTGCGTAAGGCTAGCCTGCCGAGCGCCTGCGCGCCAAGGTGGCGCGGGTCACATCGGGAGGGGGAGGATCATCGAGGGACTGCCGAGGAAGCGCCCGGAGCCAGACGGCGAGTGACGCTCGCGGCCCGTGCCCCGATAGGTTTTACCCGGATGATACCGTGACAAAACCGCACAGACACTTGGAGGACGACATGGCCATCGCATCACGCACCGCCCGCACGACCTGGCAGGGCAGCCTCGCCCGCGGCGCCGGAGAGGTCTCGGGTGACAGCGGCGCCCTGACTGCGCTCCCCGTGACCTGGGCGGCCCGCACCGAGGAGCCCGGTGGCAAGACCAGCCCGGAAGAGCTGGCTGCTGCCGCGCACTCCTCGTGCTTCTCGATGGCGCTCTCCCTGCGGCTCGGCGAGAACAAGCTGGAGGTGACCCGACTTGAGGTCTCCTCCACGGTGACCCTCGACGAGGTCGACGGGCTGCCGACCGTCACGACCGCGGCGATCGAGGTCACCGGCACGGTCGACGGAGTGGACGCGGCGAAGTTCCAGGAGATCGTCGACGAGGCGGCCGCGCTCTGCCCGATCTCCCGACTGTTCGCCGGCGCCAAGATCGAGGTCACCGCGACCCTCGCTGCCGGCTGACGCGCCGGGCGCAGGACAGAGTCAGACCGCGCTGGGCATCGTGACCGGATTCCCGTAGCGTGACGGACTCCGAGCGAGGAGGCGCGATGCGGCGCGGACAGGTGTTGGCGGTCGTGCAGGCCGGGGGTGCGGGCGGCCGGATGGACGTGCTGACCCGTGAGCGGGCCAAGCCGGCGTTGCCGTTCGGTGGCGTGCACCGGCTGATCGACTTCCCGCTGTCGAGCCTGGTGCACTCGCAGGTGAGCGACGTGTGGGTCAGCCTGGAGTACCAGGTCACCTCGCTCGACGACTACCTTGCCGGCGGCCGTCCGTGGAGTCTGGACCGCAACCGGGGCGGCTTCCGCCGGATGGTGCCGCAGACGGGCACCGGTCCCACCAGCGAGGAGGGGTTTGCGCAGGGCAACGCCGATCTGCTGCTGAAGATGGCGGCCGACCTGGCTGCGCGCGGACCGGAGCACGTCCTGGTCAGCAGCGCCGACCACATCTTCAACATGGACCTCGTGCCGGTCGTCGAGGAGCACGTCGCCCGCGGGAGCGCCGCGACGGTGGTCACGGCCGAGGTGACGCGCAAGACGGCGTCGGAGAACGTGGCCGTCGTGGTCGGGAGTGATGGCGTCGTCCAGGAGCTGGAGGTGAAGGTCGCGCGGCCCAGCACTGGCACGGTCGCCACCGAGATCTTCCTGTACCGCACCGACGCCCTGCTGGAGACGCTCTCGGCGCTGCGCGCCGAGCTCGACGAGGCCGTCGAAGGCGACTCCACCGGGCTCGGCGACTTCGGCGAGCACCTCCTGCCTCGACTGATCGAGACCAGTTCGGTCCGGGCCGTGCCGATCGAAGGCTACTGGCGCGACCTGGGCCAGCCGGCGACATACCTGCAGGGCCACCGCGACCTGCTGGCCGGCAAGATCGACGTCTTCGACCACCCCGACCGACCGGTGATCTCGCATTGGCCGGATCGCCCGGCGGCCCGCATCCGGCACACCGCTGGGCTCGCCAACAGCCTGGTCTCCCCAGGGTGCGTTGTCGCTGGCGAGGTCGACGGCTGCGTGCTCGGACCGGGCGTGGTGGTCGAGAAGGGGGCCCGGGTAACCGACAGCGTGATCTTCGACGATGTCGTGATCGCCTCCGGTGCGGTCGTCCACACCGCGGTGATCGACGAAGGATGCATGGTGGGCAGCAAGGCACGGATCGGCGCGGCTCCATCACGGCGGCAGGCCCGTGACGAGGAGATCGTCCTCGTCGGCACCGGATCGACGGTCGACTCGGCCATCGAACCAGGTGCCAGGCTCGAGCCCGGCACCACCGCCTGACCTTCCGATCAAACGCCGGGACGCGCAGACCACGTAGCTGGACGTGGAATGCGAAGTGGCGGCAGTCACACTCCCGCCACTTCCAGCGGCGCCTCTTAACGCCACAGATCAGGTGTCACCTGTCCGTGCAGCAGACCCGGACGCAATCGAGGCGACAGGTGGCGACTCGAACACTGGAGCGTCGCCGCGGATACCAAGGGTCGACCTGAGGCATATCCGGTCTTCCGCCGCCGCTGACTACCTCTGGGCGGGAGGCACGAGGGCGAGCGCGTCCGGAGTCATTCTCTGATCGCAGTAGTAGCCGCAAAACTGCGCGCGAATGCCCCACCCTGCCCGGGGTGGGGGCGCTTTTCGCATCACCGTCAGTCGCCGGCCCGGCGCCTCGACCGGATCAACCGCTCCCACCACCACGCCATCCCCTGGCGGTCCCGCCTACCATTGGCTAGGGTGCAAAAGCATGCACCCTCCCTGCCTACCGTGCCGCCTCCTCCCGGAGGCGCCTGCCGTGATCTGGCATTGGCGCGGTTGGTACCACGAGCAGCCCTGACCGGCTGGCGCAATGAACCGCCCCGCCTCCCTCCGCAGGAGGCGGGGCGCTTTCGTCGGCTCCATGCAGGCGTAGCCTCAGTCTGCGCGCGAACGCCCCCACCCCATCTGAGGGTGGGGGCGCTTATGTCATGCCCTTCGCGAACCGAGCCGGCGCTCCAGCTCGGCTAGCAGCGCGCCATCGCTGATTGAGGTCAGCACTTCCCGGGCGGGGTGATCCTCGAGGCCCATGTCCTCCGCGCTGACCAACCCGGTCACAAGGTGGTGTTCGTCGATCGAGGTGAGGCCGCCCCGGCGAATCTGCGTGATCGTGCCGGGTGGCCATTCCAGCGCCGCCTCCAGCCGCTCGTACGTGCGCAGTGTGTACTCATGCGCGTCCCCTCGCTCGATCTTGGTCACGATCGAAGTTGTAGGTCCACCCCTGGCTGGGATCTGCTCCCGGTACAGGCCGAGCGATTCACGACGGGCCCGGACCAGCCGCGCGAGCCGCCGCCGACCCGACTCGCCCACGGCGATCCACTCCCATCAGTCGATGACCGGAGCCGCGCCCCCCGCGCGACGCATCTGTGCATATCTTGCCGACCTTGTGCATATGTTTGCAACGGCCGTCCGTTGTTTGGACAGGGGTCGTGCTCTGGAACGGGAGGAACAGCGGTCGTATCTGGCTCCCACCCCCAGGCGACCAAGCGCCCCGGCTCTCCCGCGCGGGGCCGGAGCGCCGGTGTCATGCTCGCCGTAACGGAATAACGTTAGTGACGGGCGCGGGAGGAGCCGTGAGGCCTGTCCACTGCTCGACTTGGGAGTGGCGCAGGCCCGCCCGCTGCGCAATGACTCGGGGATCAGGTGAGATTCCGTACCGAGCAGCTTGCGTGAGCAGTCGTGGCGTCTCAGACGCGACTGCCACAGGTTCGTTTCGCCGCCACCCCTGCGAAGACAATTGGATGAACAGGCTACGTGCCCGATGACTGCTGATCACTCCGAGTCGTGAGGCACGAACAATCAGTGCCGACAACGAAATTCCGTAATCAGCCTTCACCCGCAGGTACGCGTGGCTCGTGACGAGCTGGCCATAGCGTGGCAGCTGCTCGCCTCCACCGGGATGCGCCGCGGCGAGGCGCTCGCGCTGCGCTGGGGCGACGTGGACCTCGACGCTGGCCGGCTGTCGGTGCGCCGCTCGGCCACGGTCGTGGAGGTCAAGGGCGAGGGTGAACGGATTATCGTCGGCCCGCCGAAGTCCGGAAAGCCGCGCACGGTCGACCTCGACCCCGATACGGCCGCCGGGCTCAGGACGCACAAGGCGGCCCAAGGCACGCTGTCTCTCTCGCTAGCCCGGGAGGACGCCTACGTCTTTGCCAGCCTCGACGGGACCGTCCGGCATCCTGAGCGGTTTTCCCGCAAGTTCGCGGCGGCCGTCGAGCAGGCACGGGCTGCGGGTGGACAGAAGTCTCTGGCGAAGATCCGGCTTCACGACCTGCGACACACTCACGCGGATGCTGCTCCTCGCGGCCGGTGTGCCCGTCAAGGTCGTCTCGGAACGCCTGGGGCACGCCAACGCGACCATCACACTCGGCGTCTACGCTCACGTCATGCCGGGCATGCGGCAGGAGGCGGCTGCGAAGTTCGGGGCACTGATGGCAGGGGGGGGTAATGGTTGATGTTGGTTGGCTCCAATCTGTTATCAGTGGGGCCGCTGGAGGTGCGTTGACTCTGGTGGGCCAGTGGCTCAACTGCAGGTGGTCGCGATCCGCGCAACGTGAGGCACGATCCCACGAGCAGGCAGCTGCCCGCCAAACGCGACGAGAAGCATTCGAGCTTGACCTTCTCGAGGACCTAGAAAGCGCCACCTACCTGCCATGGGCCGAAGTGTCCGATCGCCAAGCCGC
Organism: Segeticoccus rhizosphaerae; assembly: GCF_005222685.1. NCBI lineage: Bacteria > Bacillati > Actinomycetota > Actinomycetes > Micrococcales > Intrasporangiaceae > Segeticoccus > Segeticoccus rhizosphaerae. The sequence goes on from NZ_SWMA01000029.1 coordinate 37,161, forward strand.
ATGTACCAAGACCCCGTGCAACGGGCCGTCGGCCTTAGCCTTGAGTTTTCCACGGATCAGGGGTCGGCTTACCTGACGGCTCGCCCTGAGGTGCTCGCGGCCTCCGCAGCCGCCTTTAACAATGATGTGAAGGAGGCGCTGGAGTGCGTCGCAAGTGCTGCAGATGCGGTCCTGGAGAAGGCAGAGGATGTGCAAGAGAGCGAAGCTCAGGCGTTCCTATCAGCAGAGGAACACGCCCGCAAGGTCGTGGGAGCGACCATTGTGGTGCTCCTTGGAGAGGAGGCGACGTCATGAGGTATCACGCCGGTATCACGGGCCAGCTTTGTCAGGGCAAACGGAAGCGCCCCAAGCCTCTGACCTGCAAAGACTCGGGGCGCTGGGTGTGTCCGGAGGGGGACTTGAACCCCCACGCCCGATAAAGGGCACTAGCACCTCAAGCTAGCGCGTCTGCCATTCCGCCACCCGGACAAGGTGCTCGTGCAGGTGCTGTGGGAGCACCCGCAACGCGGCGAAACTCTAACACGCAGGTGGCACAGATCAGAACTCGCCGAACGGTGGTCGAGACCGGGACCACGCGTGGCCCTCGTGGCCGGCGGCGACCCCAACTATGGTGCTGGGCATGACCCACACCGCGGATCGCCCAGCCACCACCGACATCGCCCCTGAGAGCGAGGTGACCCGCCTCTGCCAGGAGCTCATCAGGATCGACACGAGCAACTACGGGGACGGCAGCGGGCCTGGCGAGCGGGAGGCCGCCGAGTACGTCATGGGCCGGCTCACCGAAGTCGGCCTGGACCCCACGTATGTCGAGAGCGAACCTGGTCGCGCGAGCGTGGTCGTGCGGGTGGAGGGGGAGGACAGCTCCCGCCCGGGACTGGCCATCCACGGCCACCTCGACGTGGTGCCGGCCAACGCGGTGGACTGGCAGGTGGACCCGTTCTCGGCAGAGATCAGGGACGGCTGCGTCTGGGGCCGCGGCGCGGTCGACATGAAGAACATGGACGCGATGATCCTGGCCAATCTGCGCCACCTCGCCCGGACCGGCACGAGGCCACCGCGCGACCTCGTCTTCGCCTTCCTCGCCGACGAGGAGGCGGGCGGCGTCTACGGCAGCCACTGGCTCACCGACCACCGTCCGGAGCTGTTCGAGGGAGTCACCGAGGCGATCAGCGAGGTGGGCGGCTACAGCATCACCTTCCCTGCGGCCGAGACGGGCGAACCGACCCGCGCCTACCTCCTGCAGACAGCGGAGAAGGGCATCATGTGGCTGCGCCTGCACGCGCACGGACGCGCCGGTCACGGCTCGGTCCCCAACAACGAGAACGCGATCGCTCGGCTCGCGGAGGCCATCGCCCGCATCGACGCCCACCCGTGGCCGCGGCACTACCTCGCCTCGGTGCGGCAGCTGCTGGACGGCGTGAGTGACCTGTCCGGCACGGCATACACCGACGAGGACGCTGACGACCTGCTCGCCCACCTGGGCGGAGCGAGGGGCTTCGTGGAGGGCACGCTGCAGGACACCGCGAACTTCACCATGCTCGACAGCGGCTACAAGCACAACGTGATCCCACAGACCGCATCGGCCTCGCTGGACTGCCGGTTCCTGCCCGGCCACGAGGACGAGCTGCTGGCCACGATCCGTGCGCTCGCCGGCGACCTGGTCGAGGTCGAGGTGTACCACCGGGACATCGCGCTCGAGGCGCCTTTCGAGGGGGCGCTCGTCGACCGGATGAAGGCGGCGCTGCTCGCCGAGGACCCGGACGCGCGGGTGCTGCCCTACTGCCTGTCCGGGGGCACCGACAACAAGGCCCTCGCGCAGCTGGGGATCACCGGCTACGGCTTCGCCCCGCTTCAGCTTCCGGCCGACCTCGACTTCGCGCCGATGTTCCATGGCATCGACGAGCGGGTGCCGGTGGCAGCACTCGAGTTCGGGACGCGGGTGTTGGGCCGGTTGATCGCCACCTGCTGACCGGTGGAGCTACGCGGTGCGCCGCACCCGGATGATCTTGCGCCGGATCCAGGCCTTGCGCGCGCCGCCCCAGTAGAGGCGCATGCGGGACAGCTCCCAGTGGCCGTACTCGGCGTGCTCGGTCAGGACCCGGCGCACGTCCCCTCGGGACGCGTCACGGGGGAAGTGCAGGACGCGGTACTCGTACTCGACCATCAGCACCATTCTGACGCAAGAACGGCTAACGTCGTGCCATGACCGCCGATCCGCGTGCCGCGCTGGCCTCCCTCGTCGCCGCCCTCGAGCGCCACCTCGAAGCCGCTGCTTCCCGCAGAGGCGAGAACGACCCCTCGGTCGTGGCCGCCTACCAGGACCTGGCCGATGCGTTCGAGTCCTACGACGACGCGCTGCTCGACTCCTACGGCGAGGTCACGCCGCTCGAGATCTACAGCGACGATGACGATGATGACGACGACGGGGACGACGGAGACGACGGGGATGATGACGAGCTGGAGGACGACGACGAGGACGACGACGGCGTCTACCTCGGCCTCGACGACAGCGACTACGACGTGGACACCCGGCGGAGCTGACGCCCCGCGGGGCTGAGCCGGGAACGCCAGAGCGTCGCTGGCCCGGCAGGGCCGGGCCCCGGCCGGACCCTCAGTCCGAGACGTCCTCCAGAGCCTCGACGATCTCTCTCGGCAGCTCGAGGTCCTCTGCCCCGACCAGGGTGCGCAGCTGCGCAGCGGTGCGCGCTCCGAGCACCGGCGCCGCCACGCCGGGGCGGTCCCGCACCCACGCCAGGGCCACCTCGGCCGCGGAGCACCCCAACCCCTGGGCGGCCGTGGCCACTGCCTCCACGACCTGGGCCGACTCGTCGTCCAGGTAGCGCTGGGCGAAACCGGCAAAGTCGGCCGATGCGGCCCTCGACTGCGCCGGTATGCCGTGCCGGTACTTGCCGGTGAGGACGCCACGTCCGAGCGGCGACCACGCCAGCAGGCCGAAGCCGAGTGCGCCCGCGGCGGGCACGAGCTCGTCCTCGGGGATCCTGCACAGCAAGGAGTACTCCACCTGGTTCGCCACCAGCGGCACCCGGGCGGACTCGAGGAGCGAGCTGGCGCGGGCCGCCTGCCAGCCCGAGTAGTTGGAGACACCGACATAGCGCGCCCTGCCGGAGGTCACGGCCCACTCCAGGGCGGAGAGCGTCTCCTCCAACGGGGCGTCATCGCTCCAGGTGTGCACGAGCCACAGGTCGAGATGGTCGGTGCCGAGTCGCCGGAGAGAGGTGTCCAGCTGCCGCATCAACGTGCCCCGCGAGGTGTCCACGACCCGCTCGCCGCTGGAGCGGGAGATGCCGGCCTTGCTGCACAGGACCAGATCATCCCGAGCTGCCACGTCGTCGAGCAGCTCACCCAGGATCTCCTCGGCCGCGCCGTTACCGTAGCCGTGTGCCGTGTCGACGAGGTTGCCGCCGGCCGCGGCGAAGAGCTCGAGCTGGTCTCGGGCGTCCTCGCGGGAGGTGCTGCTGCCCCACGTCATCGTGCCCAGCCCGGTGCGGGACACCCGCAGGCCGGAACGTCCGAGTCGTCTGTGGCGCATGTCTCCGTACGGTAGCGGGGCTGCGTGGGCGCGGACACCGGCCCCGCCGCTAGCCTCACGGTCATGAAACTCGGTGTGAACCTCGGCTACTGGGGCGCGGGCAACGATCAGGACAACCTGGCCCTGGCGCAGGAGGCGGACCGCCTCGGCTACTCGGTGGTCTGGGCCGCGGAGGCCTACGGCTCCGACGCCCCCACGGTCCTGTCATGGGTGGGTGCGACCACGAAGCAGATCGACCTGGGCTCGGCGGTCATGCAGATCCCGGCCCGCACCCCCGCGACGACCGCGATGACCGCTGCCACGATCGATTCCCTCTCAGGCGGTCGGTTTCGGCTGGGCCTCGGCGTGTCCGGCCCACAGGTCAGCGAGGGCTGGCACGGCGTGCGGTTCGGGTCGCCGCTGGGACGGACTCGCGAGTACGTCGACATCGTGCAGCAGGCCCTGCGACGCGAGAAGGTGCAGTACCAGGGCAAGCACTGGACCCTCCCGCTCCCGGACGGCCCCGGCAAGGCGCTGAAGCTGACCGTGCACCCGGTGCGCTCCCACATCCCGCTCTACCTCGCCGCCGTCGGACCCAAGAACCTCGAGCTGGCCGGAGAGATCGCAGACGGCTGGCTGGCCATCTTCTTCAACCCCGAGCGCTCGGTCGAGCTGCTCGACGCCGTGACAGCCGGGCGTCGCCGGGCCGGTCGGGGCGAGCCGGACGCCCCCCTGGCCGGGTACGACGTCGTCCCCACCGTGCCGGTGGTCATCGACGATGACCTCGAGCGCGCTGCGGCGCCGCTGCGCGGCTACACCGCGCTCTACGTCGGCGGCATGGGCTCCCGGGAGAAGAACTTCTACAACGCCCTCGCCCGCCGGATGGGCTTCGAGGAGGCGGCGCAGCAGGTGCAGGACCTCTACCTGGCCCGGCAGCACCGTGACGCCGCAGCCGCCGTGCCGCTCGAGCTGATCGACCAGACCGCGCTGATCGGTCCCCGCGACCGGATCAAGGACCGGCTCGCCCGCTATGCCGAGGCCGGCGTCACGACGCTCAGCGTCTCGCCGTATGCCGCGTCCCTCCCGGAACGTCTGCATGTCCTGCGGACGTTGGGTGACCTGATGGAAGAGACTGGCCTTCGCGACTGACCGGCCGCACCGACCCGGCACCTGCCCTGACCCGAAAGATCACCTGTGGACCTGAGCTATGTCGACTCGCTCGTGCTGGGGGTCGTGGAAGGACTCACCGAGTTCCTCCCCGTCTCCTCGACCGGCCACCTGACCATCGCGGAGAAGCTCCTCGGGCTCACCGTCGACGACCCGGCGGTCACGGCATACACGGCGGTGATCCAGCTCGGTGCCATCGCGGCGACCTTCCTCTACTTCGCCAAGGACATCGCCCGACTGGTGACGGCGTGGGCCGGTGGGCTCCTGCACGAGGAGCGGCGGTCGCACCCTGACTACCCGCTGGCGTGGGCCGTCATCGCCGGCTCGATCCCGGTGGGGATCGTCGGGTTCCTCGCCAAGGACCTGATCACCGGTGGACTGCGCAGCCTGTGGGTCGTGGCAGTGGCGCTGATCGCGTGGAGTGCCGTCATGTGGGCCTCCGAACGCCGGCACGACGTGCTGCGCGGTCGGGGGCTGCAGCGCGGTGAGGGCCGGGTCACGATCAAGGACGGGCTGATCATCGGCCTGATCCAGTGTCTGTCGCTCATCCCCGGCATCTCCCGCTCGGGCGCGACCATCTCGGCCGGACTGTTCCGCGGCATCGACCGGGTCACGGCCACCCGGCTGTCGTTCTTCATGGCCATCCCCGCCCTGACCGCCGCCGGCCTCTACGAGCTGAAGGACCTCCACCCGGACGTGGTGGGCTGGGGCCAGATGGCACTGGGCATCGTGGTGGCGTTCGTGGTCGCCTACGCCTCGATCGCCTGGCTGATCAAGTTCGTCGGGAACCACTCGATCACGACGTTCGTCTGGTACCGGGTCACCTTGGGTGTCGTGCTGCTCGTGGTCCTCGGGGCCGGCTGGATGAGCGCCACCTGAGCGGGGGTCTCACTGCTCGGGAAGTGGCCCGTCACAGCCAGCCGGAGCGTTTGAAGGCGCGGTACAGGGACACGCAGAACCCCGCCATCACGAGGAGCACCACGAAGTAGCCGTAGTAGAACTCCGACCCGCCCATCCGGATGCTGAGGTGCAGCTCGGGCATGTTGTCGAAGTTCATGCCGTAGATGCCGGCGATCATGGTCGGGACGGCGGCGATCGCCACCCAGGCCGAGATCTTGCGCATGTCGTTGTTCTGCTGCACGGAGATCTGCGCCAGGTGGGCGTTGAGCACGTCCGTCAGCAACCGGTCGTAGGACTCGACGTGGTCGACCACGCGCAGCACGTGGTCGGCGATGTCGCGGAAGAAGGGCCGCGCCTCGGCGGGGATGCTGGGCAGGTCTCCCTCGACGATCCGGCGCAGCGGCTCCGCGAGCGGGACCGCGGCCCGTCGCGTCTCGAGCACCTCGCGCTTGAGCAGGTAGATCTCCGAGGCAGTGACGTTGCGGTCGGACGAGAAGACGTCGCGCTCGATGTTGTCCAAGTCGTCCTGCAGCTCGGCGTCGATGCTGACGTAGCCGTCGACGATGGCGTCCATGACCGAGTACATCACCGAGACCGGGCCGTGCTCGAGGTGAGAGGGTGTGTGCTCGAGATCGGCGCGCACACCGGACAGCGGGTTGGCCTCTCCGCGGCGGACCGTCACGACGAAGTGGTCACCGACGAAGATCATCACCTCACCGGTCTCGACGTCCGAGGTCCGCTCGACGTAGGCCAGCGTCTTCAGGACCACGAACATGCTGTTCTCGTAGACGTCGATCTTGGGGCGCTGGTTGCCCTTGACCGCGTCCTCCACGGCGAGCGGGTGCAGCTGCAGCTCGTCGTTGACGAGCGCGAACTCCTCGTCGGTCGGGTCCTTCAGGCCGATCCAGATGAAACCCTCGTGGCCGGCGCGCAGCCCGTCCAGCTCCGTGCTGAGGTCACCACACGGCATACGCCGGGCTCCCCGGTAGACGGCCTGGTCGACGATCACGTGCACATCGCACCACGGCCACGCCGTTTGTGCACGCACCTCGCCGCGTAGAGTGGCGCCCGTGCCGACCGCCCTGCTCATCCGACACGGACGCACCGCTGCCAATGCCGGTGGAACCCTCGCCGGATGGACCGAGGGGGTCGCGCTCGACGAGGAGGGCCGCACCCAGGTGCGCGCGCTCGCCGACCGCCTCGACGGACTTCCGGTGCGCCGGCTCGTGACCAGCCCGCTGCAACGGTGCCGGGAGAGCGCCGAGGTCCTGGCCAAGCCTCTCAACCTCGAACCGGGCGTCGTCGAGGAGCTGGGGGAGTGCCGGTATGGCGCGTGGACCGGTCGCGCGATCAAGGACCTGGCCGACGAACCGCTCTGGCGCACCGTGCAGGACCACCCCAGTGCGGCCCGGTTTCCCGAGAGCGACGACTTCGCGGCGGAGTCGTTGTCAGGGATGCAGGCGAGGGCCCTGGCGGCGGTCCGGCGGCTCGATGCTGAGGTCGAGGCCGAGCACGGGCCCGACGCGCTGTGGGCGCTCGTCTCGCACGGTGACGTCATCAAGGCGGTCGTCAACGACGCGGTGGGGGCGCACTTCGACCACTTCCAGCGGATCGTCGTGGGGCCGGCTTCGCTGACCGTGATCCGCTACACCGCCCGCCGGCCGTTCCTCGCGCTGCTGAACGACGGTGGATCCGACCTCGCCTGGCTGCAGCCGAAGGACGCACCGGAGGTCGGGGCGGGCGACGCGCCCGTTGGCGGCGGTTCCTCCTGACCAGCGGCCGTCCCGGCTGCCGCTCGCGCACCCGGCGCGGAACTCCGAGGTGGCGGCCCGGTGGTGGATTGCCCGGCCAACTCATTAGAGTCGAGCCATGCCGGTGATCGAGTTCGACCCACCCGAGCGGTTCGTCGCGGGCACCGTGGGCCCGCCCGGGCAGCGCACCTTCTTCCTGCAGGCCCGCAGCGGCCGCCGGTTGACCAGCGTGTCGCTGGAGAAGGAGCAGGTGAGTGTGCTGGCCGACCGGCTCGACGACCTGCTGGACCAGGTCGCCGCGACCGAGGACGCACCCCCGGCCGCGACAGCGGCGGACGAGCCCGACAACGAGCCGCTGGACACCCCGATCGAGGACGAGTTCCGGGTCGGCAGCATGAGCCTGGCCTGGGACGCCGAGCGCTCCGTCGTGGTGATCGAGTGCCATGACGGTGAGGTTGAGGTCGAGGCCGTGCCCGGCGAGGAGGAGGTCACCGTCGTCGAGGTGCCCGAAGACCAGACGATCCTGCGGGTCGTGATCGGTCCGCAGGAGGCCAGGTCCTTCGCCGGACGCTGCCAGCGCACCGTCAAGGCGGGCCGCCCTGACTGTCCCTTCTGCGGTGGCCCGCTGGACCCGACCGGTCACGTCTGCCCCCGCGCCAACGGGTACAAGCGCTGAGCAGCGACATACTGCGGCTGCTGGCGGTCGGTGCCATCGAGGTCGAGGGTCGGCTGCTCGAGTCGTCCAACCGGGCGCTGCGCACCGTGCTCCACCTGTCGGATGCGCAGACCCGCGCCATCTACAAGCCCGCCGTGACCGAACGTCCGCTCTGGGACTTCCCCGACGGCACGCTGGCCCACCGCGAGGTCGCGGCCTACGCGGTCTCGGAGGCGGGGGGGTGGGGCCTCGTGCCGCCGACGATCCTCCGAGAGGGTCCGGCCGGCCACGGCTCGTTCCAGCAGTGGATCGAGAGTCCGGTCGCGACCGAGGGCGAGGCCGACGCCGCGCTGCTGGCGATCTTGCCCCCCGACGAGGTCGCGGACGGCTGGCTCCCGGTGCTCGATGCGCAGGGGCCGGCTGGGGAGCCGGTCGTGGTCGCGCACGCCGACCGACCCGACCTGGCCTCGGCCGCGGTCTTCGACGCGGTGGTGAACAACGCCGACCGCAAGGGCTCGCACCTGCTGCTCGACGCGGCAGGGCACCTGTGGGGCTTCGACCACGGTGTGACCTTCCACTCCGAACCCAAGCTGCGCACCCTGCTGTGGGGATGGGCCGGTCGCTCCCTCCCGGAGTCCGACCTCGCCCGGCTCGAGTCGGTGCACCAGGCCCTCAGCGACACTGACTCGGAGCTGTCCCGACAGCTGACGTCGCTGCTGCTGGCCGACGAGGTCGCCGCGCTGCGCCACCGGGTGGTCGCGCTGCTGGACTCGGGGCGGTTCCCCCGCCCACGCGACGAGGGGCCGGCGATTCCATGGCCGCCCTGGTGACGTTCGCCCTCGAAGGCTGCGGATAGGCTCGGCAAGTGATCGCCTGGCCCGCCCCGTTCCTCCCTGCCGTCCCGGGCTCCGGCCCCGCCGTGCGCGTGCACGACACCGCGACCGGGGAGGTGCGTGAGCTGAACCCCGGTCCCGTGGCGCGCCTCTACGTCTGCGGCATCACGCCGTATGACGCGACGCACCTCGGGCACGCCGCCACCTACGTCACGTTCGACCTGTTGGGGCGCGCGCTACGGGACGCCGGGCACGAGGTCGACTACGTGCAGAACGTCACCGACGTGGACGAGCCGCTGCTCGAACGCGCCGAGCGCGACGGGCTGCACTGGGAGGACCTGGCCGAGCGCGAGATCGCGTTGTTCCGTGAGGACATGACGGCACTGGCCGTCATCCCACCGGACCACTACGTCGGCGCGGTCGAGGGAGTGCCGTCGGACGTCGAGGCGGTCACGAAGATGGTGGCGAGCGGCGCGGCATACCGTCTCCCGGTGCCGGCCGAGGAGGGGGGCGAGGGGCACGACGTCTACCTCGACCTGGCCGCCCAGCCGACCTTCGGCGACGTATCGGGATGGACCCGCGACCAGATGATGGAGGTCTACGCCGAGCGCGGCGGGGACCCCGACCGCGCGGGCAAGCGGGACGCGCTCGACCCACTGCTGTGGCGGGCACACCGCGAGGGCGAACCCTCCTGGGACGGCGGCGAGCTCGGGCAGGGACGCCCCGGCTGGCACATCGAGTGCACCACCATCGCGATCGACCACCTGGGGATCGGCTTCGACGTGCAGGGCGGCGGCTCCGACCTGATCTTCCCGCACCACGAGATGAGCGCGGTGCAGGGCGAGGCGCTGACCGGGCAGGCACCCTTCGCGCAGGTCTACGTCCACCAGGCGATGGTCGGTCTCGAGGGCGAGAAGATGAGCAAGTCCAAGGGCAACCTCGTGCTCGTCTCGCGGCTGCGGGAGTCCGGCGTCGATCCGATGGCCATTCGGCTCGCGCTGCTCGCGCAGCACTACCGCACCCCGTGGGAATGGACCGACGACCACCTCAAGGTCGCGACCACCCGGCTCGAGCGGTGGCGCTCGGCGCTTTCGGTGGTCGCAGCCCCCGACGCCGGCCCGACCATAGAGCAGGTGCGAGCTGCCCTCGCCGACGACCTCGACAGTCCTTCGGCGCTCGAGGCGGTCGACGCCTGGGTGGAACGCACCCTTGCCTGGGGGAGCGACGACGAGGACCGCTCCGAGTCGGCGCCGGGCCTGATGGGCCGCTCGCTCGACGCCCTGCTCGGCATCCGCGTCTGACTCGCTGAATCCCCGCGGCGTGTGGCAGGGGGCCGGGTGGCACGGCATGTCTGGCCGCGTCGAGCCCATTTGGATCCGGCCGGCGCTGTCGGTGGTCACGACTAGCCTCGTTCCTGCGGGGCGGCGAAGCGCTCGAGGGACCGGTATGCCGTTGCCTCGGCGGCGTGCTCGGGCTTCGCCTTGGTGGCCGATTGCGTTTGACGCCAACATAATTCGGCCCAGGAAGTTTGCACAGCGCCTTCCGAAGACCTCGAACAGGTGTATGATAGAACGCATGAACGACGAGCGGTTGAGTGAGGCGTTCGGCCTGGCCGGGCAAGCGTTCACTCAGGCGCGGGCCGGGGCGGTGCACCAGAGCTCCGGTGAGTTGTTGGGGGAGGTGGCGGCGGCGCAGCAGGCGTTGGACGCGCTGGCGGCGGTGCAGGTGGTGCGGATCGCGCAGTTCGCCGCGCGCGGCCGGGTCCGCGACGCCGGGTCGGGGGCGTGG
>NZ_SWMA01000003.1:0-278162 GCF_005222685.1 Segeticoccus rhizosphaerae
CCTGCAATGCCGATGAAGTGGAGGCTGGTCCATGGGCACTCCTGATAGCGCCCCCTCGGCGCCACTCCTGCGGGGCCGTCCGCCGCCGCGCAGACCGGCCGCACCCGCGACCCGGCCGGGGTGGCCCCGCGCCGGGCGGGCTGGCTGGTCGCCCCCTACCTGTACCTGCTGGGGGTGGCACTCGCGGTCCTGCTGGTGCCCCCGTCCCGGGACTGGGTGGACCGTCACCTGGTGCTGGCTCTGGACTTTCCCGGCACGACCACCTCCGTGGGCTGGCACTCACCCGCGGTGGCCGACTACACCCCGCTGCGGCTGCTGTCCCACCCCGGCACCTACCTGCTGCTGGCCTGCGGACTGGGCTACCTGACCTACCGCGTGGTCGGGCTGTGGCATCGCCGGCCGGCCAGGGAACTGGCTCGCGCGTGGTTCGACTCGGTGCAGTCCTCCGCGGTCAGCATCGTGTCACTGGCCTGCGTGACCACCCTGCTGATCGAGGCGGGGATGGTCTCGGTCCTCGCCCGGGGCGTCGTCTCCGCGACCGGCTCGGCCTATCCCGGTCTGTCCGCCCTGATCGGTGGCCTCGGGTCCTTCCTGACCGGCTCCACCACCTCCTCCAACGCCCTGTTCTCGGCGCTGCAGGCCCAGTCGGCCGACCTGCTGCACCTGCCCCAACCCGTGCTCCTGGCCGCACAGACAGCCGGAGCCAACGTGGGCAACAGCGTGGCGCCGGTGATCGTGCTGATCGGCATCGGCGCCGTCGGCGGCGGGGTCCGACCCCCCGAAGTGGTCAAGACCGTCCTACTCGGCTCCTCCGTCCTCCTGGCCACCGTGACAGCCATGACCCTGCTGCTCATCGCCCTCGGCTGAACCGGGCGCCCTCAGACCCGAGCGGACGTGGGTACGAGGTCGCGCAGCAGCGGGGCCTGCAACCTGGCCCAGGGGGAGATGGCGCTGCCCGGGTCGGCGGCCTCGTCTAGGAAGCGGTCCCAGGGCCACCACTGGTGAGCCGCAACCTCGTCGGCGCGCGGACGAGGCTCTCCCGCCAATCGGCAGACGAAGACCGGGCACAGCTCGTTCTCCACGATCCCGGCGTATTCGGCCGTGTAGGAGAAGTCCGGCAGCACGAGGTGCAGGTCGGTCGGGACCAGCGCCAGCTCGTGGTCCAGCCGCCGCCTGACCGCCTCCGCGAGCTCCTCGCCGGGCGCGGGGTGCCCGCAGCACGTGTTGGTCCAGAATCCGGGAAAGGTTCGCTTGTCCAGGGCGCGCTGGGTGACGAGCAGTCGTCCGTCCGCGTCGAATCCGTAACAGGAGAAGGCGAGGTGGCGCGGTGTGTCTGCACCGTGCACGCCGATCTTGTCGGCGGTGCCGACCGGCTGCCCGGCGTCGTCGACCAGCACCACCTGCTCGGCACACTGATCCATGGCCCCACCATGCCACGCACCCGGCGGCCCCGCTCGTGATGCCTGTGGTCGCGCTCCTCGGCGGCGGGTCGCTCCGCTCCATCCTCGCCGCTCGTCGTCGCCGCTCGTGATGCCTGTGGTCGCGCCGCCTGCTCAGGCCGGGCGGAGCACCGCGACGAGGAAGCTGGAGTCGTCGGCCAGCGGCCGCAGGTCCCAGCTCGAGAGCAGGAGGTCGGGGACCAGTCCGGCTCGCTCCGCGTCGGCCAGGAACTCAGTGAAGTCGTAGCCGCGCCCTGCGCCGAACCCGATGACGGCCCGGCCGTCGGCACACAGGTGGGCTCGCATCCGCTCCAGCACGGCGCCGCGGGTGCTCGGTGCGAGGAACGTCATGACGTTGCCTGCCGACACGATCACGTCGAAGGGCTCGTCCACACCGGCCGACGGCAGGTCCAGCTCGGCCAGGTCCCCCACCATCCAGCGAGGCCCTGGGTGGTCCTCCTCCGCGGCAGCGACCAGCACGGGGTCGACGTCGACGCCCACCACGTGGTGACCCGCCCGGGCGAGTGCGCCCCCGACCCGCCCCGGCCCGCACCCCGCGTCCAGGATCCGCGAACCGCGCGTCGCCATCGCGTCCACCAGCCGGGCCTCGCCGTCCAGGTCCTGACCGGCGGCAGCCATGGCGCGGAACCGCTCGACATACCACTTCGAGTGGTTCGGGTCGGCCTCCACCTGCTGCATCCACGCGCTCTTGTCCACCATGGCGGCATTGTCACCCACGAGCCCCCCGCCGAGAGCTGCAGGGCGTGGCCACCACTGCCGCACGTGCCCCTTGCCATGCCGCCCAGGCACGTCAGGCGCGTATGCCGTGCGACGCCACGTTGTCCCCGCGGCGCCGTCACACGGCGTGGGCGACCATCAGCACCGGTGCAAGGAGTCCGGCGGAGGTGGCCTCGATGTTGTGGTGGATGCGGGCCATGAACGCGGCACCGAAGACGGCCTCCGGCCCGATCCGTGGGCCGTCGCCCGCTGGGGGAGGGCCGGAGGCCTGGGCGGTGCGGTCCTGCGTGTCGTCGATGGCGAACCCGGCAGCGGTGAGGTGCTCGGCATACTCCTGCGACGACTCCACGAAGGAGCTGTCCTCCGCGTCGGCCCACGGCATGGGAAACGGGAGCGGTCCGTCGGCCACCCGCATCTGGTCGTAGAGGGCGAACCGGCCGCCGTCCACCAGCACCCGCCTCACCTCCGCGAAGACCGCCCGCTTGTCAGGCACGTTCATGCCCACGTGGATCATCATGGCCCGGTCGAAGGAGCCGTCCGGGAAGGGCAGGCGGTCCGCGGTCGACGTCGTGAACCGCACCAACTCGGACAGCCCCACGAGCTTGGTCAGCTCCGTTGCGGTGCTGACGAACTCCGGGGTGAGGTCCGCGCCCGTGACCTGGCACGCACACGCCACGGCGGCCGCCCGGGCGGGGCCCCCGATGCCGCTGCCGACGTCCAGCAGACGCGACCCCGCGTCGAGGTCGAGCGCGTCGAGCAGGTGCTGGGTCGCGGGGAGGAAACCCGCGTGCAACTGGTCGACGGCCGCGAGGTCGGCGGTCGCGAGGGGATCGACGGTGACCCCCGCCTCCGACAGCGCGCGAAGGATGCTCGAGGTCAGCTCGGCCCGGCCGTAGTGTTCTCTGACGATGTCGCGGACGTCCATGGCGCGCCTCCTGATCCGAAGGTAGCGCCGGCGCGGCACCTGCGCTGCCGCCTTGAACGAAGTGCCTGACCCGATCTCGGGACCAGCCCTCACCGAGCGGAGGCCTCAGCGGCGCCGGCCCGCAGCCGTGGACACGTCAGGCGTGCCCGACGAGGTCGGTCTCCAGGGCCTCTGCATCGTCCGGAGTGGGCGCCGCACGCAGTGCCACTGCCACGAACCCGGCCACCACCATGACGATCCCGACCACCCACAGGCCCAGCTTCTCGCTGCCGGTCAGGTCGGTGAGCCAGCCGGTGATGTAGGGGCCGAGGAAGCCGGCCGTGTTGCCGATCGAGTTGATCAGCGCGATACCCGCGGCTGCCGCGGCGCCGGACAGGAACATCGTCGGCAGCGGCCAGAACGTCGGCAGCGCCGCACAGATACCCATGGTGCAGATCGTCACCGCGATCATGGCGGTGAACGGCGAGCTCAGGTAGAGCGCGACGGGGATCGCGATCCCCCCGACGATGGCGGGTATGGCGACGTGCCAGACGCGTTCGCGGGTGCGGTCACCATGCCGCGACCACAGGACCATCGCCACGCAGCCGAAGGCGTAGGGGATCGCGACGATCAGGCCCTGCTGGAAGACGCTGAAGTCCGTGTGGTAGGTCTCCTTGAACCCGGCGATGATCGTCGGGAGGAAGAAGCCCACGGCATACAGGCCGTAGACGATGCCGAAGTAGACGAAGGCGAGCGCCCAGATGCGTGGCTGGAGCAGCGCCTTCTTGATCGGGTAGTGGTAGCGCCGTGCGGTCGCTTCGTGCTCGGTGTCCATCTCGTGCTGCAGCCAGGCGCGTTCGTCGTGCGCGAGCCACTTCGCGTCCTTGGGACGGTCGGTGAGGTAGAACCAGCAGACGACACCGATGAGGATCGCCGGCACACCCTCGACGAGGAACATGAAGCGCCAGCCGTCGAGACCCCACAGGACCTGGTGTCCAGACGAGATCAGCCACGCGGACAGCGGGGACCCGATGACCGACGACAGCGGCACCGCGACCATGAACAGCGCAACAGCCTTGGCGCGCTGACGTTTCGGGAACCAGAAGGTCAGGTAGAGGATGATGCCGGGGAAGAACCCCGCCTCGGCGATGCCGAGCAGGAACCGCAGCGCATACATCGTGCCGGCGTTGGGCACGAAGGCCATCGCCGACGCCACGATGCCCCAGCTGACCATGATCCTCGCGATCCAGCGCCGAGCGCCGAACTTGTGCAGCGCCAGGTTGCTGGGGACCTCGAGGATCAGGTAGCCGATGAAGAACAGTCCGGACGCGAGACCGAACGCAGCCTTGCTGAAGCCGAGGGCCTCGTTCATGCCGTGCGGCGCAGCGAAGCTGATGTTGGTCCGGTCGAGGTAGTTGATGAAGTAGAGCAGCCCGAGGAACGGCGAGAGGCGCCACGCGACCTTGCGCATCACCCGCCCCCGCATCGCGTCGTCGTGGGCGGCGAGGTCTGGCACGAAAAGCTCCTCTGGTGGTGGCGGGTGGTTGCGGACCGGACGCGGTGGTCCGCTCAGGTGCGGGTGGTCCCCCTGGTGCGGCGACGTCCGGCGGCCGGCGCCCCACATCTCTACGCCCGCACCCTCGGGGATGTCCAGAGTGAGGTCGTCGATTCCTGACATCTGAGACGCCACGTACCATCGGGGCCGTGACGACACCAGAGACCGGCCTCGCCCTGCTGCCCTTCCGCGCCACCCGGTATGCCGGGTCCGACCACCTCGGTGACCGGCTGTCCCCTCCCTACGACGTCATCTCGGAGGCAGACCGGGAGGACCTCGTGGGAGCCAGCGACACCAGCGCCGTGCGGCTGATTCTGCCGGCGGAGGCGGAGGGTGAGCTCGCGGACGGCGACGCCTACGCCGGGGCTCGAGCGCTGATGGACGGGTGGGTCCACGACGGCGTGCTGGCGGTCGATGCCGAGCCGGCGCTCTACGTCTACGAGATGACCGCCGGCGACGCGGTCACCCGGGGTCTGCTCGGCGCGGTGGAGCTGCACGATCCCGAGGACGGGGTGATCCTTCCCCACGAGAACACCATGGCCGGCCCGGTGGCCGACCGGCTCGCGCTGATGGAGGCGACCGAGGCCAACCTCGAGCCGATCTACCTGGTCTACGACGGGGGTGGCGCGGCCTCCGAGCTGGTCGCGTCGGTCGGCGACCAGGTCCCGCTCGCCGAGGCCCAGACCCCCGACGGCACGATCCACCGGCTCTGGGCGGTCACCGACCCCAAGGCGCACGCAGCCGTCGCCGACGACCTGGCCGCCCGCCGGGCGGTCATCGCCGACGGGCACCACCGCTACGCGACCTACCGCAAGCTGCAGGCCGAGCACGACGGCGAGCCGGGCCCGTGGGACCTGGGGTTGACGCTGCTGGTGGACACCACGGCATACGGACCGCAGGTGCACCCCATCCACCGGGTGGTGGCGATCGGCTTCGACGCGGCGGTCGAGGCGGTGCGGGCGCACGCGAAGGTCGGCGAACCGGTGCAGGTCGGGGAGGCTGCGCGGCAGGTGGCCGAGGCCGGCGGCTTCGCCGTGGCGCTGGCGCAGGGCGACCGGGCCGTCGTGGTCTGCGACCTCGACCGGGAGCTCGTGTCGGACACACTCGGTGACGTGGCCGACTCCGCGCTCGGCCGGCTCGACGTGACGGTCGTCCACCGGGTTCTGGTCGAGCGGCTGTGGGGGCTGGCGGACACGGAGGAGTCGGTCGGCTACGCCCACGACGTCCAGGACGCGCTGGAGGCGGCGGGCAGCGACCGCACCGCCGTGCTGTTGCGGCCCACCCCCGTCGAGGACCTCGGCGAGGTTGCTCGCGCGGGGGAGCGGATGCCGCGCAAGTCCACCTTGTTCACGCCGAAACCTGCCTCGGGCATGGTGATCCGCCGCTTCGCCGACCAGGGCTGAGCCGCGACCACCCGCACCGTGTGAGGACTTGTGGTGCGGAACGGTGGCGGGGCCGCAGTCAGGGACCTTGCAGCAGAGGACGTTCGGCGGTAATCGCGTGTCGCTCGCCGGCGACGAAGACCGCTCCGGCAACGACGACGAACGCCACGGCCCACGCCACCGCTCCGGAGGCCATGCTGCGATCCTTCCCGGGGCGGCGATATCAGGCCAACGAATTGTTGCGGGAGGAGGGCGGGTGCCGCGCCGTCTTGGGACCCTTGTCCTCCAACGGTGGCAGGCCAACGGCTCAGCCGTGCGGGGCCGGGTGGGGCGTGCGGGGGAGCCGGACCTCCACGCGCAGGCCCGGGTGGTCCCCGCGTGGTGAGGCCGCGGAACCGGCGTCGGCCAGGGTGACGGTGCCGCCGAGCCGCGCCACGAGCTCCCGCACGATGGCCAGACCGAGCCCGCTACCTCCGGCGTCTCGATCGCGCGCATCGTCGAGCCGGGCGAACCGCTCGAAGACCCGTTCGCGCTGTGCAGGCGGGATGCCCGGCCCGTCGTCCGACACGATGAGGAGCACGCGCCCAGGCTTCGCACCGCATGCCAGCGACACCTGCGAATCGGCATGTCGCACGGCGTTGTCCACGAGGTTGGTGAGCACCCGTCGGAGGTGCTCGGGGTCGGCGGTGACGGTCAGCGGTTCGCCACCGCGCCAGGCCGTGCCGGGAGCACGCCCGGCGCGGTCACCGGCCGGTTCGTCGAACCCCTCCCGACAGGAGACCGCGACCCGGACCCGCGCACCGGCATAACGGCCGACCACCTCGTCCAGCAGCTCTCGCACGTCCACCGGCCAGAGGCGCGCAGGAGCTGCGGTGGGACGTTCGAGGCGGGCGAGCAGCAGCAGGTCCTCCACGAGCCCGGACAACCGACTCACGTCCGCGAGCAGGTCCTCGGGCAGGTCGCCGGCCTCACCGAGGTGCTGGGCGACCTCGAGCTGGGTCCGCATGCTGGCCAGCGGGCTGCGCAGCTCGTGCGCCGCATCCGCGACGAAGTCACGCTGGCGTTCCCGTGCGGCCGAGAGCCGGTCGAGCATGCGGTTGAGCGTGACTGCCAGTGCTGCGATCTCGTCGGTGGAGGCGCCCACCGGCAGACGCTCGTCCCGCCCCTCGCCGCTGATCGACTCGGCCCCGGCCCGCAGCTCCTCGACCGGCCGCAGCGTCCGGCCGATGACCCACCACGAGATGATCCCGAGCGCAGCCAGCAGCACCGGGTACGTCAGCAGCAGCGTCCCACCGAGCACGGCCTGTGCCCGCTCGTAGTCGGCCGCCTGCACGGCGACGATCACGGTCGACTGGTCGGGCGTGCGGTCCGACGGCGCGGTCACGGGCAGCGCCACGACCCGCAGGTGACCGGTGCTGCCGACCCGCCGGCCCGGCACCGTCAGATGACTCCCGTTCCGGGCCTGCGCGAGCTCGTCGGGACGCAACAGCGACGTGAGCCGGTCGGCGCTCGCCGACGCACCGAGCACCCGGTCCTGCCCGTCGACCACCTGCACCAGCTGTGCCCCGGAGACGGGGAGGGGGTCGGGGATGCTGCCACCTCGCACCAGCACCGCGACGTCGTTCGCGGTGTTCGAGGCCCGGTCGTCCAGGGCGCGCTGCCCCGCGAGGTTGAGCACGGCATACAGCGCCAGGCTGCCGATGGCGAGCGCCACCGCGACGCAGGCCACACTGATCAGCAGGAGCCGCCACCGCAGGCTGACCCCCCGCCGCACGGTCGAGGTCACCGTCCCAGCACGTAACCGGCGCCGCGGACCGTGGTGATGACCTGCTTGCCCAGCTTGCGCCGCAGGTAGCCGACGTAGACCTCGACGGTGTTCGGTGCGACGTCCTCCGAGGCCTCCCACCCGTGGTCGAGCAGCTCGGTCTTGCTCACGACCCGGCCCGGGTTGCGCAGGAGGTACTCGAGCAGGGAGTACTCGCGGGGCGTGAGCGCGACCGGTTCGTCGTTGACCCGCACCTCGCGCAGGGCGGGGTCGAGTCGCACGTCGCCGGCCGTGAGGACCGCGGGCCGCGCCGGAGTGCCGCGCCGCAGCAGCGCGCGCAGCCGAGCGAGCAGCACCACGAAGGAGAACGGCTTGGTCAGGTAGTCGTCGGCGCCGTAGTCGAGCCCGTCGGCCTGGTCGTACTCGCCGTCCTTGGCCGACAGCATCAGCACCGGCACCCACACCTCGCGCTCACGCAGCAGCCGGACGACGTCGTAGCCCGACCGTCCCGGCAGCATGATGTCGAGGATCACGGCGTCGTAGTCGCCGTAGAGGGCCTGGTTCAGTCCGGTGTTCCCGTCTCCCGCGACGTCCACCGTGAATCCCTCGGCCACCAGGCCCCGCCGAAGCGCAGCCGCGAGCCGTGCCTCGTCCTCGACCACCAGCACGCGCATGGGGTCAGCCTGCCACGGCGAGGGCTCACAGGTTCTCAGTGATCTCACAGGGCCCACCCGGCACCATGGGGTCATGACGATCTTCACCACGCACCCCACACTGCGTTGGTCCGCACCGGTGGCCGCCGCCGTCCTGCTCGGCGGCGGAGGTATGGCGCTGCGCAGCGCCTCCGCGACCGGCGCCGCGGACCTGCAGCCCCTCACGGCCAAGCAGCTGCTCGTCAAGGTGCAGCAGGCAAGGGTTGAAGGGCTCTCCGGCACGATCGTGGAGAACGCCGACCTGGGACTGCCGGCCCTGCCCATCTCCGGTGGTGGCAGCGGCAGCTCGAAGCTCTCGTCACTGCTCTCGGGCAGCCACACGATGCGGGTCTGGACGGACGGCTCGGAACGGATCCGGTTGTCGCTGCTCGGGACCCTGGGCGAGTCGGACGTCATCCGCAACGGCAACGACGTGTGGCTCTGGTCGAGCGCCGACCACTCGGCCACCCACCTCACCCTTCCCGACCGCGGCGGCGCGCCGGGCGGCGGGCACATGCGCATGCCCGCCCCCTCGGGGATGGCCATGACGCCGCAGCAGCTCGCCACCCACTTCCTGTCCGCGGTGAAGCCGTCGACCAAGGTCACCACCAACAACACCACCACGGTGGCCGGCCGATCGGCATACGAGCTGGTCCTCTCGCCGCGCAGCAGCGGATCGCTGATCAGCTCGGTGCGCATCGCGGTCGACGGCACGACGCACGTGCCGCTGCGGGTGCAGGTCCTCTCGACCAAGGCCACCAAGCCCGCGTTCGAGGTCGCCTTCAGCTCGGTCGACTTCGGCAAGCCGGATGCGGCGCAGTTCCGGTTCAACCCGCCTCCCGGCACCAAGGTCGAGCGACAGAGGTTGTCCGGCCTGACCATGCGCGGTATGCCGGGTGGTCACGCCGCTTCTCACCCCAACCCCATGGCGCAGCTCAAGAAGGGTGCCGTGGGCAAGCACGGCGCCGCGACCATGCCGGGAGCCCGGCCGCAGATCGTGGGGAGCGGCTGGACCTCGGTGGTCAAGGTGCCGATGTCGTCGCAGATGCTGAAGGGCCTCGGTGGCTCGCACGGCGCGAAGGGCCCCGGGCCCGGCGGTGAGTCGATCTCGGCCGCGCAGTTCCTGCGCAACCTGCCGCACGTCAACGGGGCGTGGGGCTCCGGTCGGCTGCTGCAGAGCAACGTCGTCAGCGCCCTGCTGACCGATTCCGGCACCCTCTACGTCGGGGCGGTCACCCCGAAGGTGCTCTACGCCGCGGCAGGGAAGTGACCGACGACCTCGCGGTCGCGACGGCGCGCCTGACCAAACGGTTCGGCTCGCAGACCGCGGTCGACGCGATCGACCTCGCCGTCCCGCGGGGCGCGGTCTACGGCTTCCTCGGACCGAACGGGTCCGGCAAGACGACAACGATCCGGATGCTGCTCGGCCTGGTCACCCCCGACAGCGGCGATCGCCGGCTGCTCGGGGGCAGCATGCCCGGGGCCGCCGGCGAGGTGTTGCCGCGGGTGGGGGCCCTCATCGAGGGCCCGGCGTTCCACCCCTACCTGTCCGGCCGGGCCAATCTGGCGCGCGTCGACGCCGCCGACCGGACCGCGCCGCCGCGGTCGGCCTCGAGCCGGATCGACGCGGCGCTGGACCGGGTCGGGCTGCTGAACGCCGCCGGCAAGCGCTTCCGTGCCTACTCCCTCGGCATGCGGCAACGCCTCGCCATCGCGGCCGCCCTGCTGATGCCCCGTGAGCTGCTGGTGCTGGACGAGCCCACCAACGGCCTGGACCCCCAGGGCACCCGCGAGGTGCGCCACCTGGTGGCGGGGCTCGCGGCCGAGGGGTCCACGGTCCTGGTCTCGAGCCACCTGCTGTCCGAGGTCGACCAGATGTGCACGCACGTCGGTGTCATGCACGTCGGCAAGCTGGTGGCCCAGGGCAGCGTCGACGAGCTGCGCGGCGGCGGGGCCGCCCGCGTGAGGGTGCGCACCTCCCGCCCGGGCCCTGCCGCAGAGGTGCTTGCCGAGCTCGGCCTCGAGGCGGTGCGCACGGAGCGAGACGGGGTCACGGCCGACCTGCTCGGAGTGGACGCCGAGAAGGTCGTGCCGGCGCTGGTCCACGCCGGTGTGCCGGTGCTCGGCTTCGCGGTGGAGACACCGAGCCTGGAGGACTTCTACGTGTCCCTCACGGGGGAGGGCTTCGATGTCAGCGGTTGACCTCCCGGTGCGGGACCGGCCAGGAGCCGCCGCGGCGGACTGGCGGTTCCTGCGCTCCGAGCTGCGCCTCATCTTCGGTCGTCGGCGCAACCAGGCCGGGCTGGTCCTGCTGGCGGCGGTGCCGATCCTGATCGCGATCGCCATCAAGGTGTCCTTCGCCAAGCCCGGACCGGACGCGCCGACCTTCTTCTCCTCGATCGTCTCGAACGGGCTCTTCGTCTCGCTCGCCGCCCTCACCATCGAGATGGGCCTGTTCCTGCCGCTGTCGGTGAGCGTGATCGCCGGCGACTCCGTGGCGGGCGAGGCCAACATCGGCACCCTGCGCTACCTGTTGGCCGTCCCGGTCCACCGGACCAGGCTGCTCGCCGTCAAGTACGTCGCCGTCGTGATCTTCTGTGTCGCCGCAACGGTGCTCGTGGCGGTCGTCGGCGCCTTGATCGGCCTGGTCCTGTTCGGCGGGGGAGACGTGACCCTGCTCAGCGGCACGCAGGTCGGCCTTGGGGCGGGCGTGGGGCGGATGCTGCTCGCAGCGCTCTACCTCGCCCTGTCCCTGGCCGGGCTGGCCGCCATCGGTCTGTTCCTGTCGACCCTCACCGAGCAGCCGATCGGCGCCGCGATCGCCACCTTGTTCACCAGTTTCAGCATGGTCATCCTCGACTCCATCCCGCAGGTGTCGTGGATCCACCCCTACCTGCTGACCCACTACGCCACCAACTTCGGCGACCTCTTCCGCGACCCGATCGGCTGGGGCAACCTGGGCGAGGGCGCATTCGTGGCCGTCGTCTACATCGCGGTGTTCTGGACGGCTGCGTGGGCGCGGTTTGCCGGCAAGGACGTCACCTCCTGACGAGCCCGCATATGCCTCCGCCGACGAGTTGGGATGCAGATCGCGCTTTTCCATTGCCACACTTGACGGGGCCTCCTACGGTGTTGCCATGTCCACGGGCAGACAGCTCGGGGACCACACGGCGCGCCGCGGGCGACGTGCTGGGACGGGTGAGGCGCGATGACCGAGATGGTGCGAACGCAGTCGGTGGAGATGCCCGACGGGCGCGTGGAGACCCAGCTTGGAGCTGACCTCGTCGAGGGCGGCTACCACAACGAGGACCTTGCGCCCGTCCAACTGCCGCAACGCACCTGGTCGACCTACAACTACATGGCGCTGTGGATCGGCATGTCGCACAACCTGGCGACGTGGGCCCTCGCCGCCGGCCTGATCGCGCTCGGCATGAGCTGGGTGCAGGCGATCCTGGTCATCGCGGTCGCCAACCTCGTGGTGCTGGTGCCGATGCTGCTCAACGCGCACGCCGGCACCAAGTACGGCATACCGTTCCCCGTGTTCCTGCGGTCGATCTACGGCGTGCGCGGCGCCAACTTCGGGGCCCTGCTGCGTGCGATCATCGCCTGCGGCTGGTTCGGCATCCAGACCTGGCTCGGCGGCTCGGGCGTCGCGGTGGTGCTGGGCAAGGTCTTCGGCGACTGGTGGAAGAACGCCGGCATGGTGGCCGGTGAGCCGTGGACCATGTGGGTGTCCTTCGCCATCTTCTGGATCCTGCAGATGCTGCTCATCTGGAAGGGCATGGACGCGATCCGCAGGTTCGAGAACTGGGCCGGGCCGGCCGTGCTCGTCGTCGCGGTGCTGATGCTCGTGTGGATGGCCTACAAGGTGGGCGGGTTCGGACCGCTGCTCGACCAGCCGTCCCAGCTCGGCTGGGGCGCCGACTTCTGGAAGGTCTTCTTCCCGAGCCTGATGGGGATGATCGCCTTCTGGGCCACCATGTCGCTGTCGATCCCCGACTTCACCCGCTTCGCCAAGTCGCAGAAGGGACAGATGATCGGCCAGGGCCTCGGGCTGCCGATCACGATGACCTTCTTCTCGGTCCTCGCGGTGCTCATCACCTCCGGAGGCATCGCCCTCTACGGCGAGGCGATCTGGGACCCCAACCAGCTGATCGGCAAGTTCGACAACATCGTCGTCGTCCTCTTCGGCGTCCTCACGGTGCTGGTGGCCACCCTCGCGGTCAACGTCGCGGCCAATGTCGTGTCGCCGTCATACGACTTCGCCAACGTCTTCCCCAAGGTGATCAACCGACGGGTCGGCGGCATCCTGACCGGCATCATCGGCATCGTCATCATGCCGTGGAAGCTGCTGGAGAGCGCCGACACCTACATCTTCGTCTGGCTCGACTTCTACGGCGGCCTGTTCGGCGCCGTCGCGGGCGTGATGATCGCCGACTACTGGGTGATCAAGCGGCGCCGGATCGACGTGTCCGAGCTCTACCGCCGCGGCGGGCGTTACTGGTACACGGGCGGCTGGAACTGGCGCGCCATGGTCGCCACCGTGGTCGGCATGATCATCGGGGTCGGCGGCGCCTACTCCACGGTCGACGCCAAGGGGGTTAAGGCCGGCCCTTTCCCGGCCGACGGCTACATCCCGTTCCTGAAGGTCTTCTGGCACTACAACTGGGTCGCCGGGTTCGCGGTGGCCTTCATCCTCTACCTCATCCTGTGCCGGCTCGCGCCGGACCCGGCGGCCGACGTCGTCGTGCAGCACGACCAGGATCCTGCTTTGCTGACCGACCCGGAGCCCGCGCTGGCCGCGGCCGGCGTCGCCCCCGGCGAGGGGGACACGCTGAGGCGCGACCCTTCCGACCCCGAGACCGAGACAGACATCGACGGACAACGACCAAGGAGCTCGAGATGACGGTGGTACGTGCAGCACTGGTGCAGGCGGAGTGGACCGGTGACAAGGAGTCCATGATCAAGGCGCACGAGCAGTATGCCCGGGACGCCGCCGCGGACGGCGCGCAGGTGATCTGCTTCCAGGAGCTCTTCTACGGGCCCTACTTCTGCCAGGTGCAGGACAAGAAGTTCTACGAGTATGCCGAGTCGATCCCCGGGCCGACCACCGAACGTTTCCAGGCGCTCGCCAAGGAGCTCGGCATGGTGATGGTCCTGCCGATGTACGAGCAGGAGCAGCCCGGGTTCCTCTACAACACGGCGGCCGTCCTCGACGCCGACGGCTCCTACCTCGGCAAGTTCCGCAAGCAGCACCTGCCCCACCTGCCCGGGTTCTGGGAGAAGTTCTACTTCCGTCCCGGCAACGGCGGCTACCCCGTGTTCGACACCGCGGTCGGCAAGGTCGGGGTCTACATCTGCTACGACCGGCACTTCCCGGAGGGGTGGCGAGCCCTGGGGCTCAACGGCGCGCAGATCGTCTTCAACCCGTCGGCCACCTCGCGGAGCCTGTCGCAGTACCTGTGGGAGATCGAGCAACCGGCCGCCGCGGTCGCCAACGAGTACTACGTCGGCGCGATCAACCGGGTCGGCGTGGAGGACCTCGGCGACAACGACTTCTACGGCGAGTCCTACTTCGTGGACCCGAAGGGCAAGTACGTGGGCGAGAAGGGCGACACCCACAAGCCGGAGGTCGTCGTGCGCGACCTCGACATGGACCTGCTCGAGGAGGTCCGCAACACCTGGGCGTTCTACCGCGACCGCCGCCCCGACGCCTACGACGACCTCGTCCGTCCCTGACCGAACCCCTCGCGAACCGCTCGACGGAAGGAGCCCACATGATGCACCCCACGAAGTTCTCCGCTCGCAGACTCGCTCCGATACTTCGCGGGGGCCCCACATGACCACCCTGATCCGGGGAGGCACCGTGGTCAGCACGACCGGACGGACAAAGGCCGACGTCCTCATCGACGGTGAGCGGATCGTCGCGCTGGTGGCGCCCGGCGACACCTCCCTGGGCGCGGACCTGGCCGGGTCCGCCGAGGTGGTGATCGAGGCGGAGGGCAAGTACGTCATCCCCGGCGGGGTGGACGGCCACACCCACATGGAGATGCCGTTCGGCGGCACCCAGGCCAGCGACACCTTCGAGACCGGCACGCGGGCGGCGGCGTGGGGTGGCACGACCACGATCGTGGACTTCGTCGTGCAGAAGACCGGTGAGCGGGTGCAGGACAGTCTGGCGACCTGGCACGACAAGGCCGCGGGCGACTGCGCAATCGACTACGGGTTCCACCAGATCCTCGGTGGGGTCGACGAGGACTCCCTCAAGGCGATGGACGAGCTGGTCGGCGAGGGCATCACCAGCTTCAAGCTGTTCATGGCCTACCCCGGCGTGTTCTACTCCGACGACGGGCAGATCCTGCGGGCCATGCAGCGTGCCTCGGACAACGGGTCGCTGATCATGATGCACGCCGAGAACGGCACCGCCATCGACGTGCTCGTCGCCCAGGCGCTCGCGAGGGGCGAGACCGACCCGATCGACCACGGGCGCACCCGCCCGTGGGAGACCGAGGAGGAGGCCACCCACCGGGCGATCATGTTGGCTCGCATCGCCGGGGCGCCGCTCTACATCGTGCACATGTCGGCCAAGCAGGCCGTGGCCACGTTGGCCGCAGCGCGGGGCGAGGGCCTCAACGTCTTCGGGGAGACCTGCCCGCAGTACCTCTACCTCTCCCTCGAGGAACAGCTCGGCGCACCAGGCTTCGAGGGCGCGAAGTGGGTCTGCTCGACGCCGCTGCGCTCACGGGCCGAGGGTCACCAGGACGAGATCTGGCGACACCTGCGCACCGGCGACCTGTCGGTGGTCAGCACCGACCACTGCCCGTTCTGCATGAAGGAGCAGAAGGAGCTCGGCCTCGGTGACTTCTCCAAGATCCCCAACGGGATCGGCAGCGTCGAGCACCGGCTCGACCTGCTCTACCAGGGTGTCGTCGACGGCAAGATCTCGCTCGAGCGGTGGGTCGAGCTGTGCTCCACCACGCCGGCGCGGATGTTCGGGCTCTACGGTCGCAAGGGGGTCATCGCGCCCGGCGCTGACGCCGACGTCGTGGTCTACGACCCGCACGGTCACACCAGCATCGGTGTGGGCAAGACCCACCACATGAACATGGACTACTCGGCGTGGGAGGGCTTCGAGATCGAGGGCAAGGTCGACACCGTGCTGTCGCGCGGTTCGGTGGTGATCAGCGACGGCGACTACCACGGCACCAAGGGCCACGGGAAGTTCCTGCGTCGCGAGCTCTGCCAGAACCTCATCTGAGCGAATCCGTCGTGTCAGGCGATCTCGCTGACTCCAAAAGGCAAGGGAGACAATGGACTTCGGAGTAGTGCTCCAATGCAACCCACCGGCGGCGCGGGTGGTCGAGCTGACCCGGCAGGCAGAGCTCTACGGCTTCAGCCACGCCTGGACCTTCGACTCACCGCTGTTGTGGGAGGAGCCCTACGTCATCTTCAGCGCGATGCTCGCTGCGACCCGGAGCATCACCGTCGGGCCCATGGTCACGAACCCGGTGACCCGTGACATCACGGTGACCGCGGCGAGCTACGCCACGCTCAACGAGATGTACGGCAACCGCACCGTCTGCGGCATCGGCAGGGGCGACTCCGCGGTGCGGGTCACTGGCGGCCGCCCGTCGACCGTCGCGGAGCTGAGCGCTGCGATCCCGGTCATCCGGGGCCTCGCCGGCGGGCAGGAGGTCGAGTATGGCGGCAGTCACCTCCGGCTGTCCTGGGCCCCGCGGTCGCGGACCCCGGTGTGGGTCGCGGCCTACGGCCCGAAGGTGCTCGCGGTGGCCGGCGAGACGGCGGACGGCTACATCCTCCAGCTCGCGGACCCCACGATCGCGCAGTGGAGCATCGAAGCGGTCCGCAAGGCCGCGGTCGACGCCGGACGTGACGCCGACGACGTGACCATCTGCGTGGCGGCGCCTGCCTACGTCACCGACGGCAGCCCCGAGCAGCAGGCGCACGCCTACGAGCAGTGCCGGTGGTTCGGCGGGATGGTCGGCAACCACGTCGCAGACATCGTGGCGCGCTACGGAGTCGACGGCGTCGCGGTGCCCCGCGCACTCACCGACTACATCAAGGGCCGGGAGGACTACGACTACAACGAGCACGGGCGGGCGGGCAACACGCACACGGCGTTCGTGCCGGACGAGGTGGTCGACCGCTTCTGCCTCATCGGCCCGGTGGAGGAGCAGGTTGCCAGACTGCGGCACCTGCAGGACCTCGGGGTGGACCAGTTTGCGATCTACCTGCAGCACGATGCCCAGGACGAGGTCCTGCGGGCCTACGGGCAGAAGGTCATTCCCGCCATGGCGGAGCGCCCGCTGTCGCGATCGTGACCGCCCGCCGCCCACATCCAGGTGCGGTGTCCCGCCAGGTCACCACTCGTTGACCACCAGGTCGGCCCGGGCCCGCGTGGCAGCGACCAGCCGGCTGTTGGCCTCGTCGGTCCGCTCCACCCAGGAGGCCGCCTCGCGGGGCGACTTGCCGAACGCGACATGCCGGTCGACGAGCCTGCGGACGCGCTCGCGCTCCCCGAGCTCGACGTACCAGACCGCATCGAGCAGCTCGCGGACCGCGGGCCAGTCCCCCTCGGGCAGCAGCAGGTAGTTGCCCTCCGTCAACAGCAGCCGGGTGGACGGCGGGATCGCGATGGCCGCGGCGAGGGGCTGCTCGAGCTCCCGCTCGAACCCGGGGGCGTAGAGCACGCGCGGCTCGTCGGAGACGAAGCGTTGCAGCAGCGACAGGTAGCCACCGGCATCGAAGGTCTCCGGCGCGCCCTTGCGGTCACGCAGCCCAAGTCGCTCCAGCTGGACGTCGGCGAGGTGGAAGCCGTCCATCGGCACGTGCGCCACCCAGTCGCCGCGCCCGTATGCCGTGCCGCCGGCACCCTGCCCGGGCGCCGGCGGCGTGCGCAGCCGGGCCAGCAGCGCCTCGACCAGCGTGGTCTTGCCGACGCCCGGAGGACCCGTGATGCCGAGGACGCGGCGACCCGGACCGGAGCACAGCCGCCGGGCGCGCTCTGTCAGCTCGTCAAGGTCCACCGTGTCCTCCTCACCGGATGGTCGGGTGCAGCGGATCGGCCCGCTGTCCCGCACGATTGCACCAGATGACTGACACCTCGTCCACAGGCCGGCCGCGGCGCGGCGCGTCATTCGCGCAGCAGGCAGGTCGCAGTCGCCTCCCGGACAGGCCAGCGGTGGCATCATCGGCGCCATGACTGTTGCAAACGACGAGAGCATCGCCTACCCGGCCCCGGGCTCGCGCCCGTACGGCAACGGCAAGGAGAAGGTGCCGCCACACGTGGTCGTGCTCTTCGGCGCGACAGGGGACCTGGCCCGCCGCAAGCTCATTCCGGGGCTGGCCCACCTGACTCTGTCGGCCCTGGCACCGGAGGTGCGGGTGATCGGCTCGTCCCTCGAGGAGCTCGACGACGACTCCTTCCGGCAGTTCGCGAAGGCCGCGGTCGGCGAGTTCGGCGGCGACAAGGTGAGCCCGCAGCAGTGGGAGGACTTCGCGGCCCGGTTGCACTACGTGCCGCAGACGGCGGGCCCGGAGGCGCTCGCCAAGGCCGTCCGGCAGTGCGAGGAGGAGCTCGGCGAGGAGGTCATGCGGCTGCACTACCTCAGCGTCCCACCGAAGGCCGCCGAGGCGGTGATCGGGATGATCCGCTCCGCGGACCTGGTGGAGCGGTCACGCGTCGTGATGGAGAAGCCGTTCGGGACCGACCTCCAGAGCGCGATCGCGCTGAACGCGAGGATCCACGAGACCTTCACCGAGTCGCAGATCTTCCGCATCGACCACTTCCTGGGCAAGGAGGCGGCGCAGAACATCCTGGCCTTCAGGTTCGCCAACGGTCTGTTCGAGCCGATCTGGAACCGCAACTTCATCGACCACGTGCAGATCGACATCCCCGAGACGCTGGGCATGGAGGATCGGGCTGAGTTCTACGAGGCCACAGGGGCCTTCAAGGACATGGTGGTCACCCACCTGATGCAGGTCCTCGCGTTCGTGGCGATGGAGCCACCCACCGCGCTGGAGCCCCGGGCCATCATCGAGGAGAAGAACAAGGTCTTCCGTTCGCTGCTGCCGTTCGAGCCGGGGAACGTGGTGCGCGGGCAGTTCGAGGGCTACCGCGACCTCGACGGCGTGGCACCGGACTCCGACACCGAGACCTTCATCGCGCTGCGGTGCGGGTTGGACAACTGGCGCTGGGCGGGGGTGCCGTTCTACCTGAGGACGGGCAAACGGATGGCGGAGGGGCAGCGCATCATCTCGATCGCCTTCCGTGAGGCGCCACGATCGATGTTCCCTGTGGGCTCGGGTGTCGGCGCACAGGGCCCGGACCACCTGACCTTCGACCTCGCCGACGCCTCGAAGATGTCGCTGTCGTTCTACGGGAAGCGCCCCGGCCCGGGGATGCGGCTGGACAAGCTGAGCATGCAGTTCGCGACCACCGAGACCGAGCGCGCCGAGGACGTGCTCGAGGCCTACGAGCGGTTGATCCTGGACGCCATGCGGGACGACCACACCCTGTTCACCATGGCCGAGGGCATCGAGAGCCTCTGGGCACGCTCGGCGCCGTTGCTGGAGAACCCGCCGATCGTCAAGCCCTATCCGCAGGGCAGCTGGGGGCCCAACGCGATCCACCAGCTGATCGCCCCCAACGCCTGGCGACTGCCCTTCGAACGCGGCTGGCGCGAGAAGAGGTAGGCGCCCACCGGCGGGCGCCGGCGACAACGGGTCGTCGATGCGGGACGATGGGTCCACGTCCCCGAAAGGTAGGTAGCCATGAGCTCAGAGGTCCAGATCGACAACCCCGAGGTGCGAGCCACGCGCTGGACGCTGGCCCAGGGGGAGGAGACCGGGCAGCACCGGCACGAGTACGACTACGTCGTCGTGCCTCTCGCCGTGGCCCGGATGCAGGTCCACCACGCGGACGGGACCAAGACCACGAGTGAGCTCGCCACGGGAGAGTCCTACTACAAGCCGGCCGGCGCGGAGCACAACGTCCGCAACGAGGATGCGGAGGTGCTCGACTTCGTCGAGGTGGAGATCGTGCGCCCTCGGCCGCAGGCCTGACCCGCGGCCTCAGTGGCCGAGCAGGCGCCAGAAGGAGGCGGCGGCACGTGAGGGGCGACCCAGCGCGCGTTCGCTCCGGTCGGCGTAGGCGAACAGCGCGGTGCCGGCGTTGACCCCGAGCCACCGCAGCGGCTCGGGCTCCCAGTTGCGGCTCGTGCGGCCCACCCAGGGGAGAGTCGTGAGCTCGTCGTCGTCCCGGTGGATGAGGTGGGCGAGGGTGCGTCCGGCCAACGCCGCGGTCGCGACACCGTCGCCCACGTAGCCGCCGGCGTGCGCGAGCCCTGTCGAGGGATCGTGCGCCACCGAGGGATACCAGTCGCGCGGTATGCCCAGGTTGCCGCCCCAGGCGTGGGTGAACGGGGTGTCGGCCAATGGCGGGAACAGATCGCGCAGGATGTCGCGGAGCATGGCGTGCACCCTCTGGTCGCGGTCGAAGGACGGGGCGATCCTCGAGCCGAAATGGTATGGCGCACCCCGCCCGCCGAACGCGAGCCGGCCGTCCGCCGTGCGCTGGCCGTAGATGCGCAGGTGCCGCTTGTCGGAGAAGGTCGGACGGTCCTCGAGCCCGATCTGGTCCCAGATCGCCTGCGGCAACGGCGCGGTCGCGACCATCAACGAGTACATCGGCACGATCGCCCGGTGCTGGCGGGGAAGGTTCGGGGTGTAACCCTCGGTCGCCCTGACGACGTGCTCGGCCCGGACCGTGCCCCGCTCGGTGACCACCTGTCGTGGCTGGATCCCGGTGGCGCGGGTGCGCTCGTGGATCTTGACGCCCCGGGACTCCACGACCCGGGCGAGGCCACGCACCAGTTTCGCGGGATGGAGCGCCGCGCAGTGCGGCGTGAAGGTGCCACCCCTCGCGTCGCTGATCGCGGCCATCGCGTGGACCTCGTCGGCGCCGAGCAGCCGCATGTGGTTCTCGCCGAATCCCCAGCTGCGCCAGCCGGCCACCTCGTCGCGCGCGCGGGCGAGCTGGGCCTGGTTGCGGGCGGCCGAGACGTAGCCACCGTGCGCGAAGTCGCAGTCGATGCCCTCCCTCGCGGCCACCTCACCGACCAGGGACACGGTGTCGTTCATCGCGCGCTGCATCCGGATCGCGGCCTCCCGGCCCGAGTCCTTCGCGATCCGGCGCAGCGTCGCGGGGAAGATGGCCGAGCACCAGCCGCCGTTGCGCCCGGACGCACCGAAACCGGCCACCTCGCTCTCGACCACCACGATGTCGAGCGACGGGTCGAGCTCGGTGAGCCAGTATGCCGTCCACAGTCCGGTGAACCCGGCGCCGACGATGGCGACGTCCGCCTCGACGTCACCCGGCAGCGGTGATCTCGGTGTCCAGGGGTCCGCGGCCGTGTCGTGCCAGAGGCTCAGGTCCTGGTAGGCCATGGTGCCCTCCATGCTCAGCGGCTCGTCACGTCATACCCGGGCACACGTCATACCAGCGCACCCGGGAAACCTGAGCACGGTCATACCGGCGCCGCGGTCACCTCTTCGCCCAGGATTTGAGCGGGTAGATCATCTTCGAGTTGCTCGCGTCCGGCGGGTCGACCGCGACGACCTTGCCGTCCTGGATCTGCACGAGGATCGGCGACAGCGCCGTGTTGTCGTGGAAGTGGTCGCCGTCCTGGGCGAACTTGACCTGTCCGTAGAAGGTCTTGATGTCGGTCTTGGCCAGGATCCCGTTGAGCTTGACCTTGGCGTCCTCGGACAACGACGGCGCCTCACCGAGCTGCTGGAGGGCCAGCTGCAGCACCTCTCCGGCGGTGCTGCACCCCGCCGCGGTGTAGTCGGGTTCGGAGCCGTAGGCCTTCTTGAACGCCGCGGCATACTCGCTCGCCTTGCCGAAGACCTTGTCCTCGAGCGGCGCGTCCGGCAGCCAGACGCTGATGCCCAGGACACCGTCGGCGTCCTTGCCGAGAGCCTTGGCGAACGAGGCATCGGTGATGCCGTAGTGCTCGATGATCGCCTTGGGCGTGAAGCGGGCTGCCTTGAGGGCCTTGACGACGTCGACCAGCATCACGTCGTGTCCGCCGACCGCGACGATGTCAGGGTTCTTGTCCGCGACCACGCTCGCGATCGGGGCCAGGTCGGCGTTGGCCGGAAAGAGGGAGTAGTGCACCTCCTGGAGCCCGGACTGCTTGACGCCCTGCTGGAAGCCCAAGGCGGTGTCGTCGGAGAAGGGTTCGTTGACGCCGATCACGGCCGCGGTGGTCGGTTTCGAGCTGGCGCTGTCGACGATCGCCTGGACCGCCTTGGCCGCCGTGAGGTCGACCGCCGGGATGATGCCGTAGGTGAACTGTGGCTGGTCCTTCCAGTTCGCCGGGGACTCGGCCGAGCCGGCGATGCAGGGCACCTTGTACTTCGCGCAGATCGGGTTCATCGCGATCTGCACTCCGCTGGTGTAGGACCCGAACATCGCGTCCACGCCCTCCTGGCTGGCGAGGCGCTCGGCGGCTTGGGCGCCGACCGACGGCTGGCTCTGGCAGTCCTGGATCTTGAGCTCGACCTTGTACTTCTTGCCGCCCACCTCGATCCCGCCCGCCTTGTTGACGGTGTCGGCCCACAGCTGGTAGCCGCGCTTGGCGACCTGTCCGCCGGTGGCCGACTCGCCCGACAGCTCGAGGACGGCACCGATCTTGAAGGTGTCGGAGCCACCCCCTCCACCGCTGCCTCCGCCGCAGGCCGAGAGGACGCTCGGTGCGAGCACCGCTCCTCCAGCCAGCGCACCGAATCGAACCATGAACTGTCGGCGAGTCACTGGAGTGCTCATGTCGTGCCTTCCTCTCGTTTGCCTATCCCCAAGTACAGGTGCATCAGCTCGCGGTCGTCGCTGATGTCGGCCGGCGTCCCCTCGAAGCGGTTGCGACCCGCCGCCAGCACGTACATCCGGTCGGCGACCTGCATCGCCTCCCGGATGTTCTGCTCGATCATGACCACCCCCACACCGCGCTCGGCCAGCGCTGCAGCACGCTTGAGGACGTCGCCGACGAGCTTGGGGGACAGGCCTGCCGACGGTTCGTCGAACAGCAGGAACTGGGGGCGCAGCAACAGGGCCCGGGCGATGGCGACCATCATCTGCTCGCCGCCGGACAGTGACCCCGCGTTGACCCCGCGCCGCTCCCGCAGCCGGGGGAACTCGTCCAGCAGCTCCTCGATCCGTTCGTTCAGGTCCTTGCGGGACTTGAGGATGTATCCGCCCATCCGCAGGTTCTCGATCACGGTCAGCTCGGGGAAGATCCCGCCGTTCTGCGGCATCAGGGCGACGCCGCGCCTGAGCGTCTCGTGCGAGGCCAGGCTGGTGATGTCCTCGCCGTCCAGGGTGACCGTGCCGCTCCACGGCCGGATCGCGCCGACCATCGCCTTCAGCAGGGTGGACTTGCCGCAGCCGTTCGGGCCGAAGACGCAGGTCACCTCGCCCGCGGCGGCGCGCAGGGACACGTCGTGCAGGATCTGCACCCGGCCGTAGCCCGCGGCCAGGTCGTGCGCCTCGATGGTGCTCACTCGGCCGGCACCCCCAGGTAGGCCTCCATGACGTGCGGATCGTGGGTGATCTCCTCGAAGCTGCCCTCCGCGACGATCTTGCCGGCGTCCATGACGATCATCCGGTCGCAGATGTCCTGGGTGAGCTCGAGGTCGTGCTCGATGATCAGGAAGGTGGCGTCCCTGGAGCGCAGCTCGCGGATCGCGCCGAGGATGGTCTGTCGCAGCCTCGGGTGGACTCCCGCGGCGACCTCGTCGAGCAGCACGACCCTGGGCTGTTGCATCAACACCCGACCCATCTCGAGCAATCGCTGCTGACCACCGGACAGCGACCCGGCCAGCTCGTCGGACACGTGCGCCAGGTCGAGCAGCTCGAGCACCTCATTGGCCAGCTCGGGCGCGCCGCGCCAGTCACCCTCGACCGCGGCGGTCCACAGGTTCTGCCGGACCGTCATGTTGACGAACAGCGCGGGCAGCTGGAAGGTCCGACTCAACCCGGCGCGGGCGATCTTGTGCGAGGGCGTGCGGGTGATGTCCTGACCGAAGAGCCGGACCTGTCCACGATCCGGCTTGTGCACGCTGGTGAGCAGGTTGAACAACGTGCTCTTGCCGCTGCCGTTGGGCCCGATGATGCCGACGATCTCGGCTTGCTGCACCTCGAAGCTCACCCCGTCGACGGCGGCGATCCCGCCGAACGAACGGCCGAGGTCGGTGACTTCCAGCACGGCGCTCATCGCCCACCTCCGGAGCCGGCAGCGTTCCCCGAGCGGAAGTCGTCAGCCGCACGCCCGAGCAGCTGCCGGACGAGTCTGGTTCTTCGACTTCGTCCCCAGATGCTCACGACACCATCGGGCAGGAACAGCACGACCAACATGACGATCACGCCGACCATCGCGATGTATGACGTGCTGGAGCCGAAGCTGGACAGGAACTGCTCGTTGACCAGGAAGAGCACGGCCGCCCCGAAGGCGGGGCCCCACGCGTGGCCCAGTCCGCCGACGAGCACCATGACGACGAGCTGGTCGGTGATGATCGTGTTGAGCACGCTCTGCGGGTTGATGAAGGTGATCCAGTAGGCGTTGATGCCGCCGAGCACCGCCGGGATGACGGCACTGAGCACGTAGGCCTGGATCTTGACCTTGGTGGCGTCGATGCCCTGGGCCCTTGCGGCCGGCTCGTTGTCGCGCACTGCCTTGACGCGGTAGCCGAAGCGAGACCGCTCGAGCAGCGCGTAGCACAGCACATAGGCGATGGCGGCAGCGATGAGCATGACGTAGTAGAAGTAGTTCGAGCCCGGGCCGACCGGGAGGGTCAGGCCCCCAGCGCCTCCGGTCCAGTCCGCGACCGTGGTGAACTCCCGCACCGCCTCCGCGATCGCCCATGTGGCGATGGCAAAGTAGGCCCCCTTGAGCCGCAGCGCCGGCCAGCCGGTGATCACCGCGAAGACGGCCGCGATGACGATGCCCACCGGCAGCGTCGCGAAGAACGGCCACCCGTGGTCCGGCTGCATCAGGATCGCCGTCGTGTAGGCACCGATGCCGAAGAACCCGACGTGGCCGAAGCTGATGTATCCCGCGTAGCCGCAGATGACGTTCCAGGAGAGCGCCAGCCCCGCCCAGAGCGCCACGCCCGTGGCGATCCGGATCCAGTAGGGCGTGCTCCACAGCGGCAGGGTGAGGGCGATGACCGCGAAGGCGATCAGACCCGCCATACGGATGGTGCGACCGCGCGGCCCCGTGGTGGGTGCCTCCGCTGTCTTGGTCGTCGTGGTGGCGCTGCTCATGCTCGTGGTCGCAGCTCCTCGGCGCTCCGGGCCTCGCTTCGCTCGTTTCCTCACGCTGTCGTCGCTGCTCATGCTCGTGGTCGCAGCTCCTCGGCGCTCCGGGCCTCGCTTCGCTCGTTTCCTCACGCTGTCGTCGCTGCTCATGCTCGTGGTCGCAGCTCCTCGGCGCTCCGGGCCTCGCTTCGCTCGTTTCCTCACGCTGTCGTCGCTGCTCATGTGCGCACCGCCTTGGCGAACTTCGACACGCCCTGTGGCAGGACGAGCAGGATGACGAACAGTACGACGAAGACGGTCATCAGCGTGTAGTCGGCTCCGACGTAGGTGGTGGTGAGGGCCTGCAAGATGCCCAGGAAGAGACCCGCGACCAGCACCCCCAGCACCGAGCCCAGGCCGGCCAGGACGACGACGAAGAAGGCGAAGAGCGTGTAGCGCAGGCCGAGCTCGGGGGTCATCGAGTAGACGGCCCCCATGAGCATCCCGGCCATCGCGGTGAGCCCGGTGTAGATGGCGTAGACCAGCGAGCTGATCCGCTTGACGTCCACGCCCATCAGGCCCGCGCTCTCCTTGTTCTGCGCCACCGCCCGCACCGCGAGGCCGGTCCGGGTGAAGTAGAGGAAGAACAGGAAGGCAGCCACCGCGATCACCGCGAAGAGGAACCCGACGACCCGGATGGCAGGCATCACGATGCCGAAGAGGCTCCAGCTGCCGCTGACGATGTCCGTCTGCACCGTCCGGGGTGTGTAGCCGAACACGGTGAGCATCCCACCGCGGATGAGGGTGGCGACCCCGAAGGTGAAGGCCAGACCCATCAGGGCGGGGAGCGCGTACCGGCTCGTGCGGACGCGGTAGATGAGCGGTCCGAGCAGCCAACCGAAGAGCCCGAACACCACGAACGTGACCGGGAGGAAGATGAACGGGTCGACGCCGAACCAGTCGTGGGCCTTGACGCCCGCGTAGGCCCCGAGCACGACCCACATCCCGACGGCGAGGTCAACCACGTCCAGGACACCGAAGGCCAGCGAGAACCCCACGCTGATCGCCACGTAGAGGCCGCCAATGAGGATGCCGGTGACGAGCGCCTGGGCCAAGCCTTCCATCCAGCCTCCAGTGTCGCGGTGATGTGGCACCGGAGCCTAACCGGCAACGTCGCGCCGGACAATGGTTTGTTCGCATGTTGACAATCTGCGCCCTTGGCAGACGGCGGTCAGAGCAGCTCGGCGAGCATGGCGGCCGCCCGAGCCGCGCCGTCGGACTCGACCGGCCGGTAGTCGACGGCGCGGCCGACCCCCTTGGCGACGACCTCTGCCAACAGGTCCGCGTCGCAGGCGTCCTCCCACGTGAGGTGTTGGCCCGCCCGGTAGCGCTCGAGTCGGTGGCGCACGTGGAAGTTCTGCTCGAAGTGGTGCTGCAGCGGCACGTAGGCGAACGGACGCTGACCGGCCGTCAGCTCCATGCAGGTGGTGAGTCCGCCCTGGACCACGGCGAAGTCGCAGGCCGCGAGGTGCTGGTAGAGGTTCGGCACGTAGCCGCGCAGGCTGACGCCGCGGCGTCTCGGCAGCGACCGGTGGTCGATCCGGGGACCGGCGACCACGACGAAGCGCAGTCCGTCGACGAGCCTGCGAGCGAGCGGTGCCGCGGCCAGGACCCGTCGCAGCAGGGGGCCGCCGACGCCCGAACCTCCGACCGCGACCACCACCAGCTGTTCGTCGGGGCGGTAGCCGAGACCGTCGCGCAGGCGGTCGCGGTCGTTGAGCGGAGTGGGATCGAACCCCGAGACGTAACCGGCGAAGTCGAAGTTGGCCTCGGTCCAGTCCCGGATGCGCGGCAACCCGTCGCCGAGGGAGTCGGGCACGATGTCGTCGGGGCTCCCGATGAAGATCGATCGGTCGCGCAGCCGGGGGAATCGGCGTCGCTGCTCGACCATCTCCGCGTTGTAGTCGGTGGTGAGAGCAGCTTCGCGGCCACCGCCGTCGGGCATCGGTAGCCAGCCGACGAAGTCGGTCATCCAGGCGTAGGAGAACTGCTTCAGCTCGGGGTTCTCGTGCAGGAAGTAGTCGACGTCCCAGGCCTCGTCGCCGATCACCAGGTCGTAGTGCTCGTCCCGGACCACGTCGCGGAACGCCATGAAGTTGGCCACGAGGACCTCATCCATCCGGCGGACGGCCTCGAAGGCGTGCAGGTCGTGGTCGGCGGACTCGTCCTCGAAGTGGCGTGACTCGCTGTAGAGCCAGGCCGAGGCCGGATGGATCCGTTCGTGGGCCGCCTCGAGGACCCGAGTGACCGGATGCTGCGCGAGCCACTCGATCTGCAGGTCGGGGTGCAGGAGACGCAGCTCGCGGGCGATCGCCAGGTCACGGACCGCATGACCCAGTCCGATGGGGGAGGAGAGGTAGAGAGCCCGCTTCGGCCGGCGCAGCGCATGGTGCCAAGCGCGGGGACGAGGGGTGCGATGGACCGTTTCGACGAACTCCCGCAGCAGGCTGTTGACCAGCACCGGTTCCCGGGTGGGCAGCCCGTGCCCACCTCCCTCGACCACCACCAGCGAGCCGTGCGTCAGCTCCGCGAACCGTTCGCCGATGGCGCTCGACCGGACCGCGTCCTCCGCTCCGTGGACCACGAGGACCGGGCAACGCAACTCGAGGCAGAGGGGTTCGAGGGCGGTGCACGTGGCACCGTCGCAGCCCAGTCGTCCGGCGGTCGTGTCGGCCAGGGTCTGCGGCGTGGTCTCGTGGGCCCACCGCGTGATGTCCTCGATCTGCTTGGTCGAGTGCGGTTCGGTGAACATCTTGCGTGCGAAGAAGTCCACGAAGTCGTCGTATCCGCCGCCCAACCAATAGTGCTTGTTGTACTTTGCCCAGCCTCGCGTGGTGTCGAGGAGTCGATCCCAGGGGACGTGGTCCCGCGCTGAGGCGGTCACGGACAGACCGCACGACGGTGCCAGGGCGACGAGTCCCTCGACGCGCTCGGGGTGCTGGGTCGCAAGGTGGACCGACCAGGCCACGCCGCACGAGAACCCGACGACGATCGCGCGGTCGGTTGCTGTTGCGTCCAGCACGGCCGCCGCGTCCGCGGCATACTGCTCGTCCGTGTAGGCGGCTGCTCCCTCGGGCCGGCTGGAGGAGCCGCTGCCGCGACCGTCGAAGGTCACCACCCGAAAGTGTCGCGACAGGTAGGGCACCTGGGCCTTCCAGAAGCGGGAGGGCACGAGGGCCCATGTGGGCAGCAGCAGGACCGTGGGTTCGCCGGTGCCGTGCACGGCATACGCGATGGTCACGCCGTCCCGGGTGACGATGCCTTCGTGATCGGGCTCGCGGGCGCGCCGCGGCTCGGGCGGCACAGTCTGGGCCGTCACGGACCCAGTGTCCTCCACGGCGCACCTCCGCGACGCGTTTTTGCAGGTATGCCGGTGCCGCACCAGGGGCTGGTGCGGCACCGACACGTCAGGCGGGGTCAGGGGCGGACCTCGTAGACGTTGTTGAAGGGCGTCTCGGCGACCTGCCGGAACCTGGTGAAGCCGGCGGTGGTGACCACGTCGCGGATGCGCGCGGGCCCGGCCTGGGTGCCGAGGGCCAACCCCACGTCCTGAGAGAGCGAGGCCGGTGTGCACAGCAGGGTGGAGAAGCCGTAGTAGGCGCGACCCACCGGGTTGAGGTTGTCCTCGACGTGGTCACCGGCGTGGGGTTCGACGATCATCCACGTGCCGTCGGGGGCGATGTGCTGGCGCAGGTACTTCGCCGCGCCGACCGGGTCGCCCATGTCGTGCAGGCAGTCGAACATCGTCACGAGGTCGAACCCCTCCCCGGAGAAGGACTGTGCCGGAGCCACCTCGAACGTGACGCGGTCGGCAAGGCCCGCGGCTTCGGCGCGTTGACGGGCGACCGAGATCGACGCGGGGTGGTAGTCGGAGCCCCTGACCCGTGACTGCGGGTAGGCATGGCCCATCACGATGGACGAAGCGCCGTGGCCGCAACCGATGTCGGCGATCGAGGCGCCGCGCTGCAGCTTCTCGGCCACGCCCTCGAGCGCCGGGATCCACTCCGTGGTCAGGTGCGCGTTGTAGCTGGGCCGGAAGAACCGCTCGCAGCCGACGTGGACGTTGGAGTTGTGCTGGTGCCAGCCGAAGCCGTCGTCCTGCCGGGCTGCTTCGAAGATGCGCGGGGAGTCGATGACCGTGCCGAGGGCGATCTGGAACATGCCGATGACGAAGGCGGGGCTCGACTCGTCGGCCAACGCCACCGCCTGCTCGGGCGGCAGGGTGTAGTGGCCGGACTCGGGGTCGTAGTCGACGTAGCCACCGGCCGCCTGGGCACTCAGCCACTCGCGGGCGTAGTGCTCGGAGGTGTCGGTGTCCTCGGCGAGCCGGGCCGGTGTCGTCGGCTCACCCGAGGCCATCGCGCGGTAGTAACCGAGGCGGTCGCCCATGACGACCAGTGCGGTGTTGAGGGTCGAGCCGACCTCGTCGACCGCCCGGAAGACGAAGCTCATCAGGGTGTCCATGTCCACCGGACGCGGTGTCGCCGGTGTCGCCGGTGTCACCGTGGTCGGCGCGGGGGAGTCGGTGGCGATCGGCCCGGCAGGGGCGGAGGCGCCGGGGTCGGCACCTGTCGTGGCGCCGGCGCTGGTCGTGGAGATGTCGGGGGCTGGTGTGCTCGTGGTCATGGTGCGCTCCTGGTCGTGTGTCGCGATGCGGTGAACGTAGGTCGCAGCGCAGCTGGATCGCACCGGGTGCCCCACCTAGTCCCGCGGGACCGTCTGCGGGCGTGCCTCGGTGCCCCGCCGGTGCCGGCGGGGCTGGGGCGGGGTCGTCAGGGATCGCCTGTGCCGTCGCCGTGGTCGTCGGGCGCGCTGTCGTGGGGGTAGCCGGTGGTGCTGGTGGGTGGGTGGGCGTGTGGGGTCAGGTCCCAGGTGACGGCGAAGGTGGTGACGGTGGCGGTCAGGTTGTCCCGGTGCACGATGGTGTGGTGCCGCGCACACAGCAGCGCGGCGTTCAGGAGGGCGGTCTTGCCGCCGTCGAGCCAGTGGATGACGTGGTGGGCCTGGCACCAGGTGGCGGGCCGGCCGCAGCCGGGGAAGGTGCAGTGCTGGTCGCGGGCGACGACCGCGGCGCGTAGCGGCCCGTCGAACAGGCGTTTGTCGCGCCCCCAGTCCAGGATCGCTGATTCGGTGCCCAGGACGGTGGGGACCAGGTCGGCGTCGCAGGCCAGCCGGCGGGCGGTGCCGGCGTCCAGCAGGTCACCTTCCCTGGTGGTGGCGGTCCCGGTGCCGGCGAGCAGATCGGCCAGGTCGATGGTCACGATCAGCGTGGTGGTGGCGGTCGGCGAGGTGTTCGCGGCTTCGGCGGCGGCGGCCCGCCGGACGATCTCGACCAGCGCGTCGGCGCGGCGGCGGGCCGCGGGCCGCTCATCGCGAACCTGCTCGCCGGTGTCCGGGTCCACGGTGGGCGCCGGGCCGGACAGGGCGGCCAGGGCGGCGTCCAGCACCGCGGCGTGCTCCGGGCACAGGTGCAGCAGGTAGCGGCGCACCCCGTCCGGCAGGGTAGAGGTGTCCAGCGCGTTCAGGCGGTGGGCTCTTTCCCCGTGCCGGTTAGCCTCCTTCGAGCCGAACCGACCGCGTAGCCACGCCGACAGGTCCCGCAGTTGCTTGCCTGTGGCGCCGGCTGCGGCGGCGGCAAGGAACCAGCCCAGCACCTCCTCGGTGTCGGCGTCGACCTCCAGGTCGGGGGCGACCTGCTCCGCCTGGCGCAGTGCGGTATCCGCGACCCGGTAGGTCACTGCTCCGGCGGCCACCAGCCGGGCCGCCAGCTCGTGCCGGGGTTGGTCACCACAGGCGGCCGCGACCCGGCCCAGGGCGGCCGCGGCCGGTGGGTCCAGGCTCTGGGCCTGGCGGGCGACCCACTGGCCGGCCCCGGCGGCCTGGGAGGCGGTCACGGTGCCCCGGTCGATCGCGTCGCGGGTGACCAACACCGACGCGATGTCGGCCCCGGCCCGGACCCGGTCCAGGTCCTGCATCAACCCGGCCAGGTCATCCGAGCCGACCGCCCAGGTCCCCGCCGCCAGGACCCGCAGCGCCTCACTGGCTCGCGCCAGCTCTGCACGGGCGGCGGTGACCTGCCACGCCGCCACCCGCGGCAACCCGCTCGCCGGGTCCACCACGACATCCGCGTCCGCAGCCTCGAGGTGGTCGTCGGCGTCCGCCTGGTCGCGGTCCCTGCGTTCCCTGGCGAGACGGTCGGTCCACGTCCCGACCGCGCGCGCCGCGTCCGAGGCATCCAACGGCCGGTCCGGCCCGGACGGCGGACGATCACTCGCCCACCGACTCCGGGCAGGGTCACCGGCGCCCGCGGACCGGGCGCACCCGGGGTCCTTCCCGAAGGGGAACGGTGGCGGCGACTGCTTCATGACTTCACGATAGGGGCGACCACCGACAACACCGTCAGTCCGAATGACCAGCAGCGGCAACAGGATCCGTTCTCGAGTTGTCCACAACCCCACCCGCGACACCTCACCATCCACAACCAGAGCCAACCCCTGACCGATGGGGAGTCGCACTCCCAGCGCCCGATGTGCTGAGTGGCTGCACCGATGGCGTGAATTGGCCTACGATCGACGGATGTTGACGGGCCGCGAGGCCGAGTGTGCGCTCCTCGAGCGGCTGATCGCCGGGGCGCGCGTCGGCACCAGCGGAGTTCTCGTGATCACGGGTGACGCGGGCATCGGCAAGAGCGCCCTGCTCGACCACGCCACCCAGCTGGCAGCGGGGATGTGCATCCTGAGAGCGGCCGGATCGGCTGTGGAGCACGCGATCTCCTTTGGTGGCCTCCAGCACCTCCTCCGTCCCGTGACCGGCCTGCTCGACCGGATCCCGCGGCGGCAGGCCGAAGCGCTCGGCGCGGCGCTGGCCCTCGGGCCCGGCCACGTCACAGACCGGTTCACCGTCGGAGCGGGCACGCTCAGCCTGATCTGTCGCTCCGCCGAGGAGCGACCCGTGGCGGTGATCGTCGACGACGCGCACTGGCTCGATGTGGCGTCCGCGGAGGCCCTCGCCTTCGCCGCACGGCGGTTGCTTGCCGATCCGGTCGTGGTGGTGGTCGCCGCGCGTGAGGTGCCGGCTACTCGGCCGATCCGCGAAGCGCTGCCGCAGCTGCACCTTTCCGGGCTCGACCGCGCCGCCACGGGAGAGCTGCTCAGTCAACGGCGGATGGCCCCCGTCGCGGAGGGGACGGTCGACCGCCTTCTGGAGGTGACGGCTGGCAACCCACTGGCCATCCTTGAACTCGCAGACCTTCCCGGGGTGGAATCCGACTCACTCACCGTCCCTCTACCCGTGTCCGACTCTCTGGCAGAGGGATTCGCAGGCCGGGCAGCAGAACTCGGCGCCGAGGCACAGTGGGCACTGCTGCTGGCGGCGACCGAGGGAGGTCGTGCCGCGACGGTGCTGCGGGCGCTCCGTGCAAGTGGTGGCGGGGCGTCGGACCTGGTCGAGGCGGAGGCCTCCGGCCTGATCTCCCTCACGCCCGACCGGGTCGTCTTCCGGCACCCCCTCGTGCGGTCCGCGGTCTATTCGCGGGCTGCTCCGGATCAGCGTCGGGCGGCCCACGCCGCGGTTGCTGGCGCGATTGCGTCGCGTGGCGGCGGCGCCGCTGGGGGCGTCGCCCGAGCTGATGGCGGCGAGACCAGGGGTGAGGACGAACGCCGGGTCTGGCACCTGGCGGAGGCAGCAGTGGGGCCTGACTCCAGTGTCGCGGCGATGCTCGAATCGGTCGCCAGGAGAGCGACGACGCTCGGTGCGTATGCCGCGGCCTCCGTTGCGCTCGAACGTGCTGCCCGGCTGAGCGACGCTGAGCCGGAAGCGAACGCGAGGTTCATCGAGGCGGCGGAGGCGGCGCTGCTCGCAGGACGGGAGGACCAGGCGGACAGGCTTCTCGCCGGGGCCGATGACGGTTCCCTTGACCGGCTTCACAAGGTGCGCGTGCTGGCGGTCCGCGGCGCTGTTGCCGCCCGGCAGGGCTCGCTGCTCGAGTCGCTGGATCTGCTGCTGGCGGCGGCGGACCTGGTGGACACCCCCGAGGGCTGTCTGGATCCCGAGCAGTCGATCTCGGTGCTGGTGGACGCGCTGGAGGCCACCTTGTACCTCGCGGACGGAGGCACGGCGGGTGTGCTCGCGCGCCGGCTGGAGCGACTGCTGCCGCTCGTTCGCGACCCGCACGTGCGTGACCTGTGCGTCCTGTCGGCAGGGATCGCCAGGGTGCTGTCGGGCGAGGGCGGCACCGAACAGATCGCCGCAGCGGTCCACTCCCTCACGGCCTCGGGACCGTCGGCTGTCGATCCGTCGCACCTCGGCTGGCTCCTGCTCGGACCGTTGTGGCTGCGCGAAGCAGGGGCGGGGCGAGAGCTGGTACAGCGAGTGGCCACTGAGGTGCGCGACCGCGGAGCCGTGGCCCGGCTGCCCTTCCTGTTGTTCCTGCTGGGCCGGGACGACGCCACGACGGACCGCTGGGACGAGGCGGAGGCCAGCTACACCGAGGG
The DNA here is from genome assembly GCF_005222685.1 of Segeticoccus rhizosphaerae. Taxonomy (NCBI): domain Bacteria; kingdom Bacillati; phylum Actinomycetota; class Actinomycetes; order Micrococcales; family Intrasporangiaceae; genus Segeticoccus; species Segeticoccus rhizosphaerae. Next base: position 33,346 of record NZ_SWMA01000003.1, read on the forward strand.
AATCCGGTTGGCCCGCGAAACAGGACGGGTCGTCGACATGGTGACCTCGTTGGCGGGACTGGCCTGGCTCGAGGCGCGCCAGGGTCGCGCCGACCTGTGTCGCGCCCACGCCGCGGAGGTCCTCGAACTCTTCCCACCGCGTCACCTCAACCTGTGTGGAGTGTGGACGCGCTTTGCCCTGGCGGACCTGGAGCTCGGGCTCGGCCGCCCGGCCCTCGCCCTCGAGCACCTGACCGAGCTGCGAGCCATTCTCCGTGCGGGTGGGTTGGCCGATGTGGACCTGTCACCGGTGCCCGAGCTGGCCGAATGTTCGCTGCGGGTGGGTCGTGCCGCAGATCCCGGTGCCGGTGGCGACGACAGCGACGTTGCGGGCCTCGCCGTCGACGCAGCGGAGATGCTGCGCGTCGCCGAGGCCAAGGGTCAGCCGTGGGCCCTGGCTCGTGCGCATCGGGCCGTCGCGCTGCTGGCGGAGGGGACCGCCGTCGAGCAGCACTTCATCCTGGCTGCGCACCACCACGCCCAGACCATGGACATCTTCGAGTCCGCCCGGACCGCTATGTTGTTCGGCTCCTGGCTGCGACGATCTCGTCAGCGGGTGCGGGCCCGACCGGTGCTCCGCGAGGCCCTGGTGGCGTTCGAACGGCTCGGCGCAGATCCTTGGGCCAACGCCGCCGCTGTCGAGTTGGCTGCAACGGGCGAGACCGTCCACCGTCGTGCTGCCGACAGTCTCGACGAGCTGACGCCGCAACAGCTCCAGATCGCAACGCTGCTCGCCTCCGGCCGCACGACCCGGGAAGCCGCCGCAGCCCTGTTCGTCAGCCGCAAGACGATCGAGTACCACCTGCGCAACGTCTACCTCAAGCTCGGCATCTCCTCGCGACAGGAGCTGGCGGAGGCGATGCGCCGCTGATCTCGCCCCACTCGTCCCACCCTGCTCCGAGGTGTCCACGTGCGGCAGCCCAGCACCGAGGTGCCGCGATGCACGTGAGCCATCTGTCAGAGTAGGTGGGTGCAGGTTGCGATCCTCGGCCCGATCGAGGTGCGGGACGGTGATCGGGTGGTGCCGGTCGCCGGCACGCGCCTCCGCAGACTGCTGCTGCGCCTGACGGTTGACGTTGGTCGGGTCGTGTCAGCCCAGGAGCTCGTCGACGCGATCTGGGGTGAAGAGCTCCCGAGCGACGTCACCGGCGCACTGCAGACCCTGGTCTCCCGGCTGCGCCGGACGCTGGGCGATCCCGCGCTGGTCGAGCAGGTCGTGGGTGGCTACCGCCTGACCCTCGACCGTTCCGCCGTGGACGTCCACCAGTTCTCCGCCCTGGCCGGCGAGGGGCAACGGGCCCTTTCGGGCAATGACGCCCAGGGTGCCGCCGCCAACCTCCGCGTCGCTCTGGGCCTGTGGCGCGGCGAGGCCCTGCTCGACGCCGGCGACGCCGAGTATGGCGCGGCCCTCGCCAGTCGTTATGAGGCACAACGGCTCGATGTGGTCTCCGGCCGCATCGAGGCCGATCTCCAGCTCGGAGACGCGACAGGCGTCGTCAGCGAGCTGAGGGAGCTCGTCGCGACCCACCCGTTGCACGAGCGGTCCACCGCCCAGCTCATGCGGGCTCTCGTGGCGACCGGGCGCGCGGCGGAGGCGCTCACGGCATACGAGCAGTTCCGTCGAACCCTCTCCGACCAGCTGGGTACCGACCCGTCCTCGAGCCTGCAGGAGCAGCATCTGCAGATCCTGCGCGGCGCGCAAGCGGCTGAGGCGCCGGTCCGAGCGCGTCGTCAGGCTCACCGGACCAACCTGCGCTCCGCCCTCACCAGCTTCATCGGACGCGACGACGACGCAAAGCGCGTGAGCGGTCTGATCGAGTCGGGGCGGCTGACGACGATCGTCGGGCCCGGTGGTGCGGGCAAGACCAGGCTTGCGGCCGAGGTCGGGAACACCTGGATCGAGCGCCTCGAGGGAGGCGTGTGGTTCGTGCCCCTCGCCCCGGTCACGGACGAGCACGACATCGCGCCGACCATCCTGGCAGCGTTGGGGATGCGCGAGAACAAGCTGCTCGAGCGCCAGCCGGAGCGGATGACACGTGATGCCATGGGACGCCTGCTCGAGGCCCTCGGCGATGCGACCTGCCTGCTGGTGGTCGACAACTGCGAGCACCTGGTCGACGGCGTCGCGGAGGTGGTGGACAAGGTCCTGACCACCTGCCCTCGCGTGCGGGTGCTGGCCACGAGCCGTGAGCCGCTCGGCATCGACGGCGAGTCCCTGTGTGGCCTCACGTCGCTGCCGCTGCCGCCGCAAGGTGTCAATGCGGTCCAGGCCCTCTCCTATCCTTCCGTGCAGCTGCTCGCCGAACGTGCGGCGGCCGCAGACGACGGCTTCGCCGTCGATGACACCATGGTGGGCGCCTGCATCGAGATCGTGCGCCGGCTCGACGGTCTGCCGTTGGCGATCGAGCTGGCCGCAGCGCGGTTGCGTGTGCTGCCGGTCGACGAGATCGCCGCCCGGCTCTCCGACCGGTTCGCACTCCTCACCGGCGGCAAGCGCACCGCACTGCCACGCCACCGCACACTCCGGGCGGTCGTCCAGTGGAGCTGGGACCTGTTGACCGATGAGGAACGCCTGCTGGCCGAACGGCTCTCGGTGTTTCCCGCAGGCGCGTCGGTCGAGAGCGCCCGGGTGGTCTGCGCCGGGGGAGGACTGCCCGCGCGTCGCATCCCCGACCTGCTCAGCGCCCTGGTGGACAAGTCGCTGCTCGAGGTCGCCATGGACGGGGAGCTGCGCTACCGGATGCTCGAGACGATCAGGGAGTTCGGCAGTGAGCAGCTGGTCGGGCGAGAGGAGATGGAGGCGGTGCGCCGCTCCCACGCGCGGCACTTCGCCGGCCTCGTGCACGAGGCCGACCCCCGGCTGCGCACCCGTGAGCAGCTACCGTGGCTCGCCCGGTTGCGGCGGGACCGGGACAACATCCTGGCCGCGCTGCGCTTCCTCGGCGAATGCGGCGATGCCCCTGCGACCTTGGCCATGGCCCTCGAGCTCACGTGGTACTGGACGCTGACCGGCAGCCAGGGCGAGGCAGTGACCTGGCTCGGCTACGCGCTGGCCGTCCCCGGTGACGTCGACCCCGACCAGCGAACCGCCGCCGAGGCGGTGCTGGCGATCAGCAACCTGGCCCACTGGGAGGAGGGCGACGACCCGCCGGCCTCCGCGGAGGACGTCGCCGCGGAGCTTGCGGGGTTGAACGCCCGCCTGGACAAGCTCGACCTCGAGCGGTTCCCCATGGTTGCGGTGATGCGCCCGATGCTCGCCTTCTTCTCCGGCGAGGAAGACCAGGTGCAGGCGTACTTCGACGAGGCCATCGCCGGTGGCGATGCCTGGATCAGGGCGATGGCCCGCATGTTCATGGCCAGTATCGCGGAGAACGAGGGCGACCCGGAGGGGATGCGGGCCAATCTGGCCGAGGCCCTGCACGGCTTTTCGAAGATCGGCGACCGGTGGGGTCTGGCCCAGGCGGTGGGTGTGCGGGCGCGGCTGCGGTTGATGGACGGGGACCTCGATGGCGCGCAGGCCGACTACCAGCGCACCCTGGACTACTCGACCGAGCTCGGGTCGTCGGACGACGTGGAGCTGGTGCGCATACGCATGCTCGACGTGCACGTGCGCAGAGGGGAACTCGACCTGGTGCGCCAGGAGGCGGCGGCCCTGCGGGAGGAGGCGCCGGACCTCGGCAGCGCCGAGCGGCTGCTGCTGTATGTCGTGCTGGCCGGCATAGCGCGCATAGCGGGAGACGACGCCGAGCTTCATCGGCTGCTGCGGGAGTCCGCCCGGTTGCTCGATGACCTCGGCCCGCGGAGCCCGATGAGGGGCCACGCGCACGCGCTCTTCCTGGCGGTGTGCGCAGGGGCGGAACTCGACGATGGCCGCTTGGAGGAGGCGGAGGTGCAGTTGGCGCGCGCCTACGACCTGGCCGTGGCGACTCGTGACAAGCCGATCATCTCCGTCGTCGGCGTGGGCATCGCCGAGCTCCTCATCACCCGGGAGCGACCTGCGGAGGCAGCTGAGGTGCTGGGCGCATCCGCCCAGTTGCGTGGGGGCGACGACCTGACCGACGTGGCGGTCAAGCGGGTGCGCAGGGTCCTGGGTGACGCACTGGGCGACCGGTTCGACCCGGCATACGCCAAGGGACGCATGCTGCCCCGGGACGCCGCACTCGCCCGGCTCGCGCCGGCCCGATGGGCCGACCCGGACCGGGCGAGCTGAGACCGTTGCAGGCTCAGGCCCGTCGGCGGTAGGCGCGCAGCGCCAGCGGGACGAACACGAGCAGCAGGACGGCCATCCACCCGAGCGTCCACAGCAGGTTGGACGCGACTGGTCCCCCGACCATCAGTCCGCGCACCGTGCCCACCAGGTGGGAGATCGGGTTGACGTCGGCCACCTGGGCCAGCCAGCTGGGCATCGTTGCCGTCGGCACGAACGCGTTGCTGACGAACGAGAGCGGCAGGACGAGCAGGAACATGATGCCCTGCACGGCGCCCGAGGTGCGGGCGATCATGCCGACCCAGACCGAGATCCAGCAGAAGCACAGCGCAAAGGCAACAGAGATGCCGAGTGCCGCGAGGACCGCGAGAGGGTTGGTGCCGACGTGGAACCCGACGATCAGGCCGGTGCCGAGGCACATGACGAACAGGATCAGGTAGCGCACCACGTCGGCGAGGACCGCGCCCACCAAGGGGGCCGAACGGGAGATGGGCAGCGACCGGAACCGGTCGAAGACGCCCTTCTCGATGTCGGTGTTGAGGTTGACGCCCAAGGCGATCCCGGCCATCGCGATGGTCTGGCCGAGGACGCCAGGCAACAGGAACTGCAGGTACTCATGCTGTGATCCGCCGGCGATCGCGCCGCCGAAGATGTAGGTGAACATCAGGATGAAGATCACCGGCTGCAGCGTGACGTCGACCAGCGCCTCCGGGGTGCGCCACGTTTTGATCAGGCTGCGCTTCGCCAGGGCGATGGCGTGCCGCAGGGTCGAGCCCTCGTCGGTGAGCTCGCCGGCTCGGCTGGTGGGTTGGGTCGATTCGGTCGGGTGGACGGCGGTGGCAGTCATGCGGCCTCCTTGGTGGTCTCGGTGGGGCGCCCGGTCAGGGACATGAAGACCTCGTCCAGGCTGGGCAGGTGAAACGAAAGCTCGGTGACGGAGATCCCTGACTCGGTCAGGCGGTCGACCGTCGCGGCCAGCGCGCTCTCGTCGTCGACCGGCACGGTCAGCTGGTGGCGGGCCGACTCCTCGGGGGAGGCACCCGCGATCTGGCCCAGGATGGCTCGGACCTCGTCCAGCCTCCCCAGGTCGCTGGGGCGCACCCGGATGCGCTGGCCGCCGATGACCCGCTTGAGGCCGTCCGGGGTGTCGTGGGCGATGACACGGCCGTGATCGATGACGCTGATCTCGTCAGCCAGCGCGTCTGCCTCGTCGAGGTACTGGGTGGTGAGCAACACCGTCGAACCGTCGTCGACGAGCTGACGCACGACGCCCCACATGTCCTCGCGCTTGGCCGGGTCGAGGCCGGTGGTGGGCTCGTCGAGAAACACCACCGCTGGGCGCCCGACCAGGCTGGCAGCGAGGTCGAGCCGGCGGCGCATGCCACCGGAGTAGGTCTTGGCCATCCGGCCGGCGGCGTCGGTCAGGTCGAACCACTCGAGCAGCTCGGCCGCGCGCGCCCTCGCAGCAGCCGAGCGCAGGTTGAGCAGCTGGCCGATGAGCACGAGGTTCTGGGTGCCAGTGAGGTCTTCGTCCACCGAGGCGTACTGCCCGGTGAGCCCGATGCTGCGGCGCACCTTCGCCGCGTCGCGGGTCACGTCATACCCGTTGACCTGCGCCCGGCCGGAGTCGGCCTGCAGCAGGGTGGCGAGGATGCGCACGGCGGTGGTCTTGCCGGCGCCGTTGGGTCCGAGCACGCCGAGGACGGTGCCGTGCTCGGCGGCGAGTTCGATGCTGTCGAGGGCCTGGGTGGTGCCGAAGCGCTTGGTGAGCCCCTCGGCCCGGAAGGCGTAGGTCATGGTTGCTCCTTCGATCACGGAAGTCGATGTCGCTTGCGATCCTGCCGGGCGGCACTGGCACGGCGCCGTCACGACGCTGGCACGGGCGAGCTCGTGCTGTCAGCGCGCTGGTACGTGCCGCACAGGGCGCAGCTGCCAGGTGTCCCACACCTGGCTCGTCCCCGCAGCCGCACGGCGCCTCGCTGACCGAAGGCGTAGAACGGGAGGGTGAAGACCAACGAGCGCCGCTACTTCTGGCTGATGGGCACGTGCATCACGCTCGTCGCGCTCGCGTGGTTCGTCGTGCGGCTCTGGTCGGTCACCGCGGCAATCGTGATGAGCGCCGTGGCCGCCGTGATCCCGCCCACGGCCGTCATCATCGCCAACCGGCCCTGGGAGACGCGGCACGATGACGACGACCGCTGACCTCGCTCGGTCCCGTCCGCGACCCGTGGTTACGCTTCCGGGGTGCTCCTGCCCCTGTCGATCGTGCTGCTGGTCCTGTGTGCCGTGCTCGCGCTTGGGGCGGCCTACTACCTGCTGCGGCACTCGTTGATCGATGACCGTCTGCTGGCCGTGGCCGGGCTGCTCGAGGTCGGGCTCCTGGTGCAGCTGGTCGTCGGCCTCGCGCACGCCGGCGACATCGGCGGCGCGGACGGGGCGACCTTCGTGGCCTACCTGTTCACGGTCGTCATCGTGCCGCCGTTCGTCGTGTTCCTGGCCATCAAGGAGAAGACCGGGTGGGCCATGGGCGTGATCCTCGTCGGTGCCTTCGTCTGCGCCGTGCTCATCGGCCGGCTCGAGCAGGTCTGGGGGATGGCACATGCCTGACCCGCGGGGCCCGGCCAGCCCTGAGGGACCGGAGGGACCCGTGGAGCCGCCGACCGTCGAGGGCGGGGGAGAGGGCGGTCCCACCGTCGGACAGGCCACTGGGTCCGGCCCGGGACGGATCCTGGTCGCCGTCTACGCCCTGCTCGCCCTCGCCGCGACCGGGCGCTCGATCCTGCAGATCTCCGAGTACTTCCACCGCGCGCCGGTCGCCTACCTGCTGTCCGCGCTCGCAGCCGTGATCTACCTCGTGGCGACCGTTGCGCTCGCGAGGGGAGGGCACACGGCCGTGCGCGTCGCCACGGTCTCGTGCTCCATCGAGCTGGTCGGCGTCCTGGTGGTCGGCGTGCTGTCCTATGTCGACACGGCGGCCTTCCCCGACAAGACGGTGTGGTCACACTTCGGCGCCGGTTACGGCTATGTGCCCCTCGTGCTGCCCGTGCTCGGGCTGCTCTGGTTGCGACGCCACCGACAGTCGCGCTGACGCTCGAGAGGACTGCTGGGCCAGCGCCCTCCTGAGCGCAAGCCGAGATCCGTTGCACTCCAACCGTTGACAGAGCGCGTCGGCTGTCTGTATACCTGTCCTGTACTCATCGATATATCGAAGGTATACGACATGACTCCGACGGGCACGACCAAGACCGAGCAGGCGTATGCCGTGCTGCGGCGGGCCATCGTCGAGGGCGAGCTCTCAGAGGACATGCCGCTCGAGGACGGAGTGCTCATCGAGCGCTACGGCTTCGGCCGGACCCCACTGCGCGAGGCGATCAAACGGCTCTCCGACGAGCAGTTCATTAACTACCCACCGCACCGCACGCCCTACGTGCGAGGCATTCGGGTGCTCGAGCTGGCGCGACTGTACGAGGCACGGCACCTGCTCGAAGAGCCGGTCGCCAGGCTGGCCGTGCAGCGTGCTCGCGATGAGCAGATCGAAGAGCTCGGTCGCATCTGCAACCAGATCGAGGAAGCGGTGGACCGCAACGACGTCTACGAGAGCGTCGAGCTGGACCACCGGTTCCACCTGGCGGTGGCCATGGCCACCGACAACAGGTTTCTCAGCGAGGCGGTGGACCGACTCAACTGTGGGTCGCTCCGACTGTGGTACCTCGCGCACGACCGGCTCGGCATGGAGAACGTCAACGACGACCACTGGGCCTTGCAGACAGCCATCAAGGACCGCGACCAGGACGAAGCCGTCCGCGTCGTAGCACGACACATCGACACGTCATACCAGCGACAGATCGAGCACCAACAGCTCGAGATGCGGCTGCTCACCCAGCATCGGCAACAGGAGAAGACCGACTCATGAACAAGAAGCTCTTTGGGACGACCTCGGTGCTCGCGCTCGTCGCGATCGCAGGCTGCGGTGGGGGGACCGACACACAGGACAGCGCGGACGCGGGATCCATCGTGATCCAGGGCTATTCCGGGGTCTTCCAGGACAACTTCCAAAAGGCGGTCATCGACCCCTTCACGAAGAAGTTCCCGGACATCAAGGTCACCTACAACGGCATGGGCAACTCGGCGGACAACCTCGCGTCCCTCCGCAGCGCCAAGAGCGCGCCGGAGGCGGACGTTGCGATCATGGACCTGTCGGTGTCCGACACCGCGAACAAGTCGGACCTCTTTCAACCGCTCGACCCGGCCAAGGTCCCGAACATGAAGGACATCGACAAGCGTGGCCAGGTCGACGGCAACTACGGGCCAGCGGTCACGTTCGACAGCCTGGTGCTCATCTACAACGACAAGGTGAACCCCGCTCCGACCAAGTGGGAGAGCCTGTGGGACCCGAAGTACAAGGGTCGGATCGTGGTGCCCTCTCACCCCGACATCCAGGGAACCGGTCTGATGCTGATCGAGAACGCCAAGGCAGGCGGGGACTACTCGAATTCGGTCGACCCGGGGGTCAAGCGGCTCCAGGACCTGGCTCCGAGCGTCCAGACCTGGGCGCCGCAGCCCGACCAGTACACCTTGGTCCAGTCCGGCACGGCCGATCTCGCGATCGCATGGAACGCGCGGGCCCAGTTCTACGCCGACGAGAGCAAGGGCAAGATGAAGGTCGCCATCCCTGACGACGAGACCATCTTCCAGATCAACACCATCAACCTGGTGAAGAACTCGCCGTCCCCAGAGGCAGCGCAGACCTTCATCAACTATGCGCTCGGCCCGGAGTCCCAGGCGACGTTCACCGACACGATGTACTACGCACCGACCAACACGAAGGCCAAGCCGAGCAACGCGGCCCTTGGCCGCACCGCAGCGGACCCGAAGAAGATCGACAAGGTCCTCGACGTGGACTGGACCGTGGTGGCGCAGAAGCGTGACGACTGGACGCAGATCTGGCGCAGGCAGATCCTCGCCGACTCCTGAGCGAAGGCAACCATGGCATACCTCGAACTGAGCGACATCAGCAAGCAGTACCCCGGCACCGATCGGCCCAGTGTCTCGGACTTCACCATGCAGATCGAGAAGGGTGAGTTCATCTCACTCCTCGGCCCCTCGGGATGTGGCAAGACCACGACGCTGAGGATGATCGCGGGGCTGATCGAGCCGACCGCCGGCCGAATCGACCTCGACGGGAAGGAGCTGACGCACACCCCGGTGCATCAGCGTGGGATGGGGTTGGTCTTCCAGAACTATGCCCTTTTCCCGCATCTCGATGTCGCTGAGAACGTCGCCTTCGGTCTCACCATGCGGGGCCTGTCCAAGAGCGAGGTGAGGACGAAGGTCGCGGGCGCCCTCGACCTGGTGCAGCTGGGACACCTGGGGGAGCGGCGGATCAAGCAGCTCTCCGGGGGCCAGCAGCAACGGGTGGCGTTGGCTCGTGCCCTGGTGATCGAGCCCAAGGTCCTGCTCCTCGATGAACCGCTGTCCAACCTGGACGCCAAGCTGCGGGACACGATGCGCGACGAGATCCGCTCGATCCAGCAGAAGATCGGCATCACCACGGTGTTCGTCACCCACGACCAGGACGAGGCGTTGGCGACTTCGGACCGCATCGTGGTGATGTCCGAGGGCCACATCGAGCAGGTCGGCACGCCCGAGCAGGTGTACGAGCATCCCGCCAACCGGTTCGTGGCCAACTTCATCGGCCGGGCCAACATCTTCGACGGCAAGATCCTGGACACCGCTCAGGGCGTTGCGACCGTCCAGATCGACGGGCTGGGGGCCATGACGGCGGTCGACGACCACCGGCAGCTCGGGCAGGGGAGCCTGATGGTGCGACCGCACCGCATGCGGATCACCGCGTGCCCGTCCGTGGACGCCCACGGCCGGGTGGGGTCGATGGTCTACGTGGGTGACTCGGTGGAGTATTCCGTCCAGGTTGCCGATCGCAGAGTCACCGTGCAGTCGGTGTCGAGCGGTGAGCCGCACCTTCCGCCGGGCACGCCGGTGCAGCTGTCCTGGGGGACCCGTGACGCCGTCGTCCTCAAGGAGGAGGCGACCGTATGACCACCGCCCTCCACGAGCGGCCGACGAAGACGATTCCACCTCCAGCCGAGCCTCCGCGCCGAAAGCTGCGTGGCACCGTCCTTGCGCTCACGGTGCCCGGGTTGCTCGGGATGGTGGTCTCGTTCGTCCTGCCCCTGGTCTACCTGCTGCGGATGAGCCTGAAGACCGGCGACTCCTCGGGGATGATCGAGGACACGGTCTCCTTCCACTCCTATGCCCAGTTCCTGACCGACGGCTACTACTGGAAGATGGCTTGGGACACCTTGCTCCTCGGCCTGGTGGTCACCTTCTTCGCGATCCTCGTCTCCTACCCGATCGCGTTGTTCCTGGTGCGCACCGAGTCGCGGTTCAAGGGTGTCCTCATCGCCCTGGCCATCGCCCCGCTGCTGACCAGCTCCGTGGTCCGCACCTACGGATGGATCGTCCTGCTCGGCAACCAGGGCGTGGTCAACAAGACTCTGCAGGCGACTGGTCTCACCGACCATCCGCTCGCTCTGGTGAACAACAAGGTGGGCGTCTACATCTCGTTGGTCGAGATCATGATGCCCTACATGATTCTTGCGCTGCTCGCTGGATTCGGTCGGTTCAGCACGGATCTCGAGCACGCGGCCGCAAGCCTGGGAGCAAACCGTTGGAAGGTGTTCTGGCGAGTGGTGTGGCCGCTCAGCATGCCGGGCGTCCTCACGGGTGCGCTGCTGGTCTTCGTCCTCACGATCAGCTCCTTCATCACGCCGCGGCTGGTGGGCGGTGGACGGGTGTTCCTGCTCGCGACCGAGATCTACGACCAGGCCACCGCGACGTTGAACTGGCCGTTCGCAGCTGCGATCTCCTTCATCCTGCTGGCTCTGTTCGGCTTCGTGATCGTCATCTACCAGCGCGCCCTGCGGCGCATCGAATCCCAGTAGGAGAAGAGTCCACATGCAGTCCCGTCTCAAGGGGTGGCCCAACCGCGTCCTCATGACCGTGCTCTACCTCTTCCTGCTGGCGCCGATCCTCGTGGTGGTCGGCATCTCCTTCGACAGCGAGTCGTCGATGGCCTTCCCGCCGCAAGGGTTCAGCCTCCAGTGGTACGAGAAGCTCACCCAGAACCAAGACTTCATCACCGGCTTCAAGGTCAGCCTGATCACCGCGGGTGGGGTGGCGCTGCTCGCGCTCCTCATCGGGGTCCCGGTCGCGCTCGCCATCGCACGGTTCGAGTTCCGCGGGAGGGAAGCGCTGTCGGCCTTCTTCCTCTCACCGCTGCTCGTGCCGGCGATCGTCCTCGGCCTCGCGCTCCTGCTGGTGCTCGCCCCGCTGCGCATCACGGGCACCTACGCGGGCCTGATCGTGGCGCACCTGTCGATCACGATTCCCTACGTCATCCGGACGGCGTCGATGAGTCTGCTCACGCTCAACCGTTCCTGCGAGGAGGCGGCGCGAACGCTGGGTGCCTCGGCATGGGTGACCTTCCGAAAGGTGACGTTGCCCCTGATCGCGCCCGGTGTGCTCGCCGGGGGAGTGATCGCGTTCCTCATCTCGTTCGACGAGGCGGTGATCTCGCTCTTCGTCGTCGGCCCGCGTGCGACGACTCTGCCGGTCGAGATCTTCCACTACGTCGAAACTCGCACAGATCCCCAAATTGCAGCGCTGTCGGTCGTGCTCATCGCCATCAGCATCCTCTTCGTCGTCATCATCGAGCGCGTGATGGGTCTCAAACGCGTCCTGCGCTGAGCCGGTCGGCGCTCCTTGCCATCTCGTCCGTCCCACGTCCAGCTCCATCCACTGTCCAACACCGAGCCCAAGAAGATCGGAACTCACATGTTCACCCGCAATCCATCCGCACCATCCATCGACGAGGAGATCGTCCAAGCCTTGTCCCAGGTGTGCACCTCCACTCTCGGTCACCTGCGCGACCACGGCTTCCCGCGGGGGCTGGTGCCGAACATGCGCCCGCTGAAGTTCGTCGGGACCGCCGTGACGGTGCGACTGCCGCACCTTGACTCGACCGCGTTGCACGTTGCTGCCGACGACCTGCGTCCCGGCGACGTCCTCGTGGTGGAACAGAGTGGCGACGAGCAGCGCTCGTGCTTCGGCGGTCTCGTGTCGTTCACGGCGAAGGCGAGGGGAGCTGTCGGCGCCGTGATCGACGGGCAGATCAACGACATCGAGGAGATGAGTGGCTATGGCTTCCCCGCCTATTCCCGGGGCATCGCTGCGCACACCACCCGGATCGCAGGGGTCGAGGGGAGCATCAACGTGCCGGTATCCGTCGGAGGAGTGGTGGTCTTCCCCGGCGACGTCGTGTTTGCCGACTCTGATGGCGTAGCGGTTCTCAAACGCGAGGAGGCGCTCGACGTCGCCCGCCTGCTCAAGGCGAAGGAGGAGGCCGAGGGGCCCTCACGTGAGAGCATCGCAGCAGGAGGCCGGATCTCGGACATCTCCGGCGCCGCCAAGTACTTCGCCGAGTCCGCCGTCGCGGGAAAGTGAGAACCGACATGTCTGTGAAGGTCGCTGTCGCCCAGTTCGGAGCCACCGTGGACAAGGTGGAGAACCGCGCCCAGGTGCAACGGCTCATCGCCGAGGCCTCCGGTCAAGGGGCCTCGCTGGTCGTCCTGCCGGAGAACGCGATGTACGCCAATCCCGACGTCACGGCGGACACCTCCGCCGAGTGGGAGTCGCTGGACGGGCCGTTCGTGTCAGCGGTGGCCGAATCGGCCAAGCAACACGACATCGCCGTCGTCGCGGGGATGACCGAGGTGCTCGAGGGCTCGTCCAAGGCCTCGAACACGGTGGTGGTCGTCCGCTCCGACGGAGAGCTGGAGGACGTCTACCGCAAGGTGCACCTCTACGACGCGTTCGGCTACAAGGAGTCCGACCGCGTCCAGGCTGCGTCGTACCAGCCCCTGGTCTTCAAGCTGGGCGGTCTGGCCTTCGGCGTCATGACGTGCTACGACATGCGCTTCCCGGAGATGGCCCGCGCGCTGGTGGACTCCGGGGCGAACGCGTTGGTCGTCCCGGCCGCATGGGCGGTTGGTCCAGCCAAGGAGGACCACTGGGTGACACTGGCCCGGGCGAGGGCGATCGAGAACACCGTCTACGCCCTGGTGTCGGGACAGTCGGGCCCGCTGTGCACCGGGCAGAGCATGGTGATCGACCCCATGGGGGTCGTCGTGGCCTCCGCCGGAGAGGCACCGGGGGTCGCGGGCACCACCATCTCGGCGGACCGCCTGGAGTCGGTTCGCGTCAAGAACCCGAGCCTCGCAAACCGTCGCTTTCGCATCGACACCTCCCAGGCGTGATCCCCGCGGCGGAGGTCCACCACGTGGTGGGCCTCCGCCGACGCGGCAGTGGGCCGTCCAAGCCACTCCGGTGGAGTCCTTGTCGCCGGAAAAGCCGCGAAGGGTTCCTCAGACCACGGGCTTGACGTCCAGGAGCAGGGCGAGCAGCGGTTCGCGTTCGCCCTTGGGCAGGTAGCCGGCGTAGTAGTCGTAGAGGTTGCGCCGGGAGATGCGTGCCGCTGCGGGCCCGTCGCCAGCGCGGATGGCCTCGAGCACCTCTTCGTGGTGGTGCAGCGACTGGCGCATCAGCGCCTTGCTGTTGCGCGAGCGTGAGATCTTGTCGGAGATCAGCGACAGGACGACGCCACGGACCACCTGGTTGCAGACCTGGATCAGCGAGTTGCGGCTGACCCGGGCGATGGCATCGTGAAAGGCCACGTCGGCCTCGCTGAACTCCTCGTAGCCGAGGTCGATCGTCTCGCGCATCACCTCGATGGTGGCTTCCATCGACGCCAGTTCGTCCTGTGTGCGCAGTCGGGCTGCGAGCATGTTGGCCGAGCCGTCGAGGATCATCCGGAAGGAGATCAGCTCCCCCAAGCCGACCTCGTCGACCTGGGTCAGCCGGGTGATCTGCTTGGTGAGCCCCTGGGTGGAGAAGGGCAGGATCTCCGGGCCGTTCGGGTCGCCGGGACGCGACCGGACGACGCCGTTGCTCTCCAGCACGCGCAGCGCCTCGCGCACCGTCGACCGGCTGGCGCCGAACTGGGTAACCAGCTCCCGTTCGCTCGGCAGCCGCTCCCCGGGCTTGAGCTCGCCCTGGGCAAGCGCGCCCTCGATCTGCTCGACGATCCGTTGGTAGAGGCGCACCGGTCGGACCTGCTCGAACTGCGCGCCCTCACCCATGCTGTTCCTCTCTCGACGTGCTGTTCATGCGAGCTGAGCCGGCTCCTGCAAGGAGGTGTGGTCGGGCCAGCGCGGGACGGCCGGCTCGGGCCGGTGCTGTTCGTACCAGGCGGCCGCGCGCAGCACGCCGAGGTCGTCGAACCGTCGCCCGGACAGCTGTATGCCGATGGGTCGCCCGTCGTGGGTGAAGCCGGCGTTGACGGTGGCGGCGGGCTGGCCGGACATGTTGTAGGGGACGGTGAACCCGATGTGTCGCATGCCCCTGCCGTTGTCGGGGTAGGGCATCGGCTGCTCGGCGGGGAACGCGGAGACGGGTGCGACGGGGGACAGGACCACGTCATACGGCTGCGTGGCGGCCACGGTGGCAGCCTGCATCCGCATGATCTGCTGGTAGCACTCCAGGATCCGAGGTCCGGTCGTGTCTGCGCCGACGCTGCACCAGGTCACGATGTAGGGCAGGATCCGGGCCTGCCGGTCCGCGGGCAGCGCCGCGTAGTCGTTCCAGGAGCGGACCCGCCAGAACAGGTCCAGGTCGTCGAGCAGGTCGGGGGTCATGAACGGCGCGATGGGTTCGACGTGGGCCCCGGCGGCCTCGAAGAGCGCGGCGGCGTCGGTGACCGCCCGGCTGATCTCGGGCTCCACGTCGCCGCCGCAGCCGGCGTCCAGGTGCAGACCGACTCGCAGCCCGCGCACCTGCAGGTCGAGCGCGGCCCAGTCGGTCTGTTCCGGTGGCAGGCTGGTCCAGTCGCGCGGGTCGGGCTGGCTGAGCACGCCCATGAACAGGGCCGCGTCGGCGACGGTGCGGGTCAGCGGGCCGGCGCAACGACCGAGGTAGGGCGCGTCCAGGGGTATGCGCCCGGCGCTGGGCTTGAGCGTGGCCAGCCCGAGCCAGGTGCCGGGCAGGCGGATCGAGCCCCCGATGTCGCTGCCGACGTGCAACGGTCCGTATCCGGCTGCTGCGGCGGCCCCGGCGCCGGAGCTGGAGCCACCGGTCGTCCACTGCGGGTTCCACGGGCTGCGGGTGATGCCGTGCAGGCTGGAGACCCCCGAGGAGAGCATGCCCCAGTCCGGCATCACGGTGGAGCCCAGCACGACACCGCCGGACTCCAGCACCCGGTCGGTGATCGGGGCGTTGGCGGTGGGCACCACCGGCTCGATGCCGGCATTGCCCGACGGCATCGGCACGCCAGCGCGGGCGAGGTTCTCCTTCAACGTGACCGGGACGCCGTCGATCGGCCCGAGGGGTTCGCCTGCAGTCCACCGCTTCTCACTGGCGCGGGCCGCTGCGAGGGACTGCTCGGGGTCGCGCACCCAGAACGCGTTGAGCACGGGCTCGCAGGCCCCGATCACCTCCTGCACCGCCTCATGGACCTCGACCGGGGACACCGAACGGTCCGCGAACGCCGCCACCATCCTCGCCGCCGTCATCGTGGCCAGGCCTGCTGCTTCGGACACATCTGCTCCCTTCGCACGGCCCCGCTCCGTCGTCCTCGACGGAATCCCTTGACAAGAACCGATCCAGTCGTCAGGGTAGCGTCAATCGTCACAAAGTCCACTGGTCAGACCAGTCACCTTCAGGAGGTCAGGATGACCCAGCCCGGGGCCGCCGTGCGCCTCGCAGTGATCCCCGGTGACGGGGTCGGACCGGAGGTCATCGGGGCCACCGTGCCGGTGCTGGCTGCAGCTGTGTCCGCGCAGGGCGGTGAGCTGCAGGTCACCGAGCTTGACTGGGGTGGCGAGCGATTCCTGCGTGAGGGTGCCGCGATGCCGGCCGACGCGGCGGACGTGGCCAAGGAGCACGACGCGGTGCTGTTCGGTGCGGTGGGCCGGCCCGACGTGCCCGACCACGAGCTGGTGTGGGGTCTGATCATCGGGCTGCGCCAGCAGCTGGACCTGGCGGTCAACATCCGGCCGGTGCAGGCCTTCGCGGGGGTGCCGACCAAGGTCCGTGACACCGACGGTGTCGACCTGGTCATCGTGCGGGAGAACACCGAGGGCGAGTACGTCGGAGCCGGGGGAGTGGCCCATGCCGGCAGCGGGCACGACCTGGGGATCGAGGTCGCGGTCCACTCCCGACGGGTCATCGAGCGCGCCGCCCACCACGCGTTCGCCCTGGCGGGCAAGCGGTCCGGGAAGCTGTCGCTGGTCACCAAGTCCAACGCCATGCGGCACGGCTACCCGCTGTGGGACCGGGTCGTGGCCGAGGTCGGTGAGCAGTACCCGGGGGTGGAGCTGGAGACCGTGCTGGTCGACGCGATGGCCGCCCGGATGATCCAGGCGCCGCGGTCGCTGGACGTGCTGCTGGCCGGCAACCTGTTCGGCGACATCCTGTCCGACCTGGCGGCCGTCCTGGCCGGGGGGATGGGGATGGCCCCGTCCGCCAACGTCCTTCCCGGCGGCGACGTCCCGGGTATCTACGAACCCGTGCACGGCTCGGCTCCCGACATCGCCGGCCGTGGCGTGGCCAACCCGGTCGCGTGCCTGCTCTCCGGCGCCCTCCTGCTGGAGGACCTCGGACACACCAAGGCGGCACACGGCATACGGCAGGCTGTTGCGGCGGCCCTGCTGGACCCCCAGAACCACACCCCCGACCTCGGCGGAAGCGCCACGACAGCGGACCTCGCGTCCGCGGTCCTGAACCGGATGGAGACCTAAGGTGAGGCACCACATCAAGAAGACGGCCCTCGTGGTCGCAGCGGCAGCCAGCCTCGTGCTCGCGTCGTGCTCCGCAGGTTCGTCCACCTCGGGTGGAGGCGACGAGAGTCCCGGCGGCGGGGCGACGGGCGGGGCCACCGGCGGCACTGCCGGCGGGCAGGAGGCCAGCAACGCCAGCCTGAGCATCGGACTGGTGGCTGAGCCCGCCAACCTCGACTTCACCAAGACGGACGGCGCCGCGATCCCACAGGTGCTGCTCTACAACGTCTACGAGGGCCTCGTTCAGCTCGACCAGAAGGGTGACATCGCACCGGGACTCGCGACCTCCTGGACGGTGTCGAAGGACCGCAAGACCTACACGTTCAATCTCACCAAGGACGCGAAGTTCACCAACGGCAAGCCGTTCACCGCGGCGGACGCGAAGTTCTCCATCGACCGGGTGAAGAAGGACTGGACGATCTCGCTCAAGTCGGCGATGGACGTGGTCGACCACGCCAAGGTGGTCTCCCCGACCAAGCTCCAGGTGGTCCTCTCCCATCCCAGCAACGACTGGCTCTACCGCATGACGACCCGGGTGGGCGCGATGTTCAGCCGTACCGGCGTCGACCACCTCGCGACCAAGCCGATCGGCACCGGACCCTACAAGCTGGGCAAGTGGACCCGTGGCGACTCGATCTCCTTGCTGCGCAACAACTCCTACTGGGGTGACAAGCCCTACTACAAGACGGTCACCTTCAAGTACTTCAAGGACCCGACCGCCCTCAACAACGCGCTCCTGACCGGCACGATCAATGTCATCGGGACGGTCCAGACGCCGGAGTCGCTGGGGCAGTTCGAGAACAACAACAAGTACCAGGTGATCGAGGGCACGACCAACGGCGAGGTCGTCCTGTCGTTCAACAACGGCAGCGGGCCGATGAAGAACAAGAAGATGCGCCAGGCGGTGCGCTACGCCATCGACCACAAGGCCCTGCTCGACACGTGCTGGGCCGGTCGCGGCACCCTGATCGGCAGCATGGTGCCGCCGACCGACCCGTGGTACGAGGACCTCACCGGGCTGTACCCGCACGACGTCGCCAAGGCCAAGACCCTGCTCAAGGAGTCCGGCGAGGCGAACGAGACGCTGCGGCTGCGGATCCCGACGCTCCCGTATGCCGTGTCGTGCGGGACCGTGGTCAAGAGCCAGCTCGAGCAGGCGGGCTTCAAGGTCAAGCTCGACCAGCTCGAGTTCCCGGCAGCGTGGCTGAGCACGGTCTTCACCAATGCCGACTACGACATGTCGATCATCGCGCACGTCGAGCCTCGCGACATGGGAGCGGTTTTCGGTGACCCGAAGTACTACACCCGCTACACCAACCCGGCCTTCAGCAACCTGCTCAAGCAGGCCGACGAGGGCACCGAGCAGGAGCAGGTCACGGACATGAAGAAGGCGGCGAAGATGCTGTCGCAGGACGCTGCTGCCGACTGGCTGTTCGTCCTGCCCAACATCATCGTGGCCGACAAGGGCATCACCGGGCTGCCCAAGAACGCGATCTCCGAGTCCTTCGACGTGACAGGGCTGGCCGGGTCCTAACGGGTCTGGTTCGATCAGATGGTCCTTCGACTGCTCCAACGCGCCGGGATCCTGCTGGGTAGCCTCGTCGTGAGCTCGGTCATCGTGTTCGCGTTCATGGCTGTGCTGCCCGGCAACCCGGCACGGGTCGCGCTGGGTGTCAATGCCTCCGACGCGGCCGTGCACGAGATGGAGCACGAGTTCGGCCTGGACCGGCCGTTGGTGGTGCAGTACCTCAGCTGGGTGAAGGGCCTGGTCACGTTCGACCCGGGTAACTCCTACGTGTCGGGTACGGCGATCGGTCCGCAGCTGGCGGATCGGCTGCAGGTGACCTTGTGGCTGGTGGTCACGGCGATGGCGTTGGCGGTGGTGGTGGCGATCCCGGTGGGGACGGTGATGGCGGTGCGGCACCGCAAGGTGTCCGGGCTGGCGTTGTCGGCGGTCTCGCAGGTGGGGATGGCGATCCCGGCGTTCCTGGCGGGCATCTTGTTGATTGCGGTGTTCGCGGTGAAGCTGGGCTGGTTGCCGGCCAACGGGTGGACTCCGCCGGCGCAGGATCCGGTGATGTTCGTCAAGCAGCTGGTGCTGCCGGTGTTGTCGTTGGGGTTGGTGCAGGCGGCGGTGTTGACGCGGTATGTGCGCAGCGCGGTGCTGGACGTGTTGCGGGAGGACTACCTGCGCACGGCGCGGGCCAAGGGGTTGCGGCCGATGCGGGCGCTGGTGCGGCACGGGCTGCGCAACGCGTCGGTGCCGGTGGTCACGGTGTTGGGGCTGCAGCTGGCGACGTTGTTGATCGGTGCGGTGGTGGTGGAGCGGGTGTTCGTCATCCCGGGGCTGGGCAGCTTGTTGCTGGACAGCGTCTCCCAGCGTGACCTGATCATGGTGCAGGACGTGGTGATGATCCTGGTGGTGGCGGTGCTGGTCGTGAACTTCGTGGTCGACCTGCTCTACCTGGTGATCGACCCCCGGCTGCGGGCGGGTGCCCGGTGAGCGCGCAGGACGCCCTGGCGGTCCAGCCACCCGGCCCGGACGACCTGGTGGGGTCGGCGCCCGCGCGCCGGCGGGTGAATCCGAGCCTGCTGGTGGGTGGTTTCCTGGTGTGCCTGATCGTGGGGATGGCGCTGGTGTCGTTCGTGTGGACGCCCCACGACCCGACGCTGGTGAATGCCTCGACCCGGTTGCAGAAGCCGTCGGGAGACTACTGGTTCGGCACCGACAAGTTCGGCCGTGACGTGTTCAGCCAGATCCTGGTGGGGTCGCGCACCACGTTGTTCGTCGGGTTCGTCGCGGTGGGGGTGGCCGCGGCGATCGGGGTGCCGCTGGGGATCGTGGCGGGGATGGTGCCACGGTGGTTGGGTGAGCTGGTGATGCGGGGCAATGACCTGTTGTTGGCGTTCCCGGCATTGTTGCTGGCGATCATGTTCGCCGCGGTCTACGGCGCGAGCACGTTGGTGGCGATGATCGCGATCGGGATCGCGACGATCCCCAGCTTTGCCCGGTTGATCCGTAGCGGCACGTTGCAGGTGCTGGGGACGGAGTACGTGCTGGCGGCCCGGGCGGCCGGGCGGGGCCCGTTCGCGATCGGGGTGCGGCACGTGCTGCCGAATGTCAGCAGCCTGGTCACGGTGCAGGCGTCGGTGTCGTTCGCGATCGCGGTGCTGGCCGAGGCGGCGCTGTCGTTCTTGGGGTTCGGCACCCCGCCGCCCACGCCGTCGTGGGGGCGGATGCTGCAGGAGAGCCAGGAGATGTTGTGGTCGGCGCCGCGGCTGGCGGTGTTCCCCGGGGTGGCGATCGCGGTGGCGGTGCTGGGGTTCAACCTGCTCGGCGACGGGTTGCGCGACCGGTTCGACCCGAAGCTGGAGGACCGCCGATGAACGCCACACCGGCCAGCCGCACCACTCCGGGCAGCGCGACCGGCACGGCGGGTCCCGTGGGCCGGACGGCCGGCGAGGACGTGCTGGTCGTGGATCGCCTGGACGTGACGGTGCGGGAGCAGAAGCTGGTCGAGGACGTGTCCTTCACCATCCGGCCCGGGGAGCGGGTCGGGCTGATCGGGGAGTCGGGGTCGGGCAAGTCGCTGACCGCGCTGGCCTTGATGGGTCTGCTGCCCGAGGGCCTGCAGGCGTCCGGGTCGGTGCGGGTGGCTGGGGTGGGGCACGACCTGGTCGGCGCGGACGAGAAGGCGATGTCGCGGGTGCGGGGCCGTGACCTGGCGATGGTGTTCCAGGAGCCGATGACCGCGCTCAACCCGACCATGCGGGTGGGTGACCAGGTCGCCGAGTCGATGCTGATCCACCGGACCCGCCCGAACCGCAAGGCGGCCCGGGCCGCGGCGGTCGAGCTGCTCGACCAGGTCGGCCTGCCCGACCCGGCCGGCACCGCACGCGCCTACCCGCACCAGCTGTCCGGCGGGCAGCGGCAGCGGGTGGTGCTGGCGCTGGCGCTGGCCAACGACCCCGCCCTGCTGGTCTGCGACGAGCCCACCACCGCGCTCGACGTCACCGTGCAGGCGCTGGTGCTCGACCTGATCGTGCGCGGGGTGCTGGACCGGGCCGCCGCGATGCTGTTCATCACCCACGACCTGGCCGTGGTCGCCACCGCCTGCGAGCGGGTCCTGGTGATGTATGGCGGGCGGATCGTCGAAGCAGGCCCGACCCGCCAGGTCTTCACCCGGCCGCGGCACCGCTACACCCAGGGACTGCTCGGTGCGTCCGACCTGGCCGTGGTGGACGAGCGCGGCCGGCTGGCCACCATCCCCGGGTCGGTCCCCGCCGCGGGCCGGTTCCCCGCCGGTTGCGTCTTCCGCAACCGCTGCGAGCACGCCACCGAGCAGTGCCGTGTCCGACCGGACTGGACCGTCACCGGCGAGGACTCCGGGTTCGCCTGCTACCACCCTGCACCCGCCACCACGGCTCGGGCGGAGGGTATCGATGACTGAGCACACCGGCGGCCCGCCCACCGGCACCACGGCGATCAGCGTCCGCGACGTGACCCGCGACTACCGCCGGTCGCGCACCTCGCTGCTGCACGCCAGCGAACCGGTCCGTGCCCTGCGCGGCGTCAGCTTCGACGTGGCGCCCGGCGAACGCTTCGGCATCGTGGGCGAGTCCGGCTGCGGCAAGTCCACCCTGCTGCGGATCCTGTCCGGGCTCGACCGCGCCACCAGCGGCTCGGTCCAGGTGGAGGGCCGCGACATCACCCGGCTGCGCGACCGCCAGCTGCGCTGGCTGCGCCAGCGGCTGCAGCTGGTCTTCCAGGACCCGATGAGCTCACTGGACCCCCGGATGCGGGTGCGCGACATCGTCGCCGAACCCCTGGTCGCCCAGGGCCGCGGCGCCTCCCGGGGCCGGGTCGAGCAGCTGCTGCAGGCCGTCGGGCTGCGGGCCGACGCCGCCGGCCGCTACCCGCACCAGTTCTCCGGCGGCCAAAGGCAACGCATCTCCATCGCCCGGGCCCTGGCCTCCACACCCGCGATCCTGGTCGCCGACGAACCGGTCAGCGCCCTGGACGTCTCGGTCCGCGCGCAGGTCCTCAACCTCATCGCCGACCTGGTCGACGAGCTCGACCTGACCCTGGTGTTCGTCTCCCACGACCTGTCGGTGGTGCGCCACGTCTGCGACCGGGTCGCGGTCATGCACAACGGCCAGATCGTCGAGATGGGCCCCGTCGCCGACGTCTACGACAACCCCCAACACCCGTACACCCGCAAGCTCATCGCCGCCATTCCCACCCTGACCAAGGCCCTGTCCGGGGTCACCGCCGCCGACCTCAACCAGGAGACCCCAGCATGACCCCCCACGAAGTTCTCCGCGGTGCTCCGATACTTCGCGGGGGCCCCGCGTGAATGTCCGGGCCGGCCGGACCAACAGCCTGACCGATGTGGCGGGGCTGCGCGTCGGGCACGCGAGCCGTCGCGGCGACGGCTGGCTCACCGGGACCACCGTGGTCCTGTGCCCGCCCGGTGGCGCGGTGGCCGGGGTGGACGTCCGCGGTGGCGGGCCGGGCACCCGTGACACCGACCTGCTCGACCCCCGCAACATGGTCGAGCGCGTCCACGCGGTCGTCCTGTCGGGCGGGAGCGCCTTCGGGCTCGGCGCGGTCGACGGCGTCATGGGCCGGCTCTTCGACGCCGGTGTCGGCCTGCCGATGGGGGCTCCCGGCGAGGTGGTGCCGATCGTGCCGGGCGCCGTGGTCTTCGACCTCGGTCGGGGCGGCGACTTCGCCACCCATCCGAGCCCCGAGTTCGGGGAGCAGGCCTACGACGCCGCGACTTCCGGCCCCGTCGAGAGTGGCGTCGTCGGGGCCGGGACCGGCAGCAAGGCGGGCGGACTCAAGGGTGCCGTCGGCTCGGGCAGTGTCGTGCTCGAGGACGGCACGACGGTCGCCGCACTGGCCGTGGTCAACGCCCTCGGCTCCTGCGTCGACCCCGCCACCGGTGAGCTGTATGCCGTCCGCTTCGGTCTGCCTGGAGAGTTCCCTCCGCTCTCCAACCCTCTGCCCTCCGAGCTGGCCGCGGCCCGTCAGGCCGCCGACGACCTGGCCAGCCCGGGAGGCGCCAGATATGCCCTGGCCACGACGATCGGCGTCGTGGCGACGGACGCCACCCTGACCAAGGCCCAGTGCGCCAAGGTCTCGGGCATCGCGCACGACGGGATGGCACGCGGCATACGCCCGGTACACACCATGTTCGACGGTGACACGGTCTTCACGCTGGCGACCGGCGACCGAACTCCGCCGGATCCGTTGGGCTTTCACGCGCTCCTCGATGCTGCCGGAGACTGCTTCACCAGGGCGATCGGACACGCGATGCTCAGCGCCGAGACCGTCCGGACCCCGGCCGGCACATGGCGGTCCTACCGGGAAGCCTTTCCCTCGGCCTTCACCACCCCGACGACAGAGAGCGACCACGAACATGACTGACCTGACGCTGGATTTCCCGGACGGCCTGCCGATCGGCGAGGGGTGGGTGTCCGCGCCGTCGAGTGAGGAGGTGTGTTTCCCGTTCGATGGTTCGGTGGTGGCACCCTCGCCGGTGGGGGATGCGGACCTGGCGCGGCGCGCGGTGGAGGCGGCGTTGGCGGTGCGGGAGGTGGTGGGGCGGTTGCCCTCGCACGTGCGGCGTGCCGCGTTGCAGGCGACCCATGACGAGATCGCACGGCGGCGTGAGGATTTCGAGCGGTTGTTGGTGGCTGAGACGGGCAAGCCGTTGGTGGACTGCCGGGTGGAGGTGGCGCGCACCCTGTTGACGTTGCAGACGGCGGCGGAGGAGGTGGCGCGGTTGCACGGGGAGACGGTGCCGTTGGACCTGTTGCCCTCGGGCGAGGGGCTGTTGGGCTTCTGGGTGCGCAAGCCGATCGGCGTGGTGGTGGGGATCGCGGGGTTCAACTACCCGTTGCTGCTGGCGGCGCACAAGATCGCGCCGTCGATCGCGGCGGGCTGCCCGGTGGTGGCCAAGCCGGCGCCGCAGACGCCGTTGGCGACGTTGTGGCTGGTGCACCTGGTGCGTGAGGCGTTGGTGGCTGCGGGTGGCCCGGCGGCCGCGGTGCAGCTGGTGACCGGTGGACCCGAGGTGGGGGTCGCGTTGACCACGGACCGCCGGGTGGGCGCGGTGTCGTTCACCGGTTCGGCGGCGGTCGGGCACCAGATCGCCCGGGACGCCGCGCCGACGAAGGTGTTGCTGGAGCTGGGGTCCAACGCGGCGCTGGTGGTGGCGGCGGATGCCGACCTGGACGCGGCCGCGGACGCGGTGGTGCGCGGGGGCTACTACGCGTCGGGGCAGGCGTGCATCAGTGTGCAGCGGGTGGTGGTGGTCGAGTCGGTGCGCGAGCAGTTCCTGACGCGGTTGTCCGAGCGGATGGGCCAGGTGCAGGTGGGTGACCCGCGCGAGGAGTCGACGCGGGTGTCGGCCCTGATCGACGAGCGGTCGGCCGACCGGGTCGTGGCGTGGGTGGAGGCCGCGGTGGCGGCCGGTGCCCGGTTGGTGGCCGGCGGCACGGCCAGCGGCGGGGTGGTCGAGCCCACCGTGTTGCTGGACGTGCCCGATGGCGTGTCGGCGTGGGACGAGGAGATCTTCGGGCCGGTGGTCGCGGTGCGGTCGGTGCCGGACCTGGACGCGGCGTTCGAGGTGGTCAACCACTCCCGCTACGGGTTGCACGCGAGTGTGTTCACCGCGTCGCTGGAGACGGCGTTCGAGGCGGTGGACCGGATCGAGGCGGGCGGGGTGATCGTCAACGAGGTGCCCGGGTTCCGTTCGGACGTGATGCCCTATGGCGGGGTGAAGGACTCCGGCGCGGGCCGGGAGGGACCGCGGTTCGCGATCGAGGAGCTGACGGTGACCCGGATGGCGGTCATCCGGCCATCCACCAGCACGACGAGCACGAGGAGGGGCTGAGGCGTGGACCAGCAGACGACGAATGAACAGGCGGGGCACCCGGCGACCGACGGCACGACGGTCGAGCAGGCTCCCGGCCGGGTGGACTACAGCAGGCTGTTCCGGCTCGACGGGCGGCGCGCGGTGGTGGTCGGCGCGGGGAGCGGCATCGGTCGGGAGAGCGCGTTGGCGCTTTCCGCGCACGGGGCGCAGGTGGTGTGCGCCGACCGGGACCTGACGGCCGCGAAGGAGACCGTCGCCGCCGGTGGCGGGGACACGGCATATGAGCTGGATGTCCTGGACTCCGAGGCGGTCTCGCGCGCGGCGGACGAGCTCGGCCCGGTCGACGTGCTCGTGTTCACCGCCGCGACCAACGTGCGCAAGCGGCTGCTGGACTACACGGCCGAGGAGTTCGACCGGGTGGTCTCGCTCAACCTGCGCGCGTCGTTCGATCTGGTGCGGGCCTTCGGTGCGGGCATGGCGCAGCGGGGCCGGGGCAGCATCATCGGGTTCAGCTCCATCCGCGCGGTCGCGGTCGAACCGGGTCAGGGCGTCTACGCCGCGACCAAGGCCGGTCTGGTGCAGCTGCTGCGCACCGCGGCCGCCGAGCTCGGCCCGGACGGCGTCCGCCTCAACGCGATCGCCCCGGGCATCGTGGACACGCCACTGACCGCCCAGATCCGGGCCGTGCCGGAGTGGTCCGAGGCCTACGCCAGCAAGAGCGCGCTCGGGCGCTGGTCACACGCCGAGGAACTCGCCGGCGCCGTGGTCTACCTCGCCTCCGACGCCTCGAGCTTCGTCACCGGCAGCCAACTGTTCGTCGACGGCGGCTGGACCGCCATCGACGGCCGCTACACCCCACCCAGCTGACCTCGCGCCGGCGCCGGGTTGGCTCCGGCTGCGCTCGGCGGGTCGGTGCGCGCGTTCCACGCGTGGTTGCGCGGGTCGCCCTCGGGGTAGAGCGGCATGCCCTCGCCGTGACGGTAGAACGGCACCTGCGCGGGCGGCAGCGGCGTCGTCCCGAGGATCAGGTCGGCGGCCTTCTCCGCGACCATCATGACCGGGGCGTAGATGTTGCCGTTGGGCACGTAGGGGAACACCGACGCGTCGACCACCCGCAGGCCCTCGACACCGTGCACGCGCATCGAGCGCGGGTCGACGACGCTGCGTTCATCGGTGCCCATCCGGGCGGTGCACGAGGGGTGCAAGGCGGTCTCGGCGTCCCGGGCGACCCAGTCCAGGATCTCCTGGTCGGTCCGCACCGCGGGGCCGGGTGAGATCTCACCGGCGCTGAAGGCGGAAAAGGCGGGCTGCTCCAGGATGTTGCGCGCTGCCCTGACCATCTCGACCCACTCGCGCCGGTCGTCCTCGGTCGACAGGTAGTTGAACCGCACGGCCGGATGGCTGAACGGGTCGGTGCTCGTGACCTTCACGCTTCCGCGGCAGTCGGAGTACATCGGTCCGATGTGCACCTGGTAGCCGTGCTCGGCGGCCGGCCGCGTCCCGTCATACCGGATGGCGATCGGCAGGAAGTGGAACATCTCGTTGGGGTAGCGGACCCGGTCGTTGCTGCGGATGAACCCTCCGGCCTCGAAGTGGTTGCTCGCACCCACCCCGCGGCGCAGGAGCATCCACTCGGCGCCGACCCGCGCCTTGTGCCGGTGCTTCAGCCACGGAGCGATCGAGACCGGCTGCTTGCTGGCGTGCTGGATGTAGACCTCGAGGTGGTCCTGCAGGCTCTCGCCGACTCCCGGCAGGTCTGCCACCGGCTCGATTCCGAGCGCTCGCAGCTCCTCCGCGTTGCCGATGCCGGCGAGCTGCAGCAGCTGCGGGGAGTTGAACGCGCCGCCGCAGAGGATCACCTCGGCGGCCCGCGCCGTCCGGCGCCACTTGCCGGCCCGGACGTAGTCGACTCCCGTCACCCGGTTGCCCCGGGTGCGTAGCCCCGAGACCTGCGCCAGCGTCTCTATGGAGAGGTTCTTGCGGCCCTGCACGGGGTGCAGGTAGGCGCGGGCCGCGCTGAGGCGACGCCCCCGGTGCACGTTGCGGTCGAACTTGGCGAAACCCTCCTGCCGGTAACCGTTGACGTCGTCGGTGAGGGGGTAGCCAGCCTCCTGGACCGCCTCGAAGAACGCGCCGAACAACGGCGAGTCGGCGGGGCCGCGTTCGAGCACCAGGGGACCGGAGCCGCCCCGCCAGTCGTCGGCACCGGCGAGGCACGTCTCCATGCGCTTGAAGTAGGGGAGACAGTGCGCGTAGTCCCACTGCTCCATGCCCGCGTCGCGTGACCAGCGCTCGAAGTCGAGCGGGTTGCCGCGCTGGAAGATCATCCCGTTGATGCTGCTCGAGCCGCCGAGGACCTTGCCCCGGGCGTGGTAGATCCGCCGACCGCCCATGAAGGGCTCCGGCTCCGACTCGTACCTCCAGTCGTAGAACCGGTTGCCGATCGGGTAGGACAACGCGGCCGGCATGTGGATGAACGGGTCGACGCGGAAGTCACTGCGCCCGGCCTCGAGCACCAGCACGGACGTGCTCGGGTCGGCGCTCAACCGGTTCGCCAGCGCGGACCCCGCCGAGCCGCCCCCGACGATCACGACGTCCCAGGCCCGCTCGGTCATGCGTCCCCCTCCTTCGTGGCTCGGTCCTCGAACCATCCGGCCGGGCCGGGTCTGGTGTTGTGCCAGATGTGCTTGGTCTCGCGATACTCCTCGAGCCCGGCCAGCCCGAGCTCTCGCCCCACCCCGGACTGCTTGAACCCGCCCCACTCGGCCTGGGGCACGTAGGGATGGAAGTCGTTGATCCAGATGGTGCCGTGGCGCAGGCGTCGGGCGACCCGTTCGGCCCGGCCCGCGTTCTCGGTCCAGACCGCGCCGGCGAGGCCGTAGATGGTGTCGTTGGCGATCGCCACCGCGGCGTCCTCGGCCGCGTCCGCGGTGCCGCCGGAGAAGGTCTCGACGGTCAGCACCGGGCCGAAGGACTCGTCCTGGACGCACCGCATCCCGGTGTGGCAGTGGTCGAGGACGGTGGGCAGGAAGTAGCTTCCCTGGGCCAGAGCGGGATCGGCAGGTGGTCCGCCGCCGACGAGCAGCTGCGCGCCCTCGGCCACGGCCGCCTCGACGTACGACTGCACCTTGTCGCGGTGCTCGGCGCTGATCAAAGGGCCGGCCTCGGCGTCCTCGTCGAACGGCCCACCCAGCCGGATGTCGTGCGCCCGCCGGACCAGCTCGGCTACGACCTGGTCGTGCACCGACTCCTCGACGACCAGCCGGGACCCGGCCGAGCACACCTGGCCGGAGTCGAGGAAGACCGCGGTCAGGGCGTTGTCGATCGCGGCGGGCAGGTCGGCGTCGGCGAAGACGATGTTGGGGTTCTTGCCACCGAGCTCGAGCGCCACACGCTTGACGGTGGCTGCCGCTGCCGCCATGATGCGTCGTCCCGTCGCGAGGCCACCGGTGAACGACACGAGGTCGACGCCCGGGTGCTCGGTGAGGGCCGCGCCGACCGTGGCACCCGATCCGAGGACGAGCCCCCCCACGCCCTCCGGCAGCCCGAGCTCCGCGAGGGTGCGCACCAGCCAGATGGCCGTGTGCGGGGTGAGCTCGCTGGGCTTGAGCACGAAGGTGTTGCCTGCGGCGAGGGCCGGGGCGACCTTCCACGACGTCTGCAACAACGGGTAGTTCCACGGTGTGATCAGGGCGCACACGCCGACCGGTTCGTGCACCACCCGGCTGGAGACGGCCGCGACCCCGGTGTCCACCACTCGCCCGGCGTCGACCTGCACCAGGCTCGCGAAGTGGCGGAACACCGCGATGACGTCGTCCATGTCGAGCTGGGCCTCGACGAATCGCTTTCCCGTGTCTAGCGCTTCGAGGCGCGCGACCTCGTCCTTCTCCTGTGCCAGGCGGTCTGCCAGGCGGTGCAGCAGGGCAGCCCGGTCAGGGCCGGGGGTGTCCACCCACGGCCCGGAGTCGAAGGCGGCGCGTGCGGCGGCGACCGCGGCACCTGCATCCTCCGCCGCGGCCTCGTCGACCGTGCCGACGGTGCTGCCGTCTGCAGGGCACACGATGGTGCGTGTGCCCTGGTCGGAGGCGTCACGCCATACCCCGTTGATGAACAGGTCGGACATCAGCACTCCCGTCGATCGTCTGCAGGTGCTGTCGCGTCACCAGTGCCGAGCTGGCGCGACAAGGTCACAATGACATGCCGAATCGGTGTGGAGAGACCTCCAGCCGGCGTCGGCACCCCTAAAGTGTGGCGTGGGCCGTCACGGGACGGCCCACCCGGAGGTCAAAAATGAAGACGTTGTGCACCAGAGCAGTGACGCTGACCGCAACCCTGGCGTTGGCCGCAGTTGCCGCGGCTGCTTGCTCGCCGCCGAGCAAGAACAGCAGCAGCCAGAGCTCCAGCGGCGGCACCGATGCGGCCACGGCCACCTCGGCCAAGGACTTCGGCGGTATGGACGCGCTGGTCAAGGCCGCGAAGGCGGAGGGCACCCTCAACGTCATCGCCCTGCCCCCCGACTGGGCCAACTACGGCAAGATCATCAAGGCCTTCGAGAAGAAGTACGGCATCACGATCAAGTCCGCCCAGCCCGACGGCGCCAGCCAGGACGAGATCAACGCGGCCAAACAGCTCAAGGGCACCGACCGGGCTCCCGACGTCTTCGACCTCGGTCAGTCGGTGGCACTGGTCAACACCGACATGTTCGCGCCCTACACGGTGGCGAACTTCGACACGGTGCCCCAGCAGTTCAAGGACCCGAAGGGCACCTGGGTCAACGACTACGGCGGCATCATCTCGATCGGCTACGACTCCTCCAAGGTGCCCGACGTCACGAGCCTGGCCGACCTGCTCAAGCCGGCCTACAAGGGCAGTGTCGCCCTCAACGGTGACCCCACCCAGGCCGGCGCCGCCTTCAGCGGTGTCGTGATGGCCGCGGTCGCGAACGGCGGCAGCCCCGACGACGTGGCGCCCGGCGTCGACTTCTTCGTCAAGCTCAAGAAGGCGGGCAACTTCCTGCCGCTCGACCCGACGCCCGCGACCATCGAGTCCGGCCAGACCCCGGTCGTCATCGACTGGGACTACACCAACGCCGCCGAGACCGCCAAGCTGCCCAGCTGGAAGGTCATGGTGCCAAAGAACGCCGTCGTCGGCGGCTACTACTACCAGGCCATCAACGCCGACGCGCCGCACCCGGCGGCGGCGCGGCTCTGGGAGGAGTTCCTCTACTCCGACGAGGGGCAGAACCTCTTCCTGGGCGGCGGCGCCCGCCCGGTGCGCGCCGATGACATGGTCAAGAAGGGCACGATCGACAAGGCCGCCTTCAAGAAGCTGCCGCCGGTCCAGGGCAGCCCCGTCGTACCGACCCAGGCCCAGACCGAGAAGGCGGCGAAGTACCTGTCCAAGAACTGGTCGAAGGTCACCAGTTGATCAAAGCCGCGAGGCGAGCCCTGCCGTCGCTGGGGATGGTGCCCTTCCTCGGCTACCTGACGGTGTTCCTGTTCATCCCGACGGTGATCGTCGTGGTCGGCGCGTTCCAGGACGACGGCAGGCCGACACTGGACAACGTCCGCGCCCTCGGGAGCGGCCCGGTCCTGCACGCCCTGCGGCAGAGCCTCGTGGTGTCCGCCAGCACCGCCGTCATCGGGGCCGTCGTCGGGGGCCTCCTGGCGTATGCCGTGGTGACCTGCAAACCGGACGGGGCCGTGCGGCGCGCAGTCACCAGCGCGTGCGGAGTGCTGGCCCAGTTCGGTGGCGTGATGCTCGCGTTCGCGTTCATCGCGACGCTCGGCTTCTCCGGTGCCGTCACCACCTTGGTCAAGGACTCGGTCGGCGTGAACCTCTACGGCAGCGGGTGGCTCTTCGACGTGCCGGGGATCATCCTGGTCTACTCCTACTTCCAGATCCCGCTCATGGTGATCGTGTTCCTGCCCGCGCTGGACGGCATCAAGGTGCAG
Organism: Segeticoccus rhizosphaerae; assembly: GCF_005222685.1. Classification (NCBI taxonomy): domain Bacteria; kingdom Bacillati; phylum Actinomycetota; class Actinomycetes; order Micrococcales; family Intrasporangiaceae; genus Segeticoccus; species Segeticoccus rhizosphaerae. The sequence goes on from NZ_SWMA01000003.1 coordinate 64,343, forward strand.
TGGCGTGAGGCTGCCGAGAACCTCGGGGCCTCGACCTGGCAGTACTGGCGTCAGGTCGCCGGGCCGCTGCTGCTGCCGGCGTTCCTGGGCTCGACCCTGCTGCTGTTCGCCAACGCCTTCGCGTCCTACGCGACGGCGGCGGCCCTGGTCAGCCAGGGCAACCCGATCCTGCCGCTGTTCATCCGCTCGGCCCTGACCAGCGAGATCCTGCTCGGGAGAGCGAATCTCGGCTACGCCCTCGCGCTGGAGATGATCGTGGTCGTGGCGATCGTCATGACCGGCTATGCGCTGCTGGTCCGACGCACCTCGAGGTGGCTGCGGTGACCCTGCCACGCCAGCGCCGTGCCCGCCGGCAGCGCGCCTTCCGGATCGTGACGTTCGTCGTCCTGGGCGCCTTCTTCCTCATCCCCCTCGTCTCGATGGTCGACTTCAGCACGCGTGGGACAGCCGGCAGCGGTCGCACGGGAGAGGCCTGGGGTGCCCTGCTGCACGATCCGGAGCTGACCGCCGCGATCATCACCTCGCTCGAGCTGGCCGCGCTCACCGTCATCGGCATGGTCCTCCTGCTCGTCCCCACCATGGTCTGGGTCCGCTTGCGGGTGCAGTGGGCCGCCCGGATGGTCGAGTTCCTCTGCCTGCTGCCGCTCACCATCCCTGCGCTGGTCATCGTCGTGGGCATCGCGCCCGTCTACGCCTGGGTCACCTACTTCCTCGGCGGCTCCGCGCTCACGCTGACCTTCGCGTATGTCGTGCTGGTCCTGCCCTACGCCTTCCGGTCCCTCGACGCCGGCCTGTCCGCGATCGACCTCACGACGCTGTCGGAGGCGGCTCGAAGCCTTGGTGCCGGGTGGTTCACGGTCATCGCGCGCGTCGTCGTCCCCAACATCGTGTCGGCGCTGCTGTCGGCCGCGTTCATCTCCGTCGCCCTGGTGCTGGGTGAGTTCACCTTCGCCTCCCTGCTGCACTACGACAACCTGCAGGTCGTGATCGCGTTCTTCGGCAAGAGCAACGCGAAGGTCTCGGTGTCGGCGTCACTGGCCGCGCTGATCTTCGGGTTCGTGCTGCTGCTCCTGCTGTCCCTGCTCGGCCGCGGGCGCAAGGGCAGGCGCACCACCGCCATCGAGCCGCTGGCGGTCACCACGCCCGCCGGGAAGGAAGTGAAGGGATGAGCGCGTCCGCCCTCGAGACCCGGGAAGGGGTGGAGGTCCGGCTGGAGGGCCTGCACCGGGAGTTCTCCGGAGTGCGTGCCCTCGACGGGCTGGACCTGACCCTGCGCCCCGGTGAGCTGGTCGCCCTGCTCGGTCCGTCCGGTTGTGGCAAGACGACCGCCCTGCGTCTCGTCGCCGGACTGGACGACCCCGACAGCGGCCGCGTCGTCGTGGGCGACCGGGACGTCACCCATGTGCCTGCCAACCGGCGGGACATGGGCATGGTGTTCCAGGCCTACAGCCTCTTTCCGCACCTCACCGCGCAACAAAACGTCGAGTTCGGCCTGAAGCTGCGCCGCGTCGACCGGTCCAAACGGGCAGGCCGGGCCAGGCAGATGCTCGAGCTGGTGGGCCTCGCCTCGCAGGCCGACCGCTTCGCCAGCCAGCTGTCCGGAGGGCAGCAGCAACGGGTCGCCCTGGCGCGGGCGCTCGCGATCCAGCCGGCGGTGTTGCTGCTGGACGAGCCGTTGTCTGCGCTCGACGCGAAGGTGCGAGCCCAGCTGCGCGACGAGATCCGGCGCGTCCAGCTCGAGGTGGGCACGACCACCCTCTTCGTCACCCACGACCAGGAGGAGGCCCTGTCCATCTCCGACCGGGTCGGGGTGATGAACCAGGGCAGGCTCGAGCAGCTCGCCCCGCCCGAGGAGCTCTACACCGCACCCTCGACGGCATTCGTGGCCGCCTTCGTGGGGCTGATGAACCGGATCCCGTGCCGTGTCGAGGCAGGGCGCGCGTCGGTTCTCGGCGCCACGGTCCGCGTGACCGACCGCTCCGTGACCTCCGGTGAGGGAATCGCGATGGTGCGCCCCGAGCAGCTGGTCGTGGAGGCCTCCGACGCCGGGAGCGCGGAGGTGCTGCAGGTGAGCTTCCTGGGCTCGGTGACCCACGTGCGGGTCCGCACGGCCGACGGCCACGAGCTGCTCTCGCAGGCGAACGGGGCCGAGGCGGCCCGGCTGACCGTCCACACCCCGGTGCGGGTCCGCCTCGTCGCGGACCAGCTGCTCGTCTCGTCCGACTGAGCAACCGGGTTCACTCGGGCGCCGGGATGACCACGTTCCACTCGCGCAGCGTGGCGTCTGCCGAGACGCCCTCTCGCGTGTAGGGGTCGGCCGCGAGCACCTCGCGCGCCGCGGACTCGTCGGCCACGTCGAGCACCACCACGGCGCCCCGGGAATCCGCCGTCGGGCCCGCCAGCACGACGGCGCCAGCCTCGTGCAACGAGCCCATGTAGGCGAGGTGCTCGGGGCGCACCCGCGCGCGGGCCTCGGGGTCTGCGTAGCGGTACTCGAGCAGGTAGTAGGTCATGCCGCCATGCTCCCACCTCAGCCGCATCTCGGTGGGTCGAGGATAGGCTGACAAGAGCGAGAACCCATCAGCGAGAGGCCGCCCGAGCACATGCACACGAGCGACTGGATCTTCCTGGTCGTGGCGGTCGTCGCTCTTGCCGGTGCGATGCTCCTGATCAGGGTGATCAGCAGGACGATGATCGAGGCCCACTTCGAGCGCAAGGCCCGTGAGAGGGAGGCGCAGCAGGCCCGTCGCCAGGCGCTGCGCGACAGGCTCCGGGGCGACCAGGAGGGCCGATGACGCCGTCCACGTCGGCAGATCGCCGCGAGATGCGTGCGCACACCAGGCAGGGGCCGTCATCATGGAAGGCATGACGGAGCGCAACGTCCTCGGTGGCGAGCTGCAGGAATGCGGCACCGACCCGATGACCGGCTTCTACCGCGACGGGTGCTGCAGCTCCGGCCCGCAGGACCTGGGCAGCCACACGGTCTGCGCGGTCGTGACCACCGAGTTCCTGGTGCAGCAGATGCAGGTCGGCAACGACCTGTCGACGCCGCGGGTGGAGCTGGGCTTCCCCGGCCTGCAGCCGGGGGACCGGTGGTGCGTGGTCGCGGTGCGCTGGCTCGAAGCGTTCCAGGACGGGGTGGCTCCACCGGTGGTGCTGGCCTCGACGCACGAACGCGCCCTGGACGTCATACCACTGGAGGCCCTGCAGGCCAACGCGGTCGACGTGCCCGACGACCCGCGTTCGCTGATCTCGTGAGCGTCCGTGGGGACGGCTGTCTCTTCTGCGAGATCGTGGCCGGTGAGGTGGCGGCGCAGGTCGTGCTGGACAGCGAGCACGTCGTCGGCTTCCTCGACAAGCGGCCGGTCTTCAAGGGGCACACCCTGGTGGTGCCGCGCGACCACGTGGTGACGCTGCCGCAGCTGCCGGCGGAGCTGATGGCCCCGCTGATGCACGATGTGCAACGGGTGGCGGCCGCGATGGTCGGGACGCTCGGCGCCCAGGGGTCGTTCGTCGCCGTCAACAACGTGGTGAGCCAGAGCGTCCCGCACCTCCACGTCCACGTGGTGCCGCGCACCAAGGGTGACGGGCTGCGCGGGTTCTTCTGGCCTCGAACGAAGTACGCCGATGACGTGGAAGCCAAGGAGTATGGCGACCGGTTGCGGGCGGTGTTGGACTGAGGCCCGTGGGTATGGTGGCGAGAAGGGTTCCGATCACCGCTGCACCTTGGGAGGCACACCGTGTCGATGAACGTGGCTCAGAAGCTGATCTGCGACCACCTGGTCTCGGGGGAGATGAATCCTGGGGACGAGATCGGACTGCGGATCGACCAGACCCTCACCCAGGACGCCACCGGCACCATGGTGATGCTCGAGCTCGAGGCGATGGACCTGGTCCGCGCCCAGACCGACGTGTCGGTGCAGTACGTCGACCACAACCTGCTGCAGGCCGACGCACGCAACCCCGACGACCACCTGTTCCTCCGCTCGGCGGCGCAGCGCTTCGGCCTGTGGTACTCCAAGCCGGGCAACGGCGTCTCCCACCCGACGCACCAGCAACGGTTCGGCAGGCCGGGCGCCACGATGGCCGGGTCGGACTCACACACCTGCGCAGCCGGCGCCATCGGCATGCTGTCGATCGGGGTCGGTGGGCTCGAGGTCGCCATGGCGATCGCCGGTGAGCCGCTCTACCTGCGGATGCCCGAGATCTGGGGCGTGCGGCTGACCGGTGAGCTGCCGGCGTGGGTCTCGGCCAAGGACGTGATCCTCGAGATGCTGCGCCGGCACGGAGTCAAGGGCGGCGTCGGCCGGATCATCGAATACCACGGGCCGGGACTCGCAGGTCTGTCCGCGATGGACCGCCACGTCATCGCCAACATGGGCGCCGAGCTGGGCGCGACCACCTCCGTCTTCCCCTCGGACGACGCCGTGCGCACCTTCCTGCGTGGCGAGGGCCGCGAGGAGGACTGGACCGAGATCCTCGCCGACGAGGACGCGACCTACGACGTCGAGGACGAGATCGAGCTGTCCACGCTCGTGCCCCTCATCGCCAAGCCGTCCTCGCCGGGCAACGTGGTGCCGGTGAGCGAGGTTGCCGGAGAACCGGTTTCGCAGGTCGTGCTCGGCTCCTCGGCCAACCCGGGGCTGCGCGACTTCGCGATCGTCGCCGAGATCGTCCGCGACCACCAGTCCGAGGCCGAGCTCTCCTTCGACGTCAACCCGAGCTCGCGCCAGATCCTCGAGGACCTCACGAAGGGTGGGTGGCTGTTCGACCTGATCAAGGCTGGTGCGCGGATCCACCAGTCCGGGTGCATGGGCTGCATCGGCATGGGCCAGGCGCCGGCGACCGGCCGCAACAGCCTGCGCACCATGCCGCGCAACTTCCCGGGCCGGTCGGGCACCAGGGAGGACGCGGTGTGGCTGTGCTCACCCGAGACGCTTGCCGCGGCGGCCCTGACCGGCAAGATCACCGATCCGCGTGAGCTGCCCGACCTGCTCGACATCGACTACCCGAAGCTGCAGCTGCCCGACTCCTCGAGCGTCAACACGGCAATGCTCGAGTCGCCGCTGCCGGAGGACGAGGCGCAACGCGTCGAGCTCGTCAAGGGCCCGAACATCTCCGGCCTGCCCGAGCTCGACGAGCTGCCCGACCACATCGAGGCGCCGGTCGGCCTCAAGGTCGGCGACAACGTCTCGACCGACGAGATCCTGCCGGCCGGAGCACGAGTCCTGCCCTACCGCAGCAACATCGAGAAGATCTCGGAGTTCACCTTCGCTCAGGTGGACGAGGAGTATGCCGAGCGCGTCGCCGCGCTCAAGGACGGCACCGGCCACCTCGTGGTCGGGGGCGAGAACTACGGCCAGGGCTCGTCCCGTGAGCACGCGGTCATCGCGCCCCGCTACCTCGGCCTGCGCGTCGTGATCGCCAAGTCGTTCGCCCGCATCCACTGGCAGAACCTCGCCAACTTCGGCATCCTCGCGCTGGAGTTCACCGAGGCCGGCGACTACGACGACGTCGAGCAGGGTGACACCCTGGCGCTGGACGGGGTCCGCGACGCCGTGGCGCAGGGCGACCGGATGCAGGCCAAGAACGAACGCAGCGGCAAGACCTACGAGCTGCGGCACCGGCTGTCGCCTCGGCAGGTCGCGATGGTCCTGGCGGGAGGTCAGATCCCCCTGCTGCGGGACGCCTGACCCCCCGCTGGGCTGAGGGGTCCGGTGTCGGGGTTGGGGGGTGGGCGGTCAGCGCGCGGCGTAGAGCCAGTCGAGGTGCTGGTAGTCGTCCACCTCGCGCGACCGCAGGACCTCGTTGCGGGCCTCGCGCTCGGCGCCGTCACGGTGCCAGAAGCTGCCCCACCAGCGGGCGGTCGTCTGGACCTCGGCAGTGCGCGGCCGGCGCAGCTCGACGTAGGAGCCCAGTGCGGCGTCCCAGTCGGGACCGGAGCCGGGGCCGGAGCGTGCGTGCTCGCCGGAGACCAGCCCGGCCAGCACGCCGGCGTCCTCGATCGCCTGGCAGGCACCCTGTGCGAGGTACTGCAGCATCGGGTGCGCGGCGTCCCCGGTCAGCACCAGGCTGCCTCGGCGCCAGTTCGTGATCGGCTCCCGGTCGTACATCCGCCACCAGCGGTCCCGCCAGAGCCGGGGCAGCGCGGACAGCACTGCCGGGCAGGATCCGGCGAAGGCGGCGTCGAGCTCGTCCGGGGTGCCCCAGTCCTCCTCGCCGCGCAGGGCCTTGGGCGACTCGAAGACCGCCACCTGGTTGAAGATCTCGCCGTGCCGCAACGGGTACTGCACGAGGTGGCGGCGCGGTCCGATGTAGACCACGACGTCGGTCATCGCGATACCCTGCTGCTCGGCGACCTCCTCGACCGGCACGGCGCCGCGGTAGGCGACGTAGGCCGAGCTGACCTGCTCGTCGTTGCTGAGCTGGGAGCGCAGCAACGAGCCGAGACCGTCGGCGCCCAGCGCCACGCGAGCGTGGTCGGTGCGACCCGGGCTGTGCACCTCCACCCCGCCGTCGACGTCGACGACGTCCTTGACCCCGCAGCTGGTGACCAGGTCGACGCCGGCCGCCCGGCAGGCATCGAGCAGGATGCGGTGCAGGTCGCTGCGGTGGATGACCACGTAGGGCGCGCCGTAGCGCTCCTGGGTGCGCTGGAGGTCCAGCCGGGTCAGCTCGCTGCCGTCGAGGGCGTCACGCATGACCAGGTGCTTTGGCAGCACGCCCTCGGCGATCACCTGGTCGAGGACGCCCCAGTCCCGCAGGATGCGAGTGGCGTTGGGTGCCATCTGCAGGCCGGCACCCACCTCGCCGAACTCGTCGGCGCGCTCGAGCACGCGCACCCGTTGCCCGGCCCGGGTCAGTGCCAGGGCGTTGCCGAGTCCTCCGATTCCTCCTCCGACGACGACGACGTCGACGGCGGTGGGGGCGGTGTCATTGGTCATCTTTCGATCCGTTCGCAGAGTGGTTCGTGGTGGTGGTCACAGCCACGGGGGCAGTTGCGGCAGCCCTGTGGCCTTGATCGAGTGAGGTCGCCCCGACAGCCAGGCCGCCAGCTCGGGCAGCGGCGCTGTCACCTCGACCGGCTGACCACTGCCGCTCACGGTCCACTGCAGGGTGGCGCCGTCCGTCCGGAGGATCAGCGCGGGGCCGGTGCCGGCCTTCGAGCGCTTGGCCGTCACGTCGTCCAGCAGGGCGACGAGGAAGTCCTGCGGCAGGTCGGCGAAGGTCAGGCCCGCGCCCAGGTCGACGCCGTGCACCAGGACCTCGCGGGCCCGCATCCAGGGGATCTCGGTCGCCGGCACGGTGCGGCCCTGGGCGGTGACCACCTCGGCCTGCCAGGCCTCTTGGCCGAGCGAATCGAGGTCTGCAGCCAGGCCGTGCGCTGAGGACCGCACCCACTCGCGCAGGCTGGCCGCCGGACGCTGGCTGCCCGACTCGATGTCCTTGTTGCGCTGCTCGCTCGAGGCGTACATCCGTGACTCCACGCCGGTGGCGGCCCAGGATGCAAGGCGTTGCAACGCCTCGGCATTGGAGGCCAGGTGGGCCAACAGGTGTCGCCGGGTCCAGCCTGGCAGCGCTGTCGCGTCGTCGAGCTCGCTGTCGGAGAGCTCGTGGACGGCGGACAGCAGGTTCACGGTGCCCGAGCTGACCCAGGAGGAGGCAAGCCGCCGGTGGTGTTCGCTCGTCACGCCGCGCCCTCTGCCACGGCGGTGTTCTCCAACCGGCCGATCGACTCGATCTCGGTGACCAGGGACGCGCCCGGCGAGAGGTATCGGGCGGGCTTGCGCGCGTGACCGACGCCCCCGGGCGTGCCGGACGCGATGACGTCGCCAGGCTGCAGGGTGAGGATCGTGGAGACGTACTGCACGAGGGTGACCGGGTCGAAGACCAGGTCGGACGTGTTGGCGTGCTGGACCTTCTCGCCGTCCACGAGTCCGCTGATGTCCAGAGCGGGGCGTGTGCCCCCGGGCAGCTCGTCGGGGGTGACCAGCACCGGGCCGAAGGGAGTGCTGCCCTCGAACGTCTTGCCCTGCAGCCACATCTTGGTGCGGTACTGCCAGTCGCGCATCGTCACGTCGTTGAGCACGCTGAACCCGGCAATCGCCTCCTTTGCCTCGTCCTCCGACGCGCGCCGCACCGGGCGGCCGATGACGATCGCGAGTTCGGCCTCCCAGTCGACCTGGTCGGACTCGGGTGCAAGCTGGATGTCGTCGGCGGCCCCGATCAGCGCTTCGGGGTACTTCGCGAACAGCGTGGGGTGCTCGGGGAGCTCGCGACCCATCTCCAGGATGTGGTTGCGGTAGTTCAGGCCGACGCAGACGATCTTGCCCGGGCGAGGGACGACCGGCGCGAAGTCGGCGCCCTCGAGGGGGTGGCTCGTGCCGTCTCCGTCACCGGAAGCCAGCTGCTCCCAGTCGGGCCGGGCGAGCAGGGCGCCGACGTCGGGCACGCCGAGGCCGACGCAGCGGTCGTTGTCGACGCGGACCGCCAGGTTGCCGTCGGTGGTGCGGATCGTGGCGAGCTTCATCAGGATCGTCCTTCCACCTGCAGATTGTGCAGGGGTTTGTGGGTGGTGCGGGCGGGCTGGTTGCGGGGCCGCGGTCCGGTCGCCCGGCGCTGACCGATCCGGCCGGCCAGGTCACCTGGTGTGCGGGGGCTCATGGAGCACCACATTAGGCGCGGTTCTGTCTTGTGGGATATACAATTCTGTTGTGAGGAACAAGCCGCAGTATGCCGTCGCGTCCGTCGACCACGCCCTGCGCCTTGCAGTGCTGCTCCAGCAGGAAGGACCCCTGGGCGTCTCCGAGGTGGCGGCGCGGCTCGGCATCGCACGCTCGACCGCGCACCGGTTGCTCGCCATGCTGGTCTATCGCTCGTTCGCCGTGCAGCTCCCGGACAAGCGCTACGCGGTAGGGCCGGTCATGGGCGACGCGCCGTCGGCGAGCGTCGATGTCGGGCGGCTGCGCAACGTGGCACTGCCGCACCTGCGTGAGCTCGTCGAGCAGGCAAGGGAGACCGCGAACCTCATCGTGTTGGCCGGCGTCCAGGCGCGGTTCGCGGCGACCGTGGAGTGCTCCCAGATCCTTCGGGTGGGCGACCGGGAGGGGCGCTCCCTGCCGGCCCACCTGGTGTCCGGCGGCAAGGTCCTGCTCGCCACGCTGGGCGACGACGAGGTGCGCAGCCGGTTGGGGGAGGCCTCCGGGGACCACACGCAGGCACCGCTTCGCCCCGGTGAGGTCGAGGCCTTGCTCACCGAGCTCGCACACATCCGCCGCCAGTCCTTCGCGATCAACGACCAGCAGACCGAGCAGGGGGTCACCGCCGTGAGCAGGTTGGTGCGTGGTCCGGAGGGCGAGGCGCTCGCCTCTGTCGGGCTGGCCGTTCCCACAGCACGATTCGGGCCGGAGCAGCTGCCTCGGTGGGTCGGCGCACTCACCGTCGCCGCTGGCCGCATCGAACGGGACCTCGCGGCCGACTGACCGGCGTCCTGCCGGGCCGGGCAGGATCGTCGTATGACGCTCACGGCCGAGGCCACGGACACGACCCGTCGCCGCGGGCTCCGACGGATGCGACTGCTGGCGCTGTCGCTGCTCGTCATCGCCGCGGTGGTTTTCCTGCTCACACGCGGGCGCGGTGGAGGCTGGGGGTTCGTCGCCGCCGCCGCCGAGGCCGCGATGGTGGGCGCCATCGCGGACTGGTTCGCGGTGACCGCCCTCTTCCGGCACCCTCTGGGGCTGCCGGTCCCGCACACCGCGATCATCCCGGAGCGCAAGGCCGCGCTGGGAGCGAGTCTCGAGGCCTTCGTCACCGAGAACTTCCTCACCGAGGAGAACGCCAGGAGCCGACTGGGTTCGGCTGACGTGACCCGCCGGATCGGCCGCTGGCTCTCCAGGGAGCCGAATGCCCAGCGGGTGGTGGCCGAGGCAGCGCCCCCGCTGGGCCGGGCGCTGCGGTCGGTGCGCGACGAGGAGGTGCGCTCCTTCCTGGACGAGGCGCTCCTGCCGCGGCTGGGGGAGGAACAGCTCAGCCCGGTCGCCGGGCACCTGCTCGAGTCCGTGGTGGTGGACGGGGCCCACCACGGACTGGTCGACCTGGCTCTGGTCGAGGGTCACCAGTGGCTGCGCGCCAACTACGACACGGTGGCTGCCGTCGTTGCCGCCAGGGCACCGTGGTGGTCTCCGCAGTGGCTGGACGACAAGGTCGTCGAACGCGTCCACCACGAGGCAGTGGCGTGGGTCGCGGACGTGCGCGACGACCCCGCCCATCCGGCCCGGCACGCGCTGGACGCCCTGCTGGCCCAGCTGGGCGACGACCTGCAGCACGACGACGCGACGCGTCGGCGTGCGGAGCGGTTCAAGGAGCGGATGCTGGCCCACCCGGGAGTGGCGGACGGGCTCGTGGCCGTGTGGGACGCCATACGCACCGTCGTGGTGGACGCCCTGGACACGCCGGACAGCATCCTGCGGCGGCGCGCGTCCGGCGCGGTGGTGTCGCTGGGGGAGCGGCTCGTCTCCGACGACCGGCTGCGCACTCGCGTGGACGCGCACCTCGCCGACGCGGTCGGGCACCTCGTCACGACCTACGGCGGCGAGATCGCCACGGTGATCTCGCAGACCGTCGACCGCTGGGACGGCAAGGAGGCCGCCGAGCGGATCGAGCTGCACGTTGGCAAGGACCTGCAGTTCATCCGGATCAACGGCACCGTGGTCGGCGCGCTCGTGGGCCTGGCCATCCAGGCGGTGGACGTGCTGCTGTGACCCTGTGCCTGTCTACACTCACGCCATGAGCGCACCCGACGGGGCGGACGACCCGGTGCTGAAGGCCTTCGGTCAGTTCGTCAAGACGCAGCGGCAACTGGCCCGCGTCTCGCAACGGCACCTGGCCAGGCTGTCGGGCGTCTCCGACTCCTACCTCAGCCAGCTCGAGCGAGGACGCTACCGTCCTTCGGCACAGGTCGTCACGGCGCTCGCGGACGCGTTCGGGCTCGCGCCCAAGGCGCTCTACGCCAAGCTCGGGCTGCTGCCGGAGGACGACGACGCGACTCGGCCGGGGGTCGAGGAGGCGATCATCGACGACCCCCGTCTCGGGCAACCGCAGAAGGAGGCGCTGATCCGCGTCTACCGCTCCTACCTCGGGGACGACTGAGCTGGGCTCCATCGTCGCGGCGCGGTCCCTCGGGCAGACGACTCAGGCGGTCGTCTCGACGCGGTGCAGACCGAGCTTCTCGAAGACCGGGGCGTCGCTGAACCGGAACAGGTCGAGGGCGCCGGAGTCGGAGTCGGACCCTCCTGCCTCGGACTTCACCGACAGGCTGTGCCAGGACGGCACGACGAAGAGGTCACCGCGCGTGACGCTCCACGAGCTGTCTCCCACGGACACGACACCGGACCCGTCGAAGACCTGGTAGACCGACGAGCCGACCTCGCGCGTGGGCGTGGTCTGCGTGCCGCGCGCGACCCGGTGCATCTCGGTGCGGATCGTGGGCAGCACGTCACCGGCGTCGGACGGGTTCGTGTAGCGGACCGCGGCGTGGCCGGGCTCCACCACGCCGGGGAATCCCTCGTGGTCCAGCTCGAGCTGGTCGGTCAGCGCGGCGTCGGTGTCGGCCCACCGGTAGGCGAGCAGCGGACTGCCCTGTCGCGGACCGGGCTGTGACACCGGGCGCAGCCCCGGGTGTCCCCAGAGGCGTTGCGAGCGGGACCGCTGCGGCGTGGTCTTCTCCGCGTCGCTGATCGCGTCGCGGCCGAACTCGAAGAACTGGCTCTCGTTCGCGTACTGGAACGGGATGTCCAGTCCGTCGATCCACGCCATCGGCCGGTCGGTCGCGTTGTGGTGCGCGTGCCAGTTCCAGCCCGCCTGGGGCAGGAAGTCGCCGCGGTTCATGGGGACCGGGTCGCGCCCGACGACCGTCCAGACGCCCTCACCCTCGACGACGAACCGGAAGGCGTTCTGGGTGTGCCGGTGCTCGGGGGCGTCCTCCCCGGGCATGAGGTACTGGATGGCGGCCCAGAGGGTCGGCGTGGCGTAGGGCTTGCCGCCGAGGCCCGGGTTCGCCAGCGCGATCGCCCGACGCTCGCCTCCGCGTCCGACCGGCACGAGCTGTCCGGCCCGGTCCGCCAGCTCGAGCAGGTGCCGCCACCGCCACAGGTGCGGGCGTGCCTTGGACTGGGGGTGCAGCGGCATGAGGTCACCGATCTCGGTCCACAACGGCACGAGCAGCTCGCGCTCGAAACCGCGGTAGAGCTCCTCGAGCTCCGGTGTCGGCACCGGCTGGCCCGGGCCTTCCTCGGCGCGCAGCTGTACGGGCGAGGTGACGTTGCTGATGGACATGCCGGAGACCTCCTGGGTGGCGCCGACGCCGCCGACGGCAGCGGGGCGTGTCCCTCCACGGTAGGTCGGCCCCGAGAAATGGGATCGCAGTCTTCCGCAGAGAGGAAAGGACCGCGCTCAGTGGTACTTCGGGTCCGCCGCCTCGAGCATCTCGCCGAGCAGGGCGGCCAGCTCCTGACGCTGCTCGGCCCCGAGGTGGCGCAATAGGGTGTCCATCGTCGTGTCCGCCAACGGACGGGCCTGTCGCAACAGCCGGCGTCCCGCGGAGGTGATCGCGATGATCCGCGTGCGGCGATCGCCGGGATCCTGCACCCGCTCCACGAGGTCTCGCCGCTCGAGGTCGTCCACGAGCACGACGACGGCGCTCGGGTCCAGGCCGAGATCGTCCACGACCCTGCGCTGGGGCACTCCGTCCCCCTCGGCGGCGAGCTTGAGGAGGACGTAGTGCCGGGAGCGCAGGCCGGTGTCGCGGAGGGCGTCGTTGGTGGCCCTCAGCGCGGTCGCCGAGGCACGAGCGAGCAGGAATCCGAGGTCGTCGGCCAGTGCCGCCGGCACGACAGAGAGGGCGGGTGAGGACATCGGCGCTCCTAGGTTGTTGACTTCATCAATGATAGTGAATTATAACGAGTGCACCATTGCAAGAGCAGACATCGACGCGAGGAGAATCCGATGGACCTGACCGGCAAGGTGGCGATCGTCACCGGGAGCGGCCGTGGCCTGGGCCTGGCCTACGCCAGGAGGCTGGCCGGATCCGGCGCGGCCGTCGTGGTCAACGACGTCGACGCCGAGGTGGCAGAGGCGGCCGTGGAGGCCATCCGACGGGACGGCGGCAAGGCCTCGGCGGTCACTGCGGCGGTGGGGGACTCCGAGGTCGCGCAGGCCCTGGTGGACCACGCCGTGGATACGTTCGGCCGGCTGGACGTGCTGGTGTCGAACGCAGGGGTCCTGCGGGACAAGGTGCTCTGGAAGATGACCGACGAGGACTTCGACCTGGTGACCCGCGTGCACCTGCGCGGCACCTTCACCTGTGCCCGCGCCGCCGTCGTGCAGATGAAGGAGCAGGGGGAGGGCGGCCGGATCATCCTCATCGGCTCGCCGGCCGGGCAGTACGGCAACTTCGGTCAGACCAACTACTCGGCGGCCAAGGCCGGGATCGTCGGCTTCGCCCGCACCTGGGCCATGGAGCTCGCGCGTGACCGGATCACCGCCAACGCGGTCGTCCCGGTCGCCGCGACCGCCATGACGGCGACCGTTCCCTTCCTCAAGCCGTATGTCGAGGCGCTGGCAGCCGGCGAGCCGTTGCCACCGTTCGCGCGCCGGGAACTGGCCTTCGGCTCACCGGAGGACGTCGCCGGGCTGGTCGCCTTCCTGGCCTCCGACGACGCGGCGGACGTGACCGGGCAGGCCGTCGGCATCGGCGGCGACCGGTTGTCGCTCTACTCCCACCCCGAACAGATCGTGCAGGAGTACCACGCCGGCGGTTGGGACGCCGACGACATCGCGAAGGTGTGGCCGGGCGCGTTCGCCCCGCACCTGCAGACCGTCGGCGAGCAGCTGCCCGAAGACCCCGCGCAGAAGGAGGGCTGACCACATGAGCCTCGACCTGGAGAACCTCGTCGCGATCGACACGCACGTCCACGTCGAGATCGATGACCACGGGCACACGGCGCTGCCCCAGCCGTTCCTGGACGCCTCGGCCAAGTACTTCAAGGCGGGGGAGCGGACGCCGACGATCGACCAGATCGCCGAGAAGTACCGCGAGCGCCGGATCGCCGCGGTGATCTTCACGGTCGACGCCGAGAAGGCACTGGGACACGGCCGGATCTCCAACGAGGAGGTCGCCGCCGGCGCGGCCCGGCACCCCGACGTGCTGATCCCGTTCGGCAGCATCGACCCGGCCAAGGGCGCCGACGGCGTCGCCGAGCTGGAGCGGCTGGTGGCCGACCACGGTGTCCGCGGACTCAAGTTCCACCCGAGTCTGCAGGAGTTCGCGCCCAACGACGGCACGGCATACCCGCTGTTCGAGGCCCTGGCTGCCCGTGGACTGCCGGCCATCTTCCACACGGGCCAGACCGGCATCGGCGCCGGCATGCCCGGCGGCGGAGGCATCAAACTGCGCTTCTCCGACCCGATGCTGCTCGATGATGTCGCCGCCGACTTCCCGGAGCTGACCATCATCATGGCGCACCCGTCGGTGCCGTGGCAGAGCGAGGCGATCTCGGTCGCGACGCACAAGCCCAACGTGGCCATCGACCTGTCCGGGTGGTCGCCCAAGTACTTTCCCCAGGAGCTGGTCCGTGCCATCAACGGGCCGCTGCGCAGCAAGGTCCTCTTCGGCTCCGACTATCCCGTGATCGACCCCGACCGCTGGCTGGCCGACTTCGACAAGCTCGAGATCAAGCCCGAGGTCAAGCCGAAGGTCCTCAAGGAGAACGCGATCCGCGTCCTGCGCCTGTCCTGACGGCCTCCCCCCTGCTGCACCCACGATGAGAGGTACTGCCATGCCCACGAACACGCAGTTCGCCGACCTGACCGACCTCGTCGGATCGGATCTTGGCGTCACGGAGTGGATGGAGGTCACTCAGGACCGCGTCAACACCTTCGCCGACGCCACCGACGACCCGCAGTGGATCCACGTCGATCCCGAGCGGGCCCGGAGCGGCCCCTTCGGTACCACGATCGCGCACGGCTACCTCACGCTGGCCCTGGTGATCCCGCTGTTCACCGAGCTGCTCGAGGTCGAGGGCGTCGGCACGAAGCTCAACTACGGACTGAACAAGGTGCGCTTCCCGGCTCCGGTGAAGGTCGGGTCGAGGATCCGCCTGGGCGCAGTCGTGCGCGAGGTCACCGAGGTGGGCGGTGGCGGCCGGCAGCTGACCTTCGACGCCACCGTGGAGATCGAGGGCTCCGAGAAGCCGGCCTGTGTGGCACAGCCGGTCTTCCGCTTCTACGCCTGACGGCGCCGTGCCGGGCTGGAGCTCCCGCTCCAGCTCCCATGACCAACCGACCAGGAGTGATCGTGACGCACTATCGCACCGACCGGAACCACAGCGAGTTTCTCCTCTTCGACGTGCTGGGGGTTGCGGACGCCTACGGCCGGGCGCCCTTCGAGGACGTGGACGTCGACGCCGCCAGGGACGTCCTCGAGCAGGCCGAGCGCTTCGCGACCGAGCGGCTGGCGCCGAGCTTCGTCGTCGGCGATCGATGCCCACCGGTGCTCGACCCCGTCACCCATGAGATCGCGCTCCCGGGCGAGGTGGCGACTGCTCTGCGCGAGCACCTCGCGTCCGACTGGCTCGGGCTGGACCTTCCCCCGGGCAGGTGTGAGGTGCGGGTGCCCGCCTCCCTCCGCTGGGCCGCCACGGAGTTCGCGATGGGTGCCAACCCGGCCGTCGGCATGTGCACCCAGCTGGTCCCGCAGGTGGTCCGCCTCCTCGACACCGCTGGTACGCCAGCCCAGCGCCGGCTCGCCGAGCTGATCCTCAAACGGCAGTGGACGGTCACCATGGTCCTGACCGAACCGGACGCCGGTTCGGACGTGGGCGCGGCCCGGACCCGGGCGTTCCCACAACCCGACGGCACCTGGCACGTCGAGGGCACCAAGCACTTCATCACATGGGGCGAGCACGACGCGACCGACAACATCGTCCACCTCGTCCTGGCCCGGCCCGTCGGCGTCGAGGGCGCGGGCGGTCCGGGCAGCAGGGGCCTGTCGCTGTTTGTCGTGCCCTCGCACCACTACGACCCGGACACCGGTGAGGTCGGACGGCGCAATGGCGTCATGGCCACGGGGCTCGAGCACAAGATGGGGGTGCGGGCCACACCGACGGTCGAACTCACCTTCGGCGACGGGGAACCAGCGGTGGGCACGCTCCTCGGTGACGAGCACCGTGGGCTGCGGCAGATGTTCGAGATCATCACCTACGTCCGTCTCCTGGTCGGCCTCAAGTCCGCCGCCGCGCTGTCCACCGGTTACCTGGGCGCGCTCGAGCAGGCGCGCACGCGCGTGCAGGGCCGGCCGCTGATCACCTTCGATTCGGCGGGCCCGGAGCCGGTCCCGATCGTCGAGCATCCGGACGTGCGTCGATCGCTGATGTCCCAACGGGCCTTCGCGGAGGGCGCCCGCGCGCTGGTGCTGTACACCGCAACCCTCATCGACCGGATGGAGGTCGCCGAGGCGTCGGGTGTCCCGGACGATGTCGCCGTCGTGCGCCACCGCCTGCTGCTGCCCGTGGTCAAGACGTGGTGTGCGGAGACCGCCTGGCAGGTGCTCGGGTCGGAGTGCCTGCAAGTGTTCGGGGGCTCCGGGTTCCTCGAGGACCACCCGCTCGAGCAATACGTCCGTGACACGAAGATCGACAGCATCTACGAGGGGACGAGCGGCATCCAGTCCATGGACCTGCTGCAGCGGCGGGTGGCCGCCGACCGGGGCAAGGCGCTGGGCGAGCTGCTCGCCGAGGTCACCGCCCTCGCCGACTCGCTCGCCGACAGCGGGGCCCTCCAGGTGGAGGCCGGGTTGCTGCGGGACAGCGCCGACGACGTCACGCGGATGGCCGGGTTGAGCCTGGACCGTGCGCACTCGGATCCGCAGGTGGCCGCACTGGGCGCCCGGGCGCTGCTGCTGGCGGTGGGGGACGTCGTGGTGGGCTGGCTGTTGCTGCGCTCTGCCGTGGTCGCGGACGAAAGGTGCGCCGCCGCAGGAGAGCCCGCCGACGGGGATCTCGCGGGTCGCGCCGCCGCCGCCCGGTGGTATGCCCGTCAGGTGCTCCCGAGGACGTCCGCCGCGCTGCGCTCGCTGCGACTCCTGGACAGTGAGGTGATGGACCTCCCTGCCGGGAGGCGGTGAGACCACCTGCCTCGGCGCAGGCACGGTGCCGGTCCCGGATCGCCCTCCCACAACCGTTCTCGGTGTGTCATCATCCCGGAAGGTGAGTTCCCCAGAGCGGAACGGAGGCCCCGAGGTGGCATACCTGGAGTCGGTGGACAACGCCTTGCGGTTGCTGGTGCTCCTGGCCCGGCAGGGCGACGTCGGTGTCACGGCGGCCGCCTCCGAGCTGGGCGTCGCACCGTCGACCGCACACCGGTTGTTGTCCACCCTGCGCTACCGGGGTTTCGCGGTGCAGGCGAGCGGCCGTGGATACCAGCCTGGTCCTGCGTTCGCGTCGCTGTCGGTCGGTGAGTCACGAGGGGGAGGCCTCGAGGCCGTGGTCCTGCCCCACCTCGAGCGCATCCGGGAACAGCTGGACGAGACCTGTCACCTCATGGTCTGTTCCGGGCGGGAGGCGCGGATCCTCGCCACGGTCGAGGCCCGGCAACCCCTCCGCGTCGGGTCCCGCACCGGCGCCGTCTTTCCGGCGCACCTGGTCTCCGGTGGGGTTGTCGTGCTGGCGGGCTTGGGTGCGGCGGAGTTGGACGAGCTCTACCCGCCGGAAGGAGTGCCCGAGCTCGACCTCGATGCCGCCGGAGTCAAGCGACTGCACCGCGAGCTGCGGACGATCCAGCAGCGCGGCTACGGGCTGAATGTCGGCCGCACGGAGCGTGGGATCGCGGGGATCGCGACGGCCCTGCGGGGCGCAGACGGTCGGGTCGTTGCCGCGATGTCCGTCTCGGTCCCCACCATCCGCTACTCGGCGGCGCGGGTCCGGGAGATCGTGCGGGTGCTGCACCTCGCCAGAGACGCCGCCAACGCCGAGCTCCGGTGAGCACCTGTCGAAGTCAGGACTGGCTCGGGTGGGTGGCCCGCAGGCGCCCCTGCTCGACCAGTTCGTCGTGCGCGGCCACAAGGAGGTCGAGCACCTCCCAGGGGTCCGGGATCAGGGCCGGGCACGTCACGACTCCCACGTGCAGGCGTCCACGGTATCCCTGGATGGTGATGTTCAGGCCGAGCCCGTCGCTGAGGGCCGGAAGGGGGTAGAGGCCCTCGATGGGCTGTCCGTGCAGGTGCAGCACCTCGCGCGTGCCGGGCACGTTGGACACCAGGACGTTGAACGGTAGGCGCACCCGGTCGGCGAGGCGGGCCGCCGCGACGACGCGCACGGCTCGTGTCGCCAGGGCCGGTGGCGCGAAGGAAGCGACGTCCTGCAGGGTGTCGGCGCCGATCGCGCGGTGTGCCTTGGCCACCGCGGTGGTTTCGCGCACGCTGGTGAGCCGCACGAGCGGGTCGGCCACGTCGGTCGGCAGGGGGCAGGTCATCAGGTCGATCTTGTTGCCGGTGACCTTGTCCTCGTCCGTGCGCACCGAGATCGGCACGAGCGCCCGGAGCGGCTCCTCGGGCAGGGCTTCGGCCCGCAGGAGCCATTCGCGCAGGGCCCCTGCGACCGTGCTGAGCAGAACGTCGTTGACCGTGGCACCCGCGGCCGTGCGCACGGCCTTGGAGTCGTCCAGCGACAACTCACCGAAGGCCCACGCTCGTTCGCGCGTGATGGCCTTGTTGAACGGGGTCCTCGGTGCGCTGATGCGTGGACGAGTGCGCACCGGCACGGCATCGCCGGCGGTCCCTGTGAGCCACTCGACCGTGCCGCTGGAAACGCGTGCGGCCGAGGTGATCGCGAGGGTGGGCACCTGTGGCAGCCGACCCATCAGAGCGGCCTCGAGCCGCAGCGCCGTGCCTGCGAGGTCGGCGACCCCGAGCACCCCCCGGGCGAGCATCTCGCCGGTGCCGGGCAGGGACGCAGGATGCCATGCGCCGTCGGACGACGGGTCGGTCTCCGGCGGCCGGTCGTCGAGCAGGGTGGTGAGCAGGTCCCTCCCGGCAATGCCGTCCACTGCGGCGTGGTGGATCTTGGTGATCACGGCGGTCTGGTCCGATGCGGAGCCCTGCACGAGGTGGATCTCCCAGAGCGGGCGAGACCGGTCCAGCGGTTGCTCCGCGATCTGAGCCACCGTCCGGGCGAGCTCACGACGCCACTCGTCGCCGATGACGACCGACCCGAAGAGGTGCTGGGTGAGGTCGAAGTCCGGGTCGTCGACCCACCAGGGCCGGTCGATGCCGAGCGGGACGTTGCGCAGCCGACGCCGCAGGATGGGGGCGAAGGGCAGTCGCGCCTCGACCAGGTCACGCAGCTCGTCGAGATCGAGCCGTCCGGCGACGAGGGCGGTGAGGCAGATGTGCCCGGCACCGTGGGGGCCGTCGAGGGCGAGGAACGATGCGTCGAGGCTGCTCAGTCGTTGCATCCTCACCGCGAGCGAGCCCCCGTGGCCGGCCCCGGCGCGTGACACCACGATCGAGCAGGACTTCGGCCTCGAACAGGCGCACAGGAGCTCATGGGGCCCATCCTCCCAAGGCCGGGCCGGACATGCCACGACGCGGGCCCACCGATCGGGTGGACCCACGTCGTGGCTGGTGCCGCCCGCTGCCCGGGTGGGGCAGGACGCGTCGTGTCGCGGGGCTCAAGCCTTCGCGCTGCGGCTCCCCTTGGAGCTCGACTTCTGCGACTTCTGTGTCGTGTTCGACGTGGAGGCCGCTGGAGCGGGCGTGAAGAGATCGAGCAGACCGCTCTGGAAGGACTCGCGGGCCTGCGTCCAGTCCTTGCTGCTCGCGGTGGCGTAGCGCACGTAGTCGGACGGGCTGCCGACGAGCGAGGCAAGGGGCTTCAGGCCGGTCTGGACGCGCTCCGGCGGTCTGGGGGCCTTGTCCAGGATCTCCGAGGCGCGACCGAGCAGGCCGAGGACGGCGTGCTGGCCCTTGTTCGCGGCCTCGACCTGACGCTCGTGGACCTTGGTGACGAGAGCGATGACGGTGGACATGTTTCCTCCTGTGACGGTGATTCCGTGCCGTGCTGGCTTTGAATCGCTTGTCATCATTGAACATTCAAGATGCGTAGTTTGTCAAGCATTTGCGTAGTCAAGTGACGTGGTTCACGCTTCGGCGCAGCGCACACGGTGAATTCCGCAGACCGGAACGTTGAGAACATGAACGGTCTCGGTCGCGCGGGAATCAATACCATGGCTTCAGAAGTGCTGCTTCATCGGGTCCGCCACCGCGCTGTTCGACGAAGAGCTCTCGGAACTGCGCCCCACCGTGCGCCGCTCCACCCTTACGCACCCGCCCTCCGGCGCGGGCCGTCGCATCCCGACGCTCGTCACCGGCACGAACGACAGGACCACACATGCAGCAGCTCACCGCGATGGACGGGATGTTCTTCAGCGTCGACACCGCGACCTCGACCGGCGTGATGGGCGGGCTGATGATCTACGACGCCTTCGACGACCCGGCGGCGGGCCGAGCGGAGCGCATGATCGAGCGGATCACCGAACGGCTCGACCAGATCCCGCCGTTCCGCCGGGTGCGCGCCAAGGTGCCGCTCGGGCTCGACAAGGAGTACTGGGCCGAGACCGAGGTCGACGTCGCTGCGCACGTCCGGACGATCACCCTGGCCGAAGGCGGGACCGACCAGGACCTCGCGGCAGAGATCTCCCGCATCATGAGCATCCGCCTCGACCCCCACCGGCCCCTCTGGGAGCTGTGGATCATCGAGGGCCTGCACGGCGGCCGTCTCGCACACCTGCTGCGGGTGCACCATGGCGCGGTCGACGGCGGAACCATCCCCACGATCCTCGATCTCCTGTCGGACCACCCGACGACGCCCGCCGACCCGGCCAGCGCGGCCCCGGGCCGGCGCGAGCCCTGGGGAGGGCCGGTCGAGATGCTGGCGCGGGGGGTCGTGGGGAGGGCCCTCAAGCCCGTCCAGTTCGTCGGACTGCAGGCGCAGACGGTCAAGTACCTCGTGGGACGACGTTCCGAGGATGGCGTGATGGCCCTGCCAGCCTTCATCGCGCGGATGATCCCGGGCAAGGTGGGGGCACCGGTCCGGGGCGTCGTCAACCGGCGACAGCGTGCCAAGGGGCAGCCAGAGGTGCTCCCGGTGCTCCCGCAGGTCACGAAACCAGCCACCCCCTTCAACAGGACGATCACCGACGCCCGGACCTACGCCTTCTCGGACCTGTCGCTCGCCGACTTCAAGCGGGTCGGCAAGGCCTTCGACGGCACCATGAACGACGCCGTCGTCGCCGTCGTGGCGGGAGCTCTTCGGCGATGGATGGAGGAGCGGGGCGGCGCCCCTGAGGAGCCGCTGGTCGTGTGCATCCCCTACTCGTTGCGCACCGGGGAGGAGAAGGACCGGTGGGCCAACCACATCAGCATGTTCTTCGCGCCGCTCCCGACCCACCTCGCCGACCCGGTCGAGCGACTCAAGGCGGTCCACGGCGACCTCAAGGCGGCCAGGAGCAACTTCGACGCCCTGCCCACCGGACTGCTCCGTTCCGCAAGCCGTTTCATCCCGCAGTCGCTCTTCTGGGTCCACCAGCAGCTGCTGAGCCGCGCGCCCGACTGGGTGTCGGGCTCGATGTGGAACGTCGTGGTCTCCAACGTCCGCGGCCCGTCGCAGGTCGTGGAGGTCACCGGGGCCCGTATGGCGGGCTACTGGCCGGCCGCGTTCCTCACCACCGGCGTCGGACTCAACATCACGCTGCAGAGCTACCTCGACCGGGTGGACTTCGGTTTCATGGGAGCCGGCGACCTCACCGGTGACCTCTGGGAGCTGCCCGGGCACATGAAGGACGCGCTCGAGGAGCTGATGGAGGCCGCCGACCGCGCCGAGTCCGCGGCGAAGTCCCCGGCCCCGAGAAAGTTGGCCGCAAAGAAGTCGCCGGCCCCGAGAAAGTCGGCGGCAAAGAAGTCGCCGGCCCCGAGAAAGTCGGCGGCAAAGAAGTCCCCGGCCCCGGGAAAGTCGGCCGCCAGGAAGTCCCCGGCAGCGAAGAAGTCGGCTGCCAAACCCACCCCCACTGACGACTGACCCGTCAGGGGGTCGGTCCCAGCCAGAACGTAGGAGAACCCGTGTCGTTCAACCTCTCAGTCATCGTTCGCGAGTCGGCGCAGTCCGGCCCCGACCGCCCGGCCATCATCCACCGTGGTGGCACCATCTCCCACCGTCAGCTCGACGAGTGGAGCGACCGCGTCGCGAGGGGGCTCGTGCGACTGGGGGTCACGCCGGGAGACAGCGTCGGGGTCCAGCTGCCCAACGTTCCCGAGTTCGCGGCGGTCTTCTACGGCGTCCTCAAGGCCGGGGCTGTCGCCATCCCGATGAACGTCCTCAACAAGGGCCCGGAGATCGCCTACTTCCTGAAGAACTCTCAGGCAAATCTGTTGATCTCGGCGGCGGGTGTCGCGAGCGAGGCTGCCCGGGGCGTGAACGAAGCCGGCGCGGAACACCTGTTCATCGTCGGCGACGCCCAGCTGCCTGCCTGTGCGCGGCGCTTCGAGGAGCTCACCGCCGGTGGTCAGGAGATCCCCGCGCCATTCGTCCAGCGACAGCCCTCTGACACGGCCGTCCTGCTCTACACGTCGGGCACCACCGGTCACCCCAAGGGGGTCCAGCTGACCCACTTCCAGCTCCTGATGAACGCCCAGGCACACGTCGAGGCCTTCGAGATGGACCGCGACAGCGTCACCATCGCGGTCATGCCGCTGTTCCACGCTCTCGGCCTGTCGGGCCTGCTCAACGCCACTCTGCGCGCTGGCGGCGCAGTGGTGCTCCTGGAGAAGTTCAAGCCGCTCGACGTCCTGCAGGCGATCCAGGACCACCACGCCACGATCTTGCACGGCGTCCCGACGATGTACCACGCGATCGAGCACCAGCCGGAGCGGTCCGACTACGACGTCTCCTCGCTGCGCTACTGCGGTTCCGCGGGCGCGCCCATCGCCGCAGAGCTGCTGGACACCTTCGAGCGCGAGATGGGTGTGCAGATCCTCGAGATGTACGGACTGACCGAGAGCGGCCCACTGGCCAGCTACAACCGACCGGACCACCGCAAGCCGTACAGCATCGGCACGCCCATCTGGGGCACCGAGATGCAGGTTTGGGACGACGAGAACACCGAGCTGCCGGCGGGCCGCGACCACGTCGGCGAGCTGGTGATCCGCGGACACAACACCATGGGCGGCTACCTGGACAACCCGGAGGCGACCGACCAGGCCTTCGCCGGCGGCTGGCTGCACAGTGGCGACCTGGGTTACCGCGACGAGGACGGCTTCTTCTTCATCGTGGACCGCAAGAAGGAGATGATCATCCGGGGCGGCTACAACGTCTACCCGCGGGAGGTCGAGGAGGTGCTCTACCAGCACCCCGCGATCTTCGAGGCGGCGGTCGTCGGCCTGCCCGACGACCGGCTCGGCGAGGAGGTCGGAGCCTTCGTGTCGCTCAAGATCGGCGCCTCGGCCGAGACCGAGGAGATCATCGACTTCGTCAAGGACCGCGTGGCCGCCTACAAGTACCCGAGGACGGTCGAGATCCTTACCGACCTGCCCAAGAGCCCCACCGGCAAGATCCTCAAGCGCCAGCTGGTGCCTGGGCACAAGGCCTGAAGGGCGGCCCGAACCGCCGCAAAAGCCTCATCGGCACTCGACAACCCTCTGCCACAACAGAACACGCGTCACTTCACCACAGCTCGACACCCCCCACCCACGCCAACGGACGGCACCGCGCCGATCCGGCAGCACCCTCACCCTTTGGAGTCCTCATGTCACAGGTCATCTCTGCCGAGCGTCGGCGCAAGGAGGTGCGCAAGGTCATCCTCTCGAGCTACTTCGGGACGACCATCGAGTACTACGACTTCCTTCTCTACACCTCGGCCGCCAGCCTGGTCTTCGCCCACGTCTTCTTCAGCAACCTCTCTGCGGCGACAGGCACCATCCTGTCGTTCGTGACCCTGTTGGCCGGCTACCTGGCGCGGCCGATCGGCGGCATCATCTTCGGCCACTTCGGCGACCGGCTCGGCCGTCGCAAGATGCTGCTCATCACGATGGGGCTCATGGGGGCGGCCAGCTTCCTGATCGGGTGCGTCCCGTCATACGGCACCTGGGGCGAGTGGGCACCCGCCACCCTCGTGCTGCTGCGCATCGTGCAGGGGATCGCGGTCGGCGGTGACTGGGGCGGCTCCGCCACCATCAGCGTCGAGGCGGCCGAGGACGGCAAACGTGGCCTGACGGCCGCGTTCGTCAACATGGGGGCGCCGAGCGGTGCCGTGCTCGGCTCCCTGGTGCTCGCTCTGTTCGCCATGATGGACAACTCCGCCTTCCTGCACTGGGGCTGGCGGATTCCCTTCCTGCTCAGCGGTGTCCTGGTCCTCATCGGTCTGTGGATCCGGTGGAGGATGAGCGAGTCCCCGCTCTTCGAGGAGATGCAGGCCAAGGCGGATGAGCAGGAGAAGAAGGAGACTCCGCTCGTCGCCGTCGTCAAGAACCAGGGGAAAGCGATCATCCTCGCCGCACTCGGCACGGTGAGCTGCTTTGCGCTGCAGGGGCTCCTTGCCTCTTACGCTCTCACCCTCGGCACCACCGAGGGCGGCCACAGCCGCACCGCGGTGCTCGTGGCCTTCTCGGTCGCCTCCGTGCTGCAAGTGGGTGCCCTGGCCTTCTACGCCAACCTGTCCGACCGGTTCGGCCGGCGTCCGGTGATGATCTTCGGCTCTGTCGCCGGCATCGTCCTGGCCTACCCCATCTTCTGGATGATCCAGGATGGCTCGACGTTCCTGCTCTACCTCGGCATGATCCTCGGTATGCCGGTCGTGCAGGCCGCCGTGTACGGCCCGTCGGCAGCCTTCATCTCCGAGATGTTCCACACCCAGTACCGTTACACCGGAGCGTCACTCGGCTACCAGATCGCATCCACTCTCGGTGGCGGCGTGTCCCCGCTGGTCGCGGCCAGCCTCGCCGCAGTCGGTGGATTCACCCCGGTCGCTCTCTACGTCGCGGCACTGTTCCTCGTGGGTGTGTTCATCGTCAAGATCACCCAGGAGGGCACCAAGCTCGACCTGGGCGCCGCAGAGCAGTCGCCGGCGACCAAGACGTCGGACGGGAAGCCCGACCTGCAGACCGCCTGAGTGCTGCACACACCGGGTCAGGCGCTCCTGGCCGGGTCGGGGTGCTGCCCCCGCTCCGGCCGGGAGAACGGTTGCCGATAGGCGTGCCAGATGTGGGGTGCCTGCCCCAGCCGGTCGGCGACCACGTGCAGTGCGGCCGGGTGGACTCCCATGCCGAGGTGGCTCGAGATGATCTCGACGTTCTCGGCGCGGGGGCCTCGGGGCTGCAGGCAGCGGTGCCAGTCGAAGACCCCGTCGCTGCGCGAGTAGACGGCGGTGACGGGGACGGGCAACGGTCTCATCGCGGCGGCCCACCGGGTGGCGTACCACGCGCCGTCGAGCGGGGCGCCGAGCGTGACCAGCAGGCGCACCCGGTCGGGGCGGGCCAGAGCGACCTGGCGGGCGAACGCACCGCCCACGCTCCAGCCGACGAGCCCCACCGGGCCCTCCTCGTGGGAGATCTGGTCGACGCGGTCGATGAGGGTCTGGACCACCGTCGCGGGCTTTCCCAGCATCGTGCCCCGGTGCATGCGGTGCGGGGAGTGGCCCAGGGCCCGCAGGTGCGAGCGCATGGCCAGCGTCCACCCGTTGCCGCCGCACAGGCCGGGAACGGCCAGAACCGGCTGGCCATGGGCCCGCGTGGCCCCCAGGAGGAAGGGAGCCATGAACGGCACCGACGCCAGCTCGATGCTCGCCCGGTAAGGCTCGAACGGAGCCAGCAGCCACGGGTGCGAGAGCACGCGCTGCATCGAGGGGGCGGTGGGCACGGCGGCCCTCCCATCTGCGGAGAGGGTCCTCAACCTACCTGCATCGTGGGCTCGGCCGGCGGACGCCCTGCAGCCGATCTGCCGGACATGAGACAGGACAGCACGAGATCGACGGCACGAACTCGACAACACGGCCGCCCGGCGGCGGAGGACAAGGAGACACAACCATGGGTGAGGACGGCGTCAACTTCCCCGGCGGCCGGCACGGTCGGAGCAGCACGGAGACCGGGAAGCGGGTCCTGCGGGCGGCGGTGACCCCGGTCGACGACTCGCTCGCCGACCGATTCGCGAGCGAGGAGAACTGGCGCCGCGGGTACCCCCGCCACTTCGAGGCCCTCACCGTCCTCGAGGCGGGCTCCGCGGAGACGGCGATGACCGTGGCGCGGGCCGGTCTCGCCGAGGCCGCGCAGAGCTTCGTCCACGTGACCGGCGAGCAGGAGCACCCACTCGGCCACGCGGTGTCGGTCCGCGAGCCGCGCCTGTCCACGGTGGAGGTGGCGGGAGAGGGAACCCGACGTCCCGTCCTCGAGGTGCCCTATCGCGGCGAGCTGCTCACCGGCCACAGGTTGCTCCGCCAGCTGGACGACTGGGTCGGGCGCGGCATCACCGAGCCGTCCTTCCGAGAGGCGGTGGGATCGGTCGTGCGCCACCCGGAGTGGCTTGATCTGTCCGATCGCACCTTCGCTCTGGTGGGCGCCGGATCCGCCATGGGGCCGTTGTCCGACCTGCTGGCGTGGGGTGCGCACGTCGCCGCGATCGACCTGCCTCGTCCGCGGGTCTGGGAGCGGATCGTCCGCACCGCACGCGCCTCGGCCGGGCGGCTGTCGGTTCCGGTGCGCGGGGGCGGCGCCCCGTCAGGCGACGCCCTCGTCGAGCGTGCGGGAGCCGACCTGCTGACCGAGGCCGGGGCGGTGGTCGACTGGCTGACGGGGTTGCCGGGCCCGTTGACGGTGGGCAACTACGGGTATGCCGACGGGGCGCTCTTCGTGCGCCTCACCATGGCCTTCGACACGGTCCTGACGGAGTTGGCGGCGCGGCGCGACGATCTGTCGCTCGCCTACCTCGCGACCCCGTCGGACGTCTTTCTCGTGCCGTTGGCCGCGGTGCAGGAGTCGCAGCGCCGCCACCGGGCGCTGCGGCCGTCCCCCTTGGCGGCGCGGGCGGTGCACAGGGCTTCCGGGGGACGGGTGCTGCGACCCAACTTCACCAGCGAAGCCGTCCTGGAGACCGCGGCCGGCCGATACGGGCTGGTCAACGCCATGATCACCGACCAGGGACAGAACTACGCGCTGGCCAAGCGGTTGCAGCGCTGGCGGCTGATGCTGGCTCGGGCCGACGGGATGCTGACGTCGGTGCACGTGGCCCCGCCGACCCGCACGGCGTCCGTGCACTCGAACCCTGTCATGGAGCAGCGCCAGCGGCTGACCGCTCGGCTCGGCATCGAGACCTTCGACGCCGACACCTCCCGCGCACTGGCCGCAGCCGTCCTCGTGCACGACCTGCGCAACCCCGCCTCAGCGGCCAACCCCGCCGTCCCGCTCGCGCACCCGCACGAGAGCTTCATGGCTGCGGCGAACCCGGGCGGCCGCTGGCGGGTCCCGCTCGAGCCCGGCAGCGCGCTGCCCGTCCTGGAGTGGCTCTCCAGGATTCCCGGGATGCATCGGTAGGCTGCCTCCTTCGAGGACCAGACCGAGCAAGGTGGCGCCATGACCGACGTGCCGAACCGACCCCCCGACCCGCCGGATGAGCCGGCAGCGGGTGACCCGTACTCCCAGGGCTACCCGCCGGCCCAGGGCCACCCGCCCGGTCCGGCCTACCCAACGGCCCAGGGCTACCCGCCCCCGCCGCCCGGCTACGGCGCGGCGCCGGTCATGCCCTCGGGCTACGCGGCGCCGTCCGGCCAGGTGGGACACGTGCGAGGCACCGGCCTGTGCATCCTGCTGTGCTTCGTCACCCTCGGCATCTACAGCCTCTACTGGTTCTACGTCACCCACGAGGAGATGAAGCGGCACAGCGGCCAGGGCCTCGGCGGCCCGCTCGCCCTCGTCATTGCGTTCTTCATCGGCATCGTGATGCCCTACCTCACCTCCAACCAGGTCGGCGAGCTCTACACCCGCCGCGGGCAGCACCCGCCGGTGAGCGGTTTGACCGGCCTCTGGTATTTCCCCGGTGTGTTCCTCGTGATCGGTCCGATCGTCTGGTTCGTCAAGACCAACAAGGCCCTCAACGGCTACTGGCGATCGCTGGGGGCCGTCGGCTGAGCCCCGGCCCGACGTTCCGCCGCACTGTGACGCGCCGACACCCCCGTATGATCGGCGCAGCCCCCGGTAGCGCCTCGTGTTGTTTGTCGGTGGGTGACGCCGCGAATCCGACGCCGCTCGGCCACGACGAACACGAGGAGTCGAGATGATCACGCTCCTCGTCGCCCACGTCGTCCTCGCCGCGGCGGCACCGGCTCTCGTCCGCTGGTGGGGGAGCCGGGCGTTCATCGTCCTGGCGGCGCCGCCTGCCGCAGCCGCAGTATGGGTGCTCACCCAGACGTCGACCGTGCTGGCCGGACGCCCACCGACCTTCCGTGCCGACTGGGTGCCATCGCTCGGCATGCAGCTGTCCTTCCGGCTGGACACCCTCTCCTGGCTGCTCACCCTCGTGGTCGGCGCGATCGGGGCGCTCGTCCTGCTCTACTGCGCGCACTACTTCGAGGACGACGAGCCGGGCCTCGGCGGCTTCGCGGCATCGCTGACCGGTTTCGCCGGGGCCATGCTCGGGCTGGTGACCAGCGACGACCTGCTGGTGCTGTACCTGTTCTGGGAGCTGACCACGGTCCTGTCCTACCTGCTGATCGGGCACCGGGCCGGCAGCTCGGTCAGCAGGTCGGCGGCCACCCAGGCCCTCGTCGTCACGACCGCCGGTGGGCTCGCCATGCTCGTCGGCATCGTGCTGCTCGGCCAGGATGCCGGCACCTACCGGATCTCCGAGCTGGTCGCCGACCCGCCCACCGGACCGCTGGCGACCGCCGCGGTGGTCCTGCTGCTCCTCGGCGCGGTGAGCAAGTCCGCGCTGGTGCCGTTCCACTTCTGGCTGCCCGGTGCGATGGCCGCACCGACTCCCGTGAGCGCCTACCTGCACGCCGCCGCGATGGTCAAGGCCGGGGTCTACCTCGTGGCACGCCTGGCCCCGGCCTTCAGCGACCTGCCGCTCTGGCGACTGGTGGTGCTCGTGCTCGGCGGTGCCACCATGCTGGTCGGCGGCTGGCGGTCGCTGCGCCAGCACGACCTCAAGCTGCTGCTCGCCTACGGCACCGTCAGCCAGCTGGGCTACCTGACCATCCTGGCCGGCTACGGCACCCGGGCGGCCGCGCTGGCGGCGCTGACCGTCCTGGTGGGCCACGCGCTGTTCAAGTCATGCCTGTTCCTGGTCGTCGGCACGATCGACCACAGTGCGCACACCCGCGACGTGCGGGAGCTGTCGGGGCTCGGGCGCCGTATGCCGTGGCTCGCCGGGACCGCGGTGGTCGCTGCCGCGTCCATGGTCGGGTTGCCCCCGATGATCGGCTTCGTGGGCAAGGAGACCGCGTACACCTCCTTGCTGCCCGGGCACGGCGCCGGACCGGATGGCGACTGGCCGGTCCTCGTGGTCCTGGTGGCGGGGTCCGTGCTCACCTTCGCCTACGGCGCGCGATTTTGCTGGGGCGCCTTCCGGTCGGTGCGCGGCCGGGCGCCGACGCCGCTGCACCGGCCGGCCGGGCTCCTGGTGGGAGTGCCGGTGCTGCTCGCGGCCGCCGGTGTGGTGGCCGGCGCCCTGTCCGGGCTCGGCGAACGCTACCTGCACGCCTACACCGAGGCGTGGCCGCAGGCCCGGCACACGGTGCACCTGGGCCTGTGGCACGGTCTGTCGACGCAGCTGCTGCTGTCCGCCGCCACCGTCGCGCTCGGGGCTGCGCTGTTCTGGCAGCGGTCGCGCGTCGAGGTGCTGCAACGGACCGCGCCTGCGGTTCCCAGCGCGGACGCCGCCTACCGCGGTCTGATGCGTGGACTCGACCGGGCCTCACTCGAGGTCACCGGGGCGTTCCAGCGCGGCTCGCTCCCGCTCTCTCTCGGCCTGATCCTGCTGGTGCTGGTCGTCCTTCCGGCCGTGGGCCTGGCCGGCGCCGCCTGGCCCGACCAGGTCCGCTGGGCGGACAGCCCGGTGCAGGTGGCTGTGGCGGTCGTCATCGCGGCGGCCGCCTTCTTCACCACCCGGGCCCGGCGCCGGCTGCGCGCGGTCTTCCTCGTGAGCGTGACCGGCTACGGCACCGCGATGCTGTTCCTGCTGCACGGCGCCCCGGACCTCGCGCTCACCCAGGTGCTCGTCGAGACCGTGTCCATCGTGGTCTTCGTCCTGGTGCTCCGGCGACTGTCGGGCAAGTTCAACGACGACCCCAGCCTGCGGACCCGGCGGCTGCGGGGCCTGCTCGGGATCGGCGTCGGCGTGGTCACGACCTGCATGGCTCTCGTCGCAGTGGCGGCGCGCACCGCCGAGCCCATGACGGCCGAGTTTGCCAAGGGCGCAGTGGAGTTCGGCGGTGGCAACAACATCGTCAACGTGACCCTCGTGGACATCCGGGCCTGGGACACCATGGGTGAGCTGTCCGTGGTCCTGGTCGCCGCGACCGGGGTGGCAAGCCTGATCTTCCTGCGCGAGGACGCCCTCTCGGTGAGCCGTCGCCTCGTTGCCAACGCCCGGTCCCTGCGTCGCACGCACGCCTCGCTCGGCGGCAACGAGGGCAGCCCCTGGCTGGCCGAGGGTTCGGCGATGCCTCCGGAACGGCGCTCGGTGCTCTTCGAGGTGGTCACCCGGCTGATCTTCCACACCATCATCCTGTGGTCCCTCTACCTGCTCTTCTCCGGCCACAACCACCCCGGCGGCGGTTTCGCGGCCGGGCTGGTCGCCGGTCTCGCGCTCGCCGTCCGCTACCTGGCCGGCGAGCGCGACGAGCTGCGTGCCGCCGCGCCGATCATGCCCGGCCTGCTGCTGGGGGCAGGGTTGTTCCTGTCCGCCGGCACCGGCCTGGCCTCGCTCGCGTTCGGGGGCGACGTCCTGCAGAGCTGGATCTTCGACCTCCACCTGCCGCCCATCGGTGACGTCCACCTGGTGACCTCGGTCTTCTTCGACATCGGCGTCTACCTCGTCGTCATCGGGCTCATCCTGGACATCCTGCGCAGTCTCGGGTCGGGCCTCGACCAGCTCATCGAGGCCGGCGACGACCCCTCCGTGCCACCGCCCTCCGCCCATCTGCTGAGGGGGCCGCGATGATGGTGCCCAACCTCGTGCTCTGCCTTCTGGTCGGCGTGCTGTTCGCCTCGGGTGTCTACCTGCTGCTGGCCCGAAGCATCGTCCGGGCGCTGATGGGCCTGCTGCTGTTGGGCAACGGGGCCAACATCCTCTTCCTGGTCGCGAGCGGGCCGGCGGGAAGGGCACCGATCGTCGGTGCGTCCGACGTGACCGACATGAGTGACCCGCTGCCGCAGGCCATGGTGCTGACCGCCATCGTGATCAGTCTGGGCATGACGGCGTTCATGCTCGCCCTGGCACACCGTTCGTGGCAGCTGACGCACCACGACGTGATGGAGGACGACCCGGAGGACTACCGGATCACCGTCAAGGCCGAGCGCAACGACATGTCCGACAGCGACTTCTCGCAGGCCGAACCACGGTCGGAGCCGACCGACTTCGAGGGCGACCCCGGGAGCACCGGGTGAACGCGCCGCACGACGGGCTGCTGAGCGCCCTGGTGCCGCTGCCGGTGGTCCTGCCTCTCATCGGCGCGGGGATCACCATCGCCGTGGCCCGTCGCACGCACATCCAACGCGTCGTCACCGTCACCGTGCTGTCCGCTGTCCTGGTGGTCTCCGGGGTCCTGCTGTGGGCCGCCGACACCCACGGGACCCAGGTGGTCGAGGTCGGGGGCTGGGCGCCACCACTCGGCATCGTGCTGGTCGTCGACCGGCTCGCGGCGCTGATGCTCGTCGTGTCGTCGCTCGTCTCCCTGGCCGTGCTGCTCTACTCGATCGGCCAGGGCCGTTCCTCGTTCGACGACGAGAGCGACGGCGAGGCACCCCTGCCGATCTTCCACCCGACGATGCTCGTGCTGTCGGCCGGCGTCTCGACGACGTTCATCTCCGGCGACCTCTTCCACATCTACGTCGGCTTCGAGATGCTGCTGGCCGCCAGCTTCGTGCTGCTCACCCTGGGCGGGACCCCGCCACGGGTCCGGGCGGGCATCACCTACGTGATCGTCAGCATGCTCTCCTCGCTGGTGTTCCTCGTGGCCATCGCCCTGATCTACGCCGCGACCGGCACGGTCAACCTGGCCCAGCTCGCCGGCCGTCTCGACGAGCTCCCGGACGGCACCAGGCTGCTGCTGCAGATCATGCTGCTGCTGGGGTTCTGCATCAAGGCCGCGGTGTTCCCGATGTCGGGGTGGCTGCCCGATTCCTATCCCACGGCTCCGGCCCCGGTCACGGCGGTCTTCGCGGGACTGCTCACCAAGGTCGGTGTCTACGCGATCATCCGCACCCAGACCCTGCTGTTCCCGGATGGGCGGCTCACCGACGTCCTGCTCTGGGCCTCGCTGCTCACCATGCTCGTGGGCATCCTCGGGGCGGTGGCCCAGGACGACATCAAACGGCTGTTGTCCTTCACGCTGGTCAGCCACATCGGCTACATGACCTTCGGCATCGCGCTCGGCTCGGTCGCGGGCTTCTCCTCAGCCGTGTTCTACGTCGCCCACCACATCACCATCCAGACCACCCTGTTCCTGGTCGCCGGTCTGATCGAACGCCGCGGCGGCAGCACCTCGCTGAAGGAGCTCGGTGGGCTGGCCCGGTCCGCGCCGCTGCTCGGCGTGCTCTTCTTCATCCCGGCGATGAACCTCGCAGGCATCCCGCCGTTCTCCGGGTTCCTCGGCAAGGTGGGACTGATGGAGGCCGGCGCCGACGCCGGCACCCCACTGGCCTACGTGCTCATCGCCGGTTCGGTGGTCACCAGCCTGCTGACGCTGTATGCCGTGAGCCGGGTCTGGGGCCGTGCCTTCTGGCGCGCGCCCCCGGTGCCGGAGACGACCGTCACGGCGCGGGTGCGCACCGACGCCCTGGGCGCCGGCGTCGTCGCGCCGACCGCTGCGCTGGTCGTCGTCGGCGTCGCGATCAGCGTGGTGGCCGGCCCGCTGTTCGGCATCACGGACCGGGCGGCAAGCGATCTCGTCGCGCGCACGCCATACATCCAGTCGGTCTATCCGGGAGGTGCGCCGTGAGGCCCCGACGGATCCAGCCGGTCCCGCTGGTCTGGCTCACCGTGATCTGGGTGGCGCTGCAGGGCAGCATCACCTGGGGCAACGTGCTGGCCGGGGTGGCGCTGGGCGGGTTGGTGCTGCTGGTCTTCCCGTTGCCCCGGCTGATCACCGGGGTGCGGTTGCGGCCCTGGGCCTTCCTGGTGCTCATGGTGCGCTTCCAGGTCGACCTGATCTTCTCCAGCTGCCGGGTGGCGTGGCAGGCGGTGCGGCCCGGTCCGGTCGTCGACGGCGTCGTGATGGACGTGTGGCTGCGAGGGCGGGCGACCCTGTTCCAGACCATCGTGGCCGAGATGACGGCCCTGGTGCCCGGCACGGTGGTCATCGACCTGGTGTCGGAGACCGGACAGCTCACCCTGCACGCGCTCGACGTGCACACCCCGGACGAGATCGCCCAGATCCGGCGCGACGTGTTGGCCCTGGAGCGGCGGGTGGTGCGCGCCCTCGCCGCAGACACCCGGCTGCCCGGAGCGCCGGCGGAGGTGGCCTCATGACCCTGGTCGCGGTGATCGCCGGAGCGCTGCTCGCGGTCTCGTCCGCGATCGCCCTGGTCCGTATCGTGCGCGGTCCGAGCGTGCTGGACCGGGCGGTTGCCTCGGAGGTGATCGTGTCCATCGTGGTGTGTGCGATCGGGCTGGAGGCGGCGACCACCCGGCACGCGGCCGTCCTGCCCATCCTGGTATCGCTGTCGTTGGTGGGATTCATCGGCTCGGTGAGCGTGGCCCGGTTCGTCGCCCGGGACCGGGACGACCCGCCACCGCAGGATCCCGGCCGGCCGCCCGGCGGAAGGGGGCAGCGGTGACCTGGGCCGGGCTCGCCGACGTGGCCGGTGCGGTCGCGCTCGTGTCCGGCGCCCTGCTGTGCCTCGCTGCCGCGATCGGGCTGCTGCGCTTCCGCGACATCCTCAGCCGGATGCACGCGGCCACCAAGCCGCAGGTGCTGGGCGTCCTGCTGGTGCTGCTCGGTGTGGGTCTCCGGCTGCGGGACCCCGTGGACATCGGCATGCTGGTGCTCATCGGCCTGTTCCAGCTGCTCACCGTGCCGGTCTCCGGGCACATGCTCAGCCGGGCCTCCCACCGCACCGGGCTGGTGGACCATGTCGACGGTGTCACCAGCCCCGCCCCCGGCGACCTCGAGGCGATCGAGGCGCTCGAGCGGGACGACGGCCGCCCGGACGGCGGCACGCCCCCCGAGAGTTGACCGCGCAGCCACCTCGGCACCGGTGAAGGCAGGCCGGATCGAGCAGCCGCTCAGCGAGTGACTGCGAAGATCCCGTGGGCGCCGCGCTCGGCATCGATCATGGCGTGCGAGACGAACGGGTAGTGGCCGGGCTGCGGGAAGGTCAGCTCGACGAAGCCGCCCTGCGCCGGACCGAGGTCGAGCACCTGGCTGCCCCCACGGGTCGCGTTGCCCGGCTGCAGCAGGTAGGCGCCCTCCTTGAAGACCGTGTCGAACTGGCCGCCGACGACGTGGAAGGCAGTGCCCCGGTCGGGGCCGGCCGCCAGCACCCAGATCCGGACGCGCTCACCGACCCTGGCTCGCAACGGCCGGAAGTCGTACTGGTCGGCGTAGCCGTTCCAGGTGACGAGGTCGGGGTTGCCGGTCGCGAGCCGTGTCAGGTCGACGGTGCCGTGCTGCGGTCCGAGGTAGTACTCCGACTGGACGAGCACGTAGCTGCGGTCGACCTTGGGCAGCCCCGGCGGGTCGATGATGACCGCACCGAACATGCCGTTCGCGATGTGCGCCGACATCGGCATGGTGCTGCAGTGGTAGAGCCAGATGCCGGAGCGGGTGGCGGTGAACCGGTAGGTGAGCGACTGCCCGGGCGCGATGGTGCGCATCGGCCGGTCCGGCGCCAGGGTGCCGGCATGGAAGTCGATCGAGTGCCCCATGGTGCCCTCGTTGTGCAGCGTCACCACGAACCGGTCGCCCACCCTGCCGTGCAGGACCGGGCCGGGCGCCCGCCCGTCGTAGGGCCACAGGGTCTGCCACACGCCCGGCGCGACCTCCATGTCGCGGTCGCGCACCGTCAGCGACACCCGGTGCACGCGGCCGTCCGGCACCGGCGGGAGCGCCGCGTCCCGCGCCCGGAAGTCCTTGCCCGGCTTTCGAGTGAAGTCGAGGTCTGCCGCCGCACTCGGGCCCGAGGCATCTGACGGCGCGCTCGAGCCCGACATGTCGTGACCGGCCATGCCACCCTGGTCGGAGGAGGCAGGAGCGGTCGCCTGGGCCTCCCGGGCCGACTGCCCACCGACCACGTCGACCCGGAACACCATGCCCATCTGCCGGTGCCCGATCACGGTGCACCACCCGTCGAGACTACGACCGACGACGCCGGCGTCGAGCACCGCGCTGCCGCCGGGCGCCAGCCGCCGCGTGTGCTGTCCGGTCTCCAAGGCGAGGTCGTGCACCTGGCTCTGGTCGGTGTTCGTCAGCCTGATGACCAGCCGGTTGCCCGCGGGCACCTGCACCGACGCCGGGTGGAAGCGCATGTCCTTGGCGGTCACGTGCACCGTCGTCGTGCGTCCCGTGGGGGCCACACCAGCGGCGGTGCTCGCGCCGTCGCCGGCGCTGACCGCGAGGGGGGACACCGCGACGGAACCGGCCACCGCCAGGGCGAGGACCGCGAGCCCGGCCACGAGCATCCCGGTGTGCGGGCTGCTGACCCGGCGGCCGCCGGCGGCGATCCGGGCTGCCTCGGCCTCGCGTTCGGCCTTGACCGGGCCGGGCTCCTGCGTGTCTCCCCGCCGAGCCGACCTCCTGGCCAGCCAGAGCAGCACGAGGAACGAGCCGAGGCCGGCGAGGACGAGCACCGACATGAGCACCCGGACGACGCTCGGCGTCGGGAGGCAGGCGATGAGCAGCGCGCCGTTGACGACGACCAGCCGGAACGTCCCGAACCGCTCGATCACCACGCCCGTTCGACGGACCACTGCCGGCCGGCCGCCGAGGACCACCGGGGCGAGGTAGGTCAGTGCGCCGATCACGACCTGCGCGGCGAACCCCGCCACCAGGGGAGCGGTCACGACGTCGATGCCCTCGCCGACCGCGCGCCAGGTGGGGCCCCGACCCACGAGGACGGCCAGGGTGACCAGGGACCCCGTCAACCAGAGGGCGGCGAGCAGCACCGAGAGGGTGGCAAACGTCCGCGGTGGCCGCTGCCGGGCCTCGGCGACCAGCGGCACGGCCGCCATGCCGAGGCCGCCGAGGTAGACGAGCACGCCCAGCAGGGCCAGCAGCCGCAGGTCCGCCACGCACCCGGCGACCGCCACGACGATGCCCGCCACGAGCACCACGAGGGCGAGCCGGGCGGTGCGCTCCGCGCCGTCGACGATCCGGGTGCGCAGCATGGTCGCCCACAGCGTGACCAGCGTCCCGGTGACGGTGAGGCCGACGAAGCCGAGCAGGTTGAGCGCGGCGTGCGCCAGCACCAGTCGCTCGTGCCAGGAGCCGGGCAGCCCGTGCGCGAGCGCAGCACCGAGGGCGGCGCCGAACGGCAGCATCAGCGCACCGGCGACGTAGTAGTGGACCGTCCCGCCGAACCGGGAGGGCAGGGCCTGCCGCAGCTGCAGCACGAGCACGATCGCGTGCGCCGCCACCGCCGCGGCCACCACGACCGCACCGGCGAGGGTCAGCGGCCAGACCGACGCCACCATGCCCGCGACCACGATCGCGACGCCCGCGTTGAGGGTGACCAGACGGCATACCTGCCCTCGGTGGGAGTCGGCCTGGCGGCGCAGCAGCGCGTCGGTGAAGTGCGCGCTCCAGACGAGGATCGCGTTGGTGACGGCGCCGAGCAGCACGAGGTGCACGAGCAGCCACCCGGACGCGGGGACCCAGCGGTGTGCCACCCCCACCGCGAGGAGGGCCAGCAGCCAGAAGACGACCCCAGACCCTGCGCGCACGTGCCAGCGGCTGCGGTCGGTGAACGGATTGTTGACCCCGCGGTCCCGCGAGGCCGGCGGCGTCGGGATCACGAGGACACCACGCGTGACTCGAGCCGCGACGCCGACCGGGCATGGTCGCGCCGGGAGGCCGCCACGACCGCCCAGGCCGAGACAACCACGAAGCCGAGCAGCGCGACCACACCCAGCACACCGCCGACCTGCGCGGCGACGGTGACACCCCACCCGTCGCCGACGAGCAGCCGCAGCAGCAGCCCGGCGTGCAGCAGCGCCGGGGGAGCGATCATCACGGGGTGGTAGGGGAGCCGGACGCGCAGCACGGCCGGCAGGATCACGGGCGCGTGCGCCATGATCATCGAGATGGTGAACCCGAGGAAGAAGGCATGGACGACGGCGTCGTATGCCGGTCCCTCGCCGACGTGCCCGTGGACCAGCCAGATCAGGGCCGCCACGACGAGCCAGGCATACCCGAGAAGCAGGCAGCCAGCCATGAACCTGGTGAGCCCCGTGGCCCGGATGGTGCGGGTGGCGACGTCGTGCACCAGTAGCCAGGCGACGAGGGCGAGGTAGGCCAGCGCCGTGAGCGGATAGCCGGCCACCGGCCAGAGCAGGCTTGCGACGGTGCCCGCGACGATGGCGCCCGAGACGGCGACCAGCCGCCCGGTGGCGGTGGCGTCGAGGACCACGACGCGGGCCAGCTCGAGCCGTTCACCGGCGATGGTGAGCACCACGAAGCCGGCCAGCCACGGGATGAGGTCGGAGGCGGGCACGCCGCGCAGCCACAACAACGCGGCCCCCGTGGCGAGGACCGCGCCGAGCAGCTGCACCAGCACCGAGTCGTCGCGCTGGCGCTGCCACAACGGCACGTAGAGGGCGACCATGGCCGCACACCCGAGGGTCAGGGACAGCTGGCCGGCCCAGATCGGCGCGGGCGAGAAGAGCAGGACACCGCCGATGCCCAGCAGCACCGGGGACGCGAATCCGCCGGGTCGGCGCAGCGCCACTGCCCGCTCGAGGGCGATGACCGTGCCAACGAACCCCAGGACCAGCAGGAACCCGTGGGCGTCCGGCAGCCGGTCGGTGGTGACCGGGGCCCTCACCCCGAGCAGGAGGAGTGCGGCGTCGAGGCCGGCCAGTAGGGAGAGGCCGGCCGGGACCAGGAACGCCAGCCGGCGCGTCATCGACGCGAGCGGCCGGACCGGTCGGTGAGCTCCAGGCGGCACGCGCCCGGTTCGGCGAAGGGCAGCAGCGCCGTGCCCTCCGGGGGTCCGCCGATCTGCTCGAGCACCCCCTGCACGATGCCCAGGTGCACACCGCACACGATGTCGGGGTGCCGGTAGGCCGCCTCCAGCAGCGGGCAGCGCCGCAGCTTGACGACCATGGCGCGGGGGTCGGGGTCGGGGGAGAAGCCGAGCTCGTCGAGGACTGCCACGACCTCGCGCCTGGCCTCGGTGGGGTTCCGCGCGGGCTCGTGGGCACGGGCGAGCTCGCGCCCCCAGGTCCGGCCCGCCTCGACCGCGTCGCCGGCCGGGTCGTCACTGGTGCGGGCGAGCTGGGCCGCGAGGGCCGACGCCAGCCCGGCATACTCCCGCGCGCCGGGGTTGTCCTCGCCCTCGACGGCGGCGTAGAGCCACGCGGGCCGTCCGCGGCCGGTGCTGCGGGACCTGGTGCGTTCGACCAGGCCGGACTCGACCAGACCGTCCAGGTGCTCGCGAACCGTGTTGGGGTGCTGGTGGATCAGGCGTGCGAGGGCCGCGACGGTGCACGGCTCGGGCTGGGCCACGAGCAGGTCGAAGACGGCCGCTCGCGGGGCCGACAACAACGAGGCCGGCGAGCGGTGGTGCACCGCCGGACGGGGTCCGTAGTCCGACTCGGGGGAGACGACGCCAGGTCCATTTTTTTTCACGGGACACAGTGTAATAAACTTTGCGCAGCCCCGCCAGCCGGGGACCTGGCATGGCTGCGTCCGTGCCCCCGCAACCGAAGGACCTGACATGGACACCCTCGTCGTCGCAACGACAGCCGCCGACTCGGCCGCGGTGGAGGCCGTCAAGAACCACCACACCGAGCTGGCCGCCGCCCTGCGTGCCCATGTGGCCGCCGTCGTCTCGGCGGCGACGGACGGCAACGCCGACGCGGCCGGCGCCTCCCGGCACGGGCTGGTGACCTGGTGCGAGCGTGAGCTGTTGCCCCATGCCATGGCAGAGGAGAAGACGTTGTATGCCGCGGCCCACGACGACCCCCGGGCGCGGCTGCTCGTGGACGCGATGCTGATCGAGCACCAGGTGCTCGGCGCGCAGGTGGAGGCGGTCCGCGGAGCGGATTCACCGGTGCGGGCCGCCACCGAGGCGGTGGCGCTGCGCGTCCTGTTCGACAGCCACCTGGGCAAGGAGAACGAGCAGATCCTGCCGCTGCTCGCCTCGTCGTCGACGGTCTCGCTGCACGAGATCCTCGGCGGGATGCACGAGCTGCTCGGGGGACACGAGGCCCACGAGCACGGCGCTCCGGCCGCCGGCAGCCACGACGGCCACGCCTGTGGCTGCGGCGAGAGCGACCCGGTCGGCGAGCTGCCCGAGCTGGACGCGCGGGTGGTGCCGCACAAGATCCGGCACGCGACCGTGTTCGGCGCGCTGGCTGCGGTCCAGCCCGGAGGTGGGCTGGTGCTGGTCGCCCCGCACGACCCGCTGCCGCTGCTGCAGCAGATCGAGGGTCGCTACCCCGGGGTGTTCTCCGTCGACTACCTCGAACGGGGACCGGAGGCCTGGCGTCTCCGTTTCCTGCGCGACTGACCGACGGGCCGACGGGCCGAGGGGATCGGTCCGGCATGCGGACGGACGGTTCACAGGCTGGAAGGGCGCCCGTAGTCTCGGGGCATGGACCTGGACCGCAGCGCCTTCCTCGTGACTCGTCGTCACGTGGACCTGCTGCGCACCAGCAGCAACCTCATGTGTCGGGCCGCCTGAGCCGCGCCTGACCCTGCGGGACCTGCGTCCCGCCCCCCTCCGGGCGCGCGTCGCCCGGTTCCGCGTCCCCTTGGCCCTGCCCGGGGTCTTCCTGCCGTCGGCGGCTCGCGTCCTCCCCCTTCCGTGAGGACCCACCATGACCACTTTGTCAGCCTCCGTGCAGGACCGCGCGGACCCGCCGGACCAGCAGCCCGCACGACCCTCCCGACCTCGTCGCTGCCACGGCCAGTGGGCCGTCGACGGCACCGAGCCGCTCAACGCAGGCGAGGTGTTCAAGGCCGAGGGCAACGTGCTCGACGTCCGAGGCCGCGTCGAGAACGTCTACGCCACAGAGGGATTCGACTCGATCGACCCGGATGACCTGCGTGGTCGGTTCCGGTGGCTCGGCCTCTACACCCAGCGCAAGCCGGGCATCGACGGTGGCCGCACCGCGCAGCTGGAGCCGCACGAGCTCGAGGACCGTCACTTCATGATGCGGATCCGCATCGACGGGGGAGCGCTGTCCACCGAGCAGCTGCGGGTGGTCGCCGGCATCTCCACCGAGTTCGCCCGCGACACGGCCGACATCACCGACCGGCAGAACATCCAGCTGCACTGGGTGCGGATCGAGGACGTGCCCGAGATCTGGCGCCGGCTCGAGGCGGTCGGGCTGCAGACCACCGAGGCCTGCGGCGACTGCACCCGTGTGATCCTGGGCAGTCCCGTGGCGGGGATCGCCCGGGACGAGATCATCGACCCCACGCCGGTCATCGACGAGATCAGCCGGCGCTACGTCGGCGACCCCGAGCTGGCCAACCTGCCCCGCAAGTTCAAGAGCGCCATCACCGGCCACCCCAGCCAGGACGTCGTGCACGAGATCAACGACATCTCCCTGGTCGGTGTGGTGCACCCGCAGCTCGGTCCGGGGTACGACCTCTGGGTCGGTGGCGGGTTGTCCACCAACGCGCGGCTGGCCGAGCGGCTCGGGACGTTCGTGCGCCCCGAGGACGCCGTCGAGGTCTGGGTGTCGGTGGTGCGGCTCTTCCGGGACTACGGCTACCGCCGGCTCCGCAACAAGGCCCGGATGAAGTTCCTCCTCGCCGACTGGGGAGCCCCGCGGTTCCGCGAGGTGCTCGAGACCGAATACCTCGGCCGGCCACTGCCCGACGGCCCGGCGCCCGCCCGCGCGACCCGCCCCGGAGACCACGTCGGCGTGCACGAGCAACGCGACGGGCGGCACTACGTCGGCGCCACCCCACTGGTCGGCCGGGTCAACGGGACGCTGCTGCGGCGGCTCGCCGATCTCGTGGAGCGCGTGGGGAGCCGGCGGGTGCGGCTCACACCGCACCAGAAGGTGCTCGTGCTCGACGTCGGCGCGGACCGGCTCGCCGAGCTCACCACGGGCCTCGAGCAGCTCGGCCTCTCGGTGCGGCCGAGCCCCTTCCGGCGTTCGACCATCGCCTGCACGGGCATCGAGTACTGCAAGCTCGCGATCGTCGACACGAAGGGCACCGCGGCCGACACGGTCGCCGAGCTCGAGCGCCGGCTCGCCGGCGTCACCGTGGAGCCGCCGATCAGCCTGCACGTCAACGGCTGCCCCAACTCCTGCGCGCGGATCCAGACGGCCGACATCGGACTCAAGGGCCAGCTGGTCACCTCGCAGGACGGCACCCAGGAGGCGGGCTTCCAGGTGCACCTCGGCGGTGGACTGGCCTCCACGGACCGGGACGAGGCCGGGCTGGGTCGCACCGTGCGCGGCCTCAAGGTCACGGCGGCGCAGCTCCCGGACTACGTGGAGCGGCTGGTCCGCCGGTTCGTGGGGGAGCAGCGCGGTGACGAGACGTTCGCGCAGTGGGCCCACCGGGTCTCCGAGGAGACCCTGCGATGACCGACCTGGGCACGCGGGAGCGGACCGCGCGTCGGCCGGCCACCCAGCTCGAGGAGCTGGCCCGGGCGGGTTCCCGGCTGCTTCGCACCTCGCCCGCGGAGGACGTGGTGGCCTGGGCTGCGGGCCAGTTCGGGGAGTCGCTCGCGGTCGCGAGCAGCATGTCCAACGGTGTGCTCGCACACCTGGTCTCGCGGTTCGTGCCCGGCGTCGACGTACTGTTCCTGGACACCGGCTACCACTTCGTCGAGACCCTCGGCACGAGGGACGTCGCCGAGGCACTGCTGCCGATCACGGTGGTCGACGTGCGGGCCGAGCTCTCCGTGGCCGAGCAGGACGTCGTCCACGGCGCGCGGCTGTATGACCACGACCCCGAGGCATGCTGCCGGATGCGCAAGGTCGAGCCGCTCGCCCGGGAGCTTGCGGGTTACGAGGCGTGGGTCAGCGGCATTCGCCGCGACGAGGCCCCGACCCGGCTGGGCAGCCCGAAGGTGGCCTGGGACGCCCGGCACGGCCTGGTCAAGGTCAACCCGCTCGCGGCGTGGACGTTCGACGACCTCCTCGACTACGCCGACGAGCACGGCGTGCCGATGAACCCCCTGCTGGCAGAGGGCTACCCGTCGATCGGCTGCGCGCCGTGCACCATCCGCGTGGAGCC
This sequence comes from Segeticoccus rhizosphaerae, assembly GCF_005222685.1. Classification (NCBI taxonomy): domain Bacteria; kingdom Bacillati; phylum Actinomycetota; class Actinomycetes; order Micrococcales; family Intrasporangiaceae; genus Segeticoccus; species Segeticoccus rhizosphaerae. The sequence goes on from NZ_SWMA01000003.1 coordinate 107,021, forward strand.
CGGCGAGGACCCGCGGTCGGGCCGCTGGGCCGGTCTGGCCAAGACCGAGTGCGGGATCCACCGGTGAACGCCGACGACGCACGGGGTGCCCGCCCGACCGGCGGCTGGGTGGCGCTCGTGGGCGGCGGCCCCGGTGACGACGGATTGATCACGGCCCGTGGTGTCGAGCTGCTGCAGCGTGCCGACGTCGTCGTGGTCGACCGGCTCGCGCCCCGTGGCGTGCTGGACGGCCTCGGTGCCGACGTCGAGATCGTCGACGTGGGCAAGACGCCCGGGCACCACCCCTTCTCGCAGGAGGCGATCAACGCGGTGCTGCTCGACCGGGCGTCGGCCGGCAGGGGAGTCGTCCGCCTCAAGGGCGGCGACCCCTACGTGCTCGGCCGTGGCGTCGAGGAGCGTATGGCGTGTGAGCAGGAGGGCGTCCCCGTCGAGGTCGTCCCAGGGATCACCAGTGCCCTGGCCGTTCCCGCCTCCGTCGGCATCCCGGTCACCCATCGCGGCCTGGCGCGGGCCTTCACCGTCGTGACCGGGCACGAGGACGTCCCCGACCTGCCGACGGGGCGTGACCACACGATTCTCGTGCTCATGGGGGTGTCGACCCTGCGGCGCAACGCGGCCCTGATGATGGCTGCCGGCCGCGACCCGGCCTGCCCGGTCGCGGTGGTCGAGGACGCCTTCGGCCCGCGCCACCGGGTCACGACGGGCACGCTGGACTCGATCGCCGACGTGGCGGCGCTCGCCCGGGTGCGCTCGCCCGCCGTCGTGGTGGTGGGGGATGTCGTGACGCTCAGCCCGCACTGGTCCGGGGCCGCCGTGCAAGCGGGCGTCACCTCATGAACACCATTGCTCGGCACAGTCGACACGGACCGGCGGCACGGGAGCTGCTCCTGGTGGCGCACGGCACCCGGGACGCGCAGGGGCAGGAGGTCCTCGAGCGGGTGCGGCAGCGGGTGGGCCACCGGCTGCCCGGCGTCGCCGTCCGGCTGTCCTACATCGACGTGATTCGTCCCCACCTCTCCGACGCGCTGGCGAAGACGCCGGAGTGCGTCGTGGTGCCGATCTTCCTCAGTGCGGGTCACCACGTGCGGGTGGACGTGCCCCGCGCGGTGGCGGCGACCGGCGGCCTGGCCACGGTGACGCCCTGCCTGGGACCGGCCGACGCGGTGCTGCAGGCCGTGGCCGATCGGCTCGCGGCTGCGGGGCCGGTGCCCCGAGCGACGGTGCTCGCGGCGGCCGGCTCGACCGATCCCCGGGCCCGCGACGAGGTGCACCACGCGGCCGACCGCCTGCGCCGCCTCCTCGGCACGCCCGTGGCGGTCGGTTTCGCCGCCTCCGCCGCGCCGACCGTGGCCGACGCCGTCACGGCCCTGCGGGGCCGGGGAGCGGCGACGGTGGGCGTCGCGTCATACCTGCTCGCACCCGGGGTGTTCCAAGCGCGACTGGACGGCAGCGGCGCCGACCTGATCGGCGAGCCGATCGGCGCCCACCCGCTGCTGGTGGACCTGGTGGTGCGCCGCTTCCGGTCGGCCGCGCCGCCAGCACTCACCCGCCGGCCGGCCCACGCCGGCGACCGGGCGGCATACCTCGCAGGTGTCCGATGAGTGAGACGCGCCATCCAGCCCGTGGACGCGCCGCTATCCTGACGACAGGTCATGAGTGTCAGCGCAACGGCCCCGGCTCGCTGACCGGCAACCCTCCACCGCGGTGGGGTGCCCCGGGTGAGGACCTGGCACGGCGTCGCCCGACGTCGTGCAAGCGCGGGAGACCAGTTCGCTGCCACCCCGCACCGCACGTGGCGCGCCACCGGCGCGGGCGCGTGCGTTCCCTGGACGACAACGCACGAAAGGCAAGGCCACAGCGATGACTGACACCACCCCCAACTGGTCCTTCGAGACGCGCCAGATCCACGCCGGCCAGGAGATCGACGAGGACACCCGGTCACGGGCCCTCCCGATCTACCAGACCACCTCCTACGTCTTCCGGGACACCCAGGAGGCAGCCGACCTGTTCGCCCTGAAGGAGCTCGGCAACATCTACACCCGGCTGCAGAACCCGACGAGCGACGTCGTCGAGAAGCGCATCGCCAGCCTCGAGGGCGGCGTGGGTGCCCTGCTGCTGTCGTCCGGCCAGGCCGCCTCCACCTTCGCGGTACTCAACATCGCCGAGGCGGGCGACCACGTGGTGGCCAGCCCCAACCTCTACGGCGGGACCTACAACCTGCTGAAGTACAGCCTGGCCAAGCTTGGTGTGGAGACCACCTTCGTGGAGGACTCCACCGACCCGGAGTCGTGGCGCGCGGCGGTGCGGCCCAACACCAAGCTCTTCTTCGGCGAGACCATCGCCAACCCCAAGGGCGAGGTCCTCGACATCGAGAACATCGCAGCGGTCGCCCACGAGGTCGGCGTGCCGCTGGTGGTCGACAACACGATCGCCACCCCCTACCTGCTGCGACCGCTGGAGTGGGGTGCCGACATCGTCGTCCACTCCGTGACGAAGTACCTGTCCGGGCACGGGACGGTGATCGCCGGCGCCATCGTGGACGGCGGCACCTTCGACTTCGCCCAGGACCCGGAGCGGTTCCCGAACTACAACCAGCCGGACGAGAGCTACCACGGCCTCGTCTACGCCCGCGACCTCGGTGTCGGCAGCCAGTTCGGCGCCAACCTCGCCTTCATCCTCAAGGCCCGCGTGCAGCTGCTGCGCGACCTCGGCTCGGCGCCGGCCCCGTTCAACGCGTTCCTCATCGCCCAGGGGCTGGAGACGTTGAGCCTGCGGATCGAGCGGCACGTCGAGAACGCCCAGAAGGTCGCGCAGTTCCTCGCCCAGCACCCGCAGGTGGAGTCGGTGCGCTACGCGTCGCTGCCGGACAACGAGTTCCACGCGGCGGCGCAGAAGTACACGCCGAAGGGCGCCGGCGCGGTGCTCGCCTTCGAGATCGCGGGTGGCCTGGAGGCCGGCCGGGCGTTCGTCGAGGGGCTGACCCTGCACAGCCACGTCGCCAACCTGGGGGATGTGCGCTCGCTGGTCATCCACCCCGCCTCGACCACCCACTCCCAGGGCGATGACAAGGACCGTCTCGCGGCAGGCGTGACGCCGGGCCTGGTGCGCCTCGCCGTGGGCATCGAGCACATCGACGACATCCTGGCCGACCTCGAGCAGGGCTTCGCCGCGGCCAAGACCTCCTGACCGCACCTTGCCCTCCCGCTCGTTGCGGCGAGAGCGCGACGTCGAGTGCGCGCTCTCGCCGCAACAACGGCGGTGACTCCACCGGACCGCGCGCATATCGGGGTGAGCGCAGCGGGACGGGGCACCTATCCTTGCCACCATGTCCTCCGAGCGCACGCGGTCGTCCTCGCGTGCCCGGAACCCCGGGCGGCGCCGCTCGCACGGCGGTCGTGCGCAGCACGATGGAGGCGGTCGCCGACCGCGGGAGACCTCAGACCAGCGAGCGGCCCGGATCGAGCGGCGCGCGGCTGCGCTGGCGGCCCTTGCCCCCCTGCGCTACCCCGAGGACCTGCCGGTCGTCGCCCGCAAGGACGACATCGCGACGGCCATCCGTGACCACCAGGTGGTGGTCATCGCCGGCGAGACGGGGTCGGGCAAGACGACGCAGATCCCCAAGATCTGCCTCGAGCTCGGCCGCGGGGTCGAGGGCCTGATCGGCCACACCCAGCCGCGCCGGATCGCCGCCCGGTCGGTGGCGGAGCGGATCGCCGAGGAGACCCGCACCGACCTCGGCACGGCGGTGGGCTACCAGGTCCGCTTCACCGACCACTCCCAGCGCGACACCCTGGTCAAGGTGATGACCGACGGCATCCTGCTGTCGGAGATGCAGCGCGACCGCGAGCTGCGCCGCTACGACACGATCATCATCGACGAGGCGCACGAACGCAGCCTCAACATCGACTTCATCCTCGGCTACCTCCGGCAGCTGCTGCCGCGCCGGCCGGACCTCAAGGTGATCATCACCTCGGCCACCATCGACCCGCAGCGCTTCGCCGAGCACTTCGCAGTCGACGGCAGACCTGCACCGATCATCGAGGTCTCCGGGCGCACCTACCCGGTCGAGGTCCGCTACCGACCCCTCGTCCGTGAACAGGGCGACACCCTCGTCGACGTCGACCAGGTCACCGGCATCTGCGAGGCGGTCGAGGAGCTGTGGACCGAGGGCACCGGAGACATCCTGGTCTTCCTGTCGGGGGAGCGAGAGATCCGTGACGCCGCCGACGCGCTCACCGGGATGTCGCTGCCGCAGACCGAGATCCTGCCGCTCTACGGGCGGCTCTCGGCCGCCGAGCAGCACCGGGTCTTCAGCTCGCACAGCGGCCGTCGCGTCGTGCTGGCCACCAACGTGGCGGAGACCTCGCTCACGGTGCCCGGCATCCGGTATGTCGTCGACGCCGGCACCGCGCGGATCTCGCGCTACAGCCAGCGCACCAAGGTTCAACGCCTGCCGATCGAGCCGATCTCGCAGGCGAGCGCCGCCCAGCGCTCGGGCCGGTGCGGCCGCGTCGCCGACGGCATCGCGATCCGGCTCTACTCCCGCGAGGACTTCGACGCCCGACCGGCCTACACCGACCCCGAGATCCTGCGCACCAACCTCGCGTCGGTCATCCTGCAGATGACCGCCCTGGGCCTCGGTGACATCGTCAGGTTTCCCTTCGTCGACCCGCCGGACTCGAGGCAGGTCGCCGACGGCGTCCGGTTGCTGGAGGAGCTCGGCTGCATCGACGGGTCGGTGAGCGACCCACGCAAGCGGCTCACGGCATACGGCAGGAAGGTGGCCCGGCTGCCGGTCGACCCACGACTGGCCCGGATGCTGCTCGAGGCCGAGACCAACGGAGCCCTGCGCGAGGTGCTCGTCATCGTCGCGGCCCTGTCCATCCAGGATCCGCGCGAGCGGCCCGCCGACAAGAAGGCGCAGGCCGACCAGAGCCACGCCCGCTTCAAGGACGAGCACAGCGACTTCATGGCGCTGCTCAACCTCTGGCGCTACCTGAAGGAGCAGCGTCGGGAGCTGTCGGGCAGTGCGTTCCGGCGGATGTGCAAGCGGGAATACCTGCACTACCTGCGAATTCGTGAGTGGCAGGACCTGCACAGCCAGCTCAAGCAGGCCTGCAAACAGCTCGAGCTGACGCTCAACTCCGACGAGGCCGACGCCGACCGGATCCACCAGGCGCTCCTGGCCGGGCTGCTGTCGCACATCGGCCTGCGCGACCCCGACAAGCGTGACTACCTCGGGGCCCGTGGGGCACGGTTCGGCATCTCGCCCGGCTCCGCGCTCTTCCGCAAGCAGCCGCAGTGGGTCATGTCGGCCGAGCTCGTCGAGACGTCGCGGCTGTGGGCGCGGGTCAACGCCCGCACCGACCCCGCGTGGATCGAGAAGCAGGCGCAGCACCTGGTCAAGCGCAGCTACTCCGAGCCGCACTGGTCCAAGAAGCGCGCCAGCGCCGTCGCGAAGGAACGGGTGACGCTGTATGGCGTGCCGCTGGTCGTCGGGCGCACCGTCGGCTATGCGCGGGTGAACCCCGAGGAGTCGCGCGACCTCTTCATCCGGCAGGGGCTCGTCGAGGGGGAGTGGGACACCCACCACGAGTTCTTCCACGCCAACCGCGAACTGGTTCGCCGGCTGGGCGAACTCGAGGAGCGCGCCCGCCGTCGCGACCTGCTCGTCGACGACGAGACGCTGGTCGACTTCTACGACGAGCGGCTGCCGGCAGACGTCGTCTCGGGACGGCACTTCGACTCGTGGTGGAAGAAGGCTCGGCGCGAGAACCCCGATCTGCTGACGTTCACCGAGGACCTGCTCGTCAGCGACGAAGCCGACGAGATCGATGCCGACGCCTACCCGCAGGAGTGGCATCAGGGCGACCTCACCTTTGCGGTCTCCTACCAGTTCGAGCCCGGCACCCAGGCCGACGGCGTCACCGTGCACATCCCGGTCGAGGTGCTCAACCAGGTCCAGGACGCCGGGTTCGACTGGCAGGTGCCGGGACTGCGCGAGGACCTCGCCATCGCCCTGCTCAAGTCGCTGCCCAAGGCGCTCCGGCGCAACTTCGTCCCCACTCCCGACCACGCGAGGGCGGCGCTCGCCGCTGCCGACCCCCGGGCCGGCTCGATCACCGAGGAGCTCGGCCGAGCGCTGCGCGAGCGCACCGGCGTCGCCGTCGCCCCGGACGCGTGGGACTGGGACCGCGTGCCCGACCACCTGCGCGTCACCTTCCGGATCGAGGGCGACCGCGGTCGCCCGCTCGGTGAGGGCAAGGACCTCGAGGCGCTCCAGTCCCGCCTCCGGCCGGAGGTGCGCCGCACGATGCAGCGGATCGGCCGGGCGGTCGAACGGGAAGGCTTGCAGCAGTGGGACTTCGGCCGGCTGCAGGAGCGCTTCGAACGGCGCCAGGGCGACCGCGTGGTGCACGGCTTCCCCGCGGTCGTCGACCAGGGCGGCAGCGTGGCCGTCCGCGTGCTGCCGACGGAGGCCGAGCGCGATGCCGCGACGCGGCTCGGCGTGCGCCGGCTCCTGCTGCTCAACACCACGGCCCCGTGGAAGCGCGTCCTCGGGCTGCTCACCAACGCGCAGAAGCTGGCCCTGGGTCACAACCCGCACGGGAGCGTGCCGGCCCTGCTCGACGACTGCCTCGCCGCCGCGGTCGACTCGATCGTCGCGGAGCGACCCGGTGCGACCGTGCGCGACGAGGCCGAGTTCGACGAGGCGCTCGCGACGGTCAAGCGCGAGGTCGTGCCGCGCGTCATCGCCGTCGTCGAGGCGGTCGGCCCGGTCCTCGACCGGGCGCGAGAGGTGGAGCTCGCCCTCGCCGCCTTCGGCAGCCCCCGCGTCGCGGCGGTGCGGACCGATCTCCAGAAGCAGCTGGCGGGCCTCGTCTTCCCCGGCTTCGTGGCCGCGACGGGCTACCCGCAGGTCAAACAGCTCGAGCGCTACCTGCGCGGCATGCTCCTGCGCGCGGAACACGCACCCACCGATCTGGCACGGGACGCCGACCGGATGACGGTGGTGCAGCAGTGCACGCACGAGTACGACGAGCTCCTGGCCTGGCTGCCGCCGGCCCGCCGGCAGGCAGCCGATGTGCGCCACCTGCGCTGGATGCTGGAGGAGCTGCGGGTCAGCCTGTTCGCGCAGAGCCTCGGCACGGCATACCCGGTCTCGGAGAAGCGGATCTACAAGGCCATGGACGCGCTCCCGGACTGACCGGGCACGATCCGCGGAACCGTGGAAAACGCACGCTCCGGGCCCCCTCGAGCGGGCACCATTCGCGGAACCGTGGAAAAGGCACGCCGTGGCGTCGCCTCGACCCGGGTGAGGGCGGAATCCTCCCGGTGGATCCGGTGTTGAGACCATAGAGTGCCACCTACGACCACGAGAGGCTTACGGTGCGAGACCCACACGAGCTCTATCAGCTCGAGACCGATACTGACCCGACCGAGCTGCGTGCGTCGGTGCTGGTCGTGTCCCTGGGCGGCTTCATCGACGCCGGACACACCCAGCGGCTGCTCACCAGCCACCTCCTGGAGAGCCTGGAGCACACGGTCGTGGCGTCCTTCGACGTCGACCAGCTGCTCGACTACCGCGGCCGACGTCCCGCGATGACCTTCGACAAGGACCGCTGGAGCACGTATGCCGATCCGTCGCTGCTGCTCTACCGCGTCACCGACGCCGACGGTGACCCCTTCTTCCTGCTGACCGGACCCGAGCCCGACTACCAGTGGGAGCGCGTCATCGAGGCGATCCACCAGCTGATCCGGCTGCTCGGCATCAAGCTGACGGTGAGCGCGAACGGCATCCCGATGGCCGTCCCGCACACCCGACCGGTGGGGCTGACGGCGCACGCCACCGACCCGCGGCTCATCGCCGACCACTCGGCCGTCTTCGGCACGGTCCAGGTGCCCGGCAGCATCGACGCCCTGCTGCACCTGCGGCTCGGCGAGTCGGGCGAGGACGCCGTCGGTTTCGCGGTGCACGTGCCGCACTACCTCGCCCAGGCCGAGTACCCGGATGCGGCCCTGACCGGACTCGAGGCGATCGGTGGTGTCAGCGGACTGCAGCTGCCGACGACCGGCCTGGCCGCGATGGCAGGGTTGAACCGTCAGGAGATCGCACGCGAGGTCGCGTCGTCCAGTGAGGTGGCCGAGGTCGTGGCCGATCTGGAGCGGCAGTACGACACCTTCATGGAGGGGCGTCAGCACCCGAGCCTGCTGGCCACCGATGTCAGCGAGTTGCCGTCGGCGGACGAGATCGGGGCCGAGTTCGAGCAGTTCCTGCGCGAGAACAGCCGTCCGGACGACGGTGGAGAGTCCGGCCCGCAGGACTGAGTCGGCCGCGACTTGGGCGCCTTCGGCGCTGCGGCACGGCCACGGGGCGCTCCTCGCCGGGGCGCGGCGCCATGACCACGATGCACTGCTCCGCCGGCTGCGGCTCGACGTCGTAGGCCTGTCCTGTGGCTCGGGCGATGTCCCAGCCGTGCACCAGTGTCTCGTTCAGCGCGACCAGGCCGGCGATCTCGCCGGGCAGCTCGACGCTGCCTGCGGCGGTGGTGCCCTCCCAGGCTGCTGGGTCACGCCAGGCCTGCGCCATGGCGAGCAGCTGCTGGGGAACCCGGGTGCGCCAGCCCTCCTCGAGCCGGTGGGCGTCCCCAGGGCGCGGCTTGCCTGCTCTCGGTTCCCCGCTGTCTGGCTTGGCTGTCTGGCTTGGGTCGCACCTTCTGCCACCTCTTTCCTCGAGTGTCGTCGGGAACGAGGAGCAGACCCGGAGAACCCAGGAAACTCATCGGGCCGGACGAGGGGTCACCCGGAAGGGTTGACGGCGTTCCTGAGTGCTGCACCCCCGCACGGCCAGGCGCACGCGCGCTCGCTGTAGGGCACGCGGCAACGGGAGCAGTAGACCTCGAGCACCTCGATCCGCGTCCCCACCGGCAGGACGTGACGGCCGGTCCTCGCGGCGTGCTCGGCGCGGCGGGTGTCGCCCTGTCCCATGCCGACCAGGGCCGCGCCGACCCACACGTGAGCGGCGTCGTCAGGGACTGCCGCAGACCTTTCGTCCGACGTGGTTCTCCTCAGATCTCCTTGTGACCGCAGCTTTTTCACGGCAATAATCTGTAAAATTCCATGGTCGGGCCAATAGTCCGTTCGGACGATCCGCCGTTTCGGTCCCTCGGTCAGGGCTTGGCGTCGGACCAGCGCTCGATGATGCTGGTGTCCGCCACGAACCGGACGTCACGGGACCCGGTCCAGCGGCGTGCCGCGTCGTCCAGGCAGGAGGTCACGAGGGCGGCGACCTCTGCCGAGTGCTCCAGCGGCACGTGGAGCAGGAGCTCGTCGTGCAGGCACAGGACGATCTGCGCTCCCAGCGGCGCCACGGCGAGCCGCACCGTCGCGGCCCAGGCCTTGAACAGCTCTGCCGCCGCACCCTGGACCACGGCATTGCGCGCGAACCTGCCGTGGGCGGCTCGTCCCGCAGGAGTGTCGCTGGTGGGCACGGGGACGCGGCGGCCGCCGTAGGTCTGCACGGCGCGGCCTGCCGCACCGGCATCGGCCGCCGACCGCAGGTAGGCCAACGCGACCGGGTAGGAGCGCTCCATCCCGCGCAGCGCCTCGCCGGCGGGTCCGCTGGTCTGGCCGTACATCGCGGCCAGCACCGCCACCTTGGCCACCGGCCGGTCCACGCCGAGATCGGCGGCCACGGGGGCGTAGAGATCGTCCGACTGGGCGGCGGCCGCGAACCGTCGATCACCCGAGACGGCCGCGAGCACCCGGGGTTCGATCTGGCCCAGATCGGCACGGACGAAGACGTGTCCGGGATGGGCGGCCACGGCGGGACGCAGCGGCGCGGGCAGGTTGTGCAGGCCGTTCTGAGCCGTCATCCGGCCCGCGGCCCCGTCGCACGCGGTCCACCCGCCACGCAACCGGTCGTCCGGCCCCACGTGCGCGGTCAGCCAGGAATATCCATAGGTGGTGGCGATGCGTTCGGCCTTTCGCCACTGCAGCAGGGCCTCCACCAAGGGATGCGTTGCGCGGAACGGCTCGAGTCGCCACGCCCGGGTGTCCGGCACGACCACGCCCACGGCGCGCAGCAGCTCACGCACGTGGACCGGGTTGCGCAGATCCGTCGACTCCCGCCCGGGGACGTGCCGCAGCACCTGCAGGTCGCGTTCGCGGCGGATCTCCATGGCGTGCCGCTCCGACTCCGGACGCGGACCCGCCGCCGCCGCGATCAGCGACTCGAGGGTCTGGCGGTGCACCGGGAGGCCGTCGCGGGACAGTTCCAGACACAAGAGCGCGGCCGCCGACTCCGAGTATGCCGTTGAGACGGCTCGGGTGTGTTGCTGCGCCAACAGGATTCGCTGGGCGACAGCAGCGCGTAGGGCCAGGTCGGCCACCGTCGACACCCCATCGGGCGTGCGCAGGAAGTCCGGGGAGAGGACCTCGCGGCGCAAGTGCCCGTCGGCCCTCGTCGGCCCCGCTGCGGCAGCCGACGACGTGAGGCCGGGTTCGGTCGGTGAGGTGAAGTCGAACAGGTCACCGGCCGTTGGTCGGGGAGCGGCCGCAGGATCGAGACCGTGCGCCCGTGCCCACACGTGACCGGGGTCGGCCTCCCACCCGCCGGCGAGGATGCGGTGGGCCTCCGCGAGGTCCCAGCATCGCCCGAGAACCAGGCCCGCCGAGACCAGCGGGACCGCGTGCGGGTCAGCGGCCCACCAGACCCACCGCGGCCGGTGGGAGGCCTCCAGCTCACCGACGAAGGAGACGATCTGCTCGACGCTGCCGGTCCGCGCACCGTCCGACCAGCGCACCGCCGCATGGTGCGGGCCGAACGCGACGGACGCGAGGTCGGCGCCGAGAGGCGCCTGCACTCCCTCGACGGCCATGTCATTCATCCAACCGCACCGGGGCGACACGACCGGCTCGAAGCGGCGTCGGCGGCCTCGGGGCTCCGTCGCGGTTCAGCGCGCGGGCGGGGCGGGAGGCTCCTCGCCGCTCTGCTCGTCGGCGTGGGTGCCGATGGTTTCGTCCCACTCGGCGGGCTCACCCCGGACGGGGGACCGCGTCGTGCGGTGGTCGAAGGGATCGGCCTGGTCTGGGGCATTGCCCGCCCGCTCGCTGCCGGGCCGACCGTAGCCCTGCTGCCCGTAGCCCTGCTGGCTCCCCTGACCGTACGGGGGCGGGCCGTAGCCTTGGTGCCCGTAGGTCGACTGCCCCTCACCGCGTTGGCCCTGCCCGCCATACGGTTGCTGCGGGGGCTGGCCGTACGGTTGCCCACCCTGCTGGCCATAGGGCTGCCCGCCATACGGCGACTGTCCGTACGGTTGCCCGACCTGGCCGTACCCATGCTGGCCGTACCCCTGCTGGCCGTAACCCTGCTGGGGGTAACCGCCGTACCCGGCCGGCGCCTGCGCCGGGGCCGCGGAGGCAGTGCGGCGCAGGAAGAACAGGACTGCGGCGGCCATGAGGCCGAGGAGGATGAGGATCGGCCCGACATAGGTGCCGAACGACAGCGGACCGCCCACGGCGTGGTTCGCGCGTGGGCCGATGAACAGGTCGCTGACCGCGCCCTGGTTGTCGGCGCAGATGACTGTGTAGGTCCCGGCGGCGAGGGCCTCGTTGCTGCGCGCCACCTCGTAGTAGGAGGTGCCGCCCGTCTCGACCTTGAACTCGCCGGTCGGACGCAGCAACACCTGGTCGATCCCGCCGTCACCCTTGGCGCGGCAGACACTCTCGGCGCGGACGCCCTGATCCTGGGAGTAGACCGAGAAGCCCTGGCTCCTGGAGTGCACCTGCGCACGGGGCTGGTAGGCCGACATGGTCGGCGACCCGGAGGTGACCAGCGCGAGGACGAGCCACACGATTCCCACCACCACGAGGACGGCCGGCAGCGTGAACCACGCACCACCGGACCGGGCGTCCTGCGTCGCTGAGTTCCCCATGCGATTCCCCATGCGCGAAACCTACTGCATGCCGAAACCGCCGAAGCCTCACAACATCGACTTGTGCCGCACCTGCCGTTTGATCCGGCTGAGCATGGCCGCCATGCCCCGCATCCGCAGCGGTGAGACGGCGTCGGCGAGGCCGAAACGCAGCGGCGCGTCGTCCGGCACCGCGAGCACCTCGGCCACGCTGCGACCGTCGAGACCCTCGTGGAGGATGCCGGCGAAGCCACGGGTCGTGGGCGCCTCCTTGGGTGCGTCGAAGAAGAGCCGGACGGTGCGGTCCTCGGCGTTTCCACCGTCAGTGGCGGGCTCGACCTCGACCAGGAGGAACAGTGGCGACTGGCACTCGTGCACCTGTTCCAGCTGGTCGAGGTGGCCGGCATACCGCTCGGGCAGGCTCGGGAGCTCGTCGCTCAGCTCGAGCAGCAGCTGCAGCCGGTCCTTGGGCTCCACCGCGTGGAAGTCCTCCACGAGCTGGGCCATCGGCTCGGGCAGGTCAGTGGTGTTGAGCTGGGTCACAGCCGATCAACCGCCTTCTCTTGCCATCGTTTCCGTCCTCAACTCGTGGGCAACGCGTAAGCCCTTCTCAGTTGACGTCCCGCTCCACCGGCACCCGCACCGCGTTGCCCCACTCGGTCCACGACCCGTCATAGTTGCGCACCGAGCCGAACCCCAGCAGGTGGGTCAGCACGAACCACGTGTGCGACGAGCGCTCACCGATGCGGCAGTAGGCAATGACGTCGTCGTCGGCCGACAGACCGATCTCGCCCTGGTAGATGGCCTCGAGCTCCTCGCGGTCCTTGAAGGTGCCGTCCTCGGCCGCGGCACGACTCCACGGCACCGACTTCGCACCCGGGATGTGCCCTCCGCGCATGGCACCCTCCTGCGGGTAGTCGGGCATGTGCAACAGCGCCCCGGAGAACTCGCCCGGGGAGCGCACGTCGACCATCGGCTTGCCGATGTGCTCGAGCACCTCGTCCTTGAACGCGCGGATCGGCGCGTCCTCGCGCTCGACGACCGGGTAGTCGACCGGCGTCGGGGTGGGGACCTCGCGGGTCAGCTCGCGTCCCTCCTCGATCCACTTGGCGCGACCTCCGTCGAGCAGCCGCACGTCCTCGTGCCCGAACAGGCTGAAGACCCACAGCGCGTAGGCCGCCCACCAGTTGCTCTTGTCCCCGTAGACGACGATGGTCGTGTCCCGACCGATGCCCCGCGATCCCATGACCTGCGCGAACCGCGTCGCGTCGACGTAGTCGCGGGCCACCGGGTCGTTGAGGTCGGTGTGCCAGTCCACCTTGACGGCGCCGGGGATGTGCCCGGAGTCGTAGAGCAGGACGTCCTCGTCGGACTCGACGACCACCAGGCCCTGTTCGCCCAGATGCTTGGCGAGCCAGTCGGTGGACACGAGACGCTCGGGGTGGGCGTATGCCGTGAACTTCGCGGAATCGTCGGCTACAACGGGCATGTCAGGCAACCTTCCATGAGGGATCAGTCGTGAGGACGCGACTGCTTGCATCGTCCCACGCAAGGAATACTCACCCATCACAACCCCCGAGCAGGCCGGGGTATGCCGTCCGGCCCGTTAGTGCCCATCAGCTCCCGTCAGTGCCCATACGCGCCCGCCGGCGAGGACGGCATACCGGTGCTCCCGCGTGTCGCCCTCCCGGCCCGGCGGCGGGTTGCTGGCAGGATGGGGCGACGGCGACAGGGAGGGCACACGTGGGAATCTTCGGCTCGGACCAGGACGAAGCAGACGCCGACGAGAGCAACGAGCGCATGGCTCCGGCGGCGACCGGACTGGTGGAGAAGCTGCTGCACGTCGGGATCGAGGGGGCCGGCCGCTTCGACTCGGCCGAGAAGATCGCGTCGGTGGCGACCGGGGAACACCCCGAGCCGGACCGCGCGATCGACGCGATCGTCAACTCGCACCTCAAGCTGGCCGCGGCGGGCGGATTCCTCACCGGCATCGGAGGACTGGTCACCATGCCGGTGGCGCTGCCCGCGAACGTGCTCGAGTTCTACCTCGTGGCCACCAGGATGGTCGCCGCCGTGGCGTCCGTCCGTGGCTACGACATCCGCCGACCGGAGGTGCGCTCGGCGATCCTGCTCGCCCTCGTCGGCGCGGACGCCGACGACCTGCTCCAGAAGGTGGGTGTCGTGCCCGCGGGCCGACTGTCCAGCCTGGCAGCCGAGCGGCTCCCCGGGCCGGTGATGCTCGCGATCAACAAGGGCGTCGGCTTCCGGCTGGTCAGCCAGGTGGGCAAGAAGGCCCTCACCCGGTTCGGCAAGGCCGTGCCGCTGGTCGGGGGTGTGGTGGGCGCCGGGCTCGACACCTACCTGTTGCACCGGATAGCCGATCACACCAAGCACGAGTTCCCGCCGAAGTCGCGGCCGCTCCACCGCTGAGCACAGGAATGGTCCGTTCCGCCCGGACGTTGGAGTGAGGCGACGGGCGCGGCACGTGCCCGACGAGAACCCTGGAGGGCCGCGATGGCTTCGAGCACCTGGCTGCGATGGGACGCCCTGCGCTCGCTGGTGACCGCCGTGCGTGCGAGCACCCGGGCCGGCTCACCGGGGTTGCTGACCCGCGTGGCCGCGCTGCCGAGACTCACCCTCGCGACCGTGCGCGGCGACTACCGCGGTGCCACGGTGCGAGAGCTGCTCATCCTGTTGGGGGCAGTGGCGTATGTCGTGTCACCGGTCGATCTGATGCCCGAGGCGGTGCTGGGCGTGTTCGGGCTCGGCGACGACGCGGTCGTGGTCGGCTGGGTCGCGGTCACCGTCGTCAACCTCACCGAGGACTTCCTCGCCTGGGAGGGCACGCGACCACATCGCCGGGCACCGGACGTGGTGCCCGGCGACGTGATCGGCTGACCCCGCGTCGCACGCTCCTGGGCGGCTGCCCCGAAGGCCCGGCAGGGGGCGGCCCGCCGCTACAGACCGGGCGTGCCCGGGTCCTTCGGCCGGATCGGCTCCGGCGGGTCGACCGGCTCCGGGGCGGGGATGGGACCAGCGGCCTGCGACGGGTCCGCCGCGGCGCGCGGCGCCTCGGGGTCGGGCCGCGCCTCGGGCGTCTCCCGGTCCGCGCCCGCCTCGCTCTGGGCCGCGAGCTTGTCGGCCGCGTTCTTGGCCGTCGACCCCGCCTTGGCGACCTTGTCGGCGTACTTGCCGTGGGTCTTCTGGTCGATGAAGCTGCCGCCCTTGTCGATGGCGGAATCGATCTTGTCTCCGTGTTCCGTGGCCAGCTCGCCGGCCTTGTCCTTCGCGGTCCCGAACGCCTGCTTGGCCTTGTCCAAGAAACTCATGGTCACTCCTGTCCATGTGCCGAGGTGCCCGATCGTCGGGCGGGGACGTGGTCGTCCCCTTCCCCCCGACTGTATGCGCACCATCCACAGATTCGTCACGGACCTTTCCGGTGAATCCGGCGCCGACCAGTGTCGGGGGATGACCACAACACTTCACGTCAAGGGGCCCGCCGACGTCATCGCGGTGCTGCCCTACGAACTCGGCTACCACCCGGTGAACAGCCTCGTCGTGGTGGCCCTGCACGGCAACCGGTTGGGGCTGCGGGCGCGGGTCGACCTGCCGCCGCCGGCGGAGGCGGGGCCGACGGTCGCGCAGCTGCTCGGGCCGCTGCTGGACTCGGGAGCGCAGGACGTCCTGCTGATCGGGTACGAGAAGATCGACGGAGCCTCGCGCCCGGCGCTCGACGCCATGAGCACCGCCTGCGTCGACGCGGGGCTCGGGGTCCGCGACCGGCTCGTGGTGAGGGACGGGCGGTGGTACGACCTGGACTGCACCAGCGCCGACTGCTGCCCGCCGCAGGGTCGTCCCGTCCCCGGTGCCGACGAGGTCGCCGCCGTGGCCGAGTTCGTGGCCCGCGAGAAGCAACCGGTGGCGGATCGCGCCGCGCTGGCCGCGTGGCTGCGCCCGGCGCGCCCGTTGCTTGCCGGGGCCGTGGATGCCGCGGCCAGCCGATGGCTGGACCGGCGCCTGGACTCGATCGACCGGCCGGCAGAGCAGCACGACGACGACCTCGCGGAGCTGCGCGCCTGGGGTCACCTGCTCGATCACTCCGACGAGGCTGTGCCGGTCGCCGAGCTGACACCGGAGGAGCTGGCGATGGCGGCCGTGTCCCTGGTCGACATCGACCTGCGCGACGGGTTGATCGCCTGGTTGTGTCCCGGCACCCTCGGCTTCGACCGGGCCGCTCCAGAGGTCGTCGCGCAGCTCCGGGCCGTACTGCCACCGGTCCCGACCGGAGACGACCTCACGCAGGCGGTCTCGCGGCAGCGGATCGAGGCCAGGCTGATCGAGCTGTGCCGCTGCCTGTCACCCGAGTGGGCGGTGGCACCGCTCACCGTGCTCGCCAGCTTCACCTGGTGGCGCGGCGACGGCGCCTTGACCAGGCTCGCCCTCGAGCAGGCCCTCGAGTCGGATCCGAGCTACCGACTGGCGCTGCTGCTGCTGCGCATGGTCGATCTGTCCATCCGTCCCGAGACGGCGACCGCCTGATCCGCAGCCGCGGCCCCAGCCGCGCGAGCGGGGCGTCCACGTTGCGGACACGGGGTCCCCGCGGGACCGGGTCGTCGTTAGAGTCGGGGGAGGTCATGAGCGCCAGCGCGAAGCCCCGGCTCGCTGGCCGGCAACCCTCCTCCGCGGTGGGGTGCCCCGGGTGATGACCTGGCCGACTCGGACCGAGTCGGCAAGCGCGGGCCCGGACGGGCCCCTCGGACCCCGGGAGCTGCCGCCGTGACCGTCACCATTCGCCCACGAACGCGGGTCTCGCCGAGCGCACCGCCCCTGCCGGCCAGCGGTGCCAGGGAGCCGGCCGGCCGGCATACGGTGCACGTCGGGCGACTGGCCCTCGAGGCCGGAGGGGTGCTGCCCGACGTCCGGATCGCCTACGAGACGTGGGGCAGCCTGGACGCCGACGGCACCAACGCTGTGCTGGTGGAGCATGCCCTGACCGGTGACAGCCACGTCGTGGGTCCGGCCGGACCGGGCCAGCCGACGCCCGGGTGGTGGGAGGGCATCATCGGCCCCGGCCGCCCACTGGACACCGACCGCTTCTTCATCGTCGCGAGCAACGTCCTGGGCGGGTGCTCTGGCACCACCGGACCCGGGTCGGTGGGCCCGGACGGCCGGTCCTGGGGCGGGCGCTTCCCGTTCCTGACCATCCGTGACCAGGTCGGCGCCGAGGCGGCGCTGGCGCGCTCCCTCGGGGTCACCCGGTGGGCCGGGGTGGTCGGTGGCTCGATGGGTGGGATGCGCGCGCTGGAGTGGGCGGTGAGCCATCCCGAGATGGTGGCTCGAGCGATCGTGCTCGCCAGCACCGGCTACGCCACCGCCGAGCAGATCGCCTGGTGCCAGCCGCAGCTGCTGGCCATCCGGCAGGACCCGAACTTCCGGGGCGGCGACTACTACGGCCACGACGGCCCCGACAGCGGGCTCGCGCTCGCGCGGCGCATCGCCCACGTCACCTACCGCAGCGAGGTGGAGCTGGCCGATCGGTTCGGCCGCGAGGCGCAACGGGGAGAACAGCCGCTCGGTGGTGGGGGTCGCTACGCGGTCGAGAGCTACCTCGACCACCACGGCCGCAAGCTGGCGTCCCGGTTCGACGCCAACTCGTATCTCGTGCTCACCGAGGCGATGAACTCCCACGACGTCGGACGTGGTCGCGGCGGCCTGCGACGGGCCCTGCGCCGCTTCGACGGCGAGCTGACCGTCGCGGCCGTCGACTCCGACCGCCTCTACCCGGCGCGGCTCTCGCGCGAGATCGTCGAGGCCGGCGACCGGGGCACCTACCGACTGATCACGTCGCCGCACGGCCACGACGGCTTCCTCATCGAGACCGCACAGGTCGGGGCCGTCGTGCGGGAGGCCCTGACCGGCTGAGTCGGCCAGCCTTCGGCCAAGCCCGACGCGCCGACCCGTGCCATCCGGTAGCGTCTGCGGCGTGGCAGGAGCCGCGCGTCTCGACCAAGGAGGGTTCCAGTGGCTGTCGTCGTGGGATATGTGCCGACCAAGGAGGGACGTGCAGCGCTTCGCCGTGCCGCGGAGGAGTCCCAGTTGCGCCGCACCAAGCTGATCGTCATCAACTCCCATCGCGGCGGACGAGATTTCGACAGCCAGGAGGCCCAGCGGTTCGAGCAGGAGCTCGGCCAGGTGCAGGCCCAGCTGGATGAGGTCGGAGTCGAGCACGAGGTGCGTCAGCTGGTGCGCGGCAACGAGCCGGCCGAGGACCTCATCGCAGTGGCCGAGGAGGTGGATGCCGAGTTCATCGTCATCGGGCTGCGGCGGCGCACCCCGGTGGGCAAGCTGATCCTGGGTTCCAACGCTCAGCGGATCCTGCTCGATGCCCCGTGTCCCGTCCTGGCCGTCAAGGCCGACGCCTGACCGCAGGCGCGTCACCGTCTTCCATCGGGGTCCGTGGAGACAGCACACCCTCCAAGGTTTTATAATGGTAGGGAACCTGCGGCCGAACGGTCGGAACCGAAGGCCGCTGGGACCATCCACCCCCCATCATCTGATCGTGTCTGGCGCGTAGCCGGCACGGTGATGTCGCACGCGCTCCGCGCCGCGCAGTGCGACGAAAGGTAGTCGGTGTCGCCTGTGTCGAAGTCCCCCTCATCCTCCGCCGCTGCGGCTGAGTCCCTGCCCGCCGAGTTCGGCCACCCCGCACTGCAGGACCTGCTTCGTCTCGGCACGACCCGCGGATCGGTCGACAGTGAGCAGCTGCGTGAGGGGCTCGTGGCCGCGGAGGTGACGCCGAAGCGGATGAAGGTGGTGCTGCGCGCGCTCGAGCAGCAGGGGATCGCGGTGACCCTCGACCCCGCGACCGCCCACCGGGCCGTCGCCGCGACCAGCACGCGCAAGACCACGACGGCCTCCACCAAGACGGCCGCGACGACCAAGAAGGCCGCGGCCAAGGCCAGCGCGAGCCCCGCCAAGAAGGCATCGGGACCGAAGGCGGCCGAGACGGCGGTGGAGGACAAGGCGGACAAGAAGGAGACGGCCAGGAAGGGCCCGGCCAAGAAGACCCCGACCAAGAACGCCGCGACGACCAAGCAGGCGGCGGCTGCCGCGGCGGAGCCCGCGACGACCACGGGCAAGAAGCAAACGGCCAAGAAGACGACCAAGGCCGCCTCCAAGCGAGCGGCGAAGAAGGCCGCGGAGTCCGCCGACGACGTGCCCAACGAGGACCTCGAGGACGACGAGGACGAGGCCGACGCGCCTGCCAAGCCGGTCGAGGAGGAGTCCGAGACCGGCGGGTTCGTGCTGCGGCAGGACGACGAGGACGACGCCCCGGCCCAGCAGGTCGTCACGGCCGGCGCCACGGCCGACCCGGTCAAGGACTACCTGAAGCAGATCGGCAAGGTGGCGCTGCTCAACGCCGAGCAGGAGGTCGACCTGGCCAAGCGGATCGAGGCTGGCCTGTTCGCCGAGGAGCAGCTGAACTCCGGCGAGAAGATCGAGATGAAGCTCAAGCGTGAGCTGTGGTGGATCGCGCAGGACGGCAAGAAGGCCAAGAACCACCTGCTCGAGGCCAACCTGCGGCTCGTGGTCTCGCTGGCCAAGCGCTACACCGGCCGCGGGATGCTCTTCCTCGACCTGATCCAGGAGGGCAACCTCGGTCTGATCCGCGCGGTCGAGAAGTTCGACTACACCAAGGGTTACAAGTTCTCCACCTACGCGACGTGGTGGATCCGGCAGGCGATCACCCGGGCCATGGCCGACCAGGCCCGCACGATCCGCATCCCGGTGCACATGGTGGAGGTCATCAACAAGCTCGCCCGCGTGCAGCGGCAGATGCTGCAGGACCTCGGCCGGGAGCCCACGCCGGAGGAGCTGGCCAAGGAACTCGACATGACGCCCGAGAAGGTCGTCGAGGTCCAGAAGTACGGCCGTGAGCCAATCTCCCTGGCGACGCCGCTGGGTGAGGACGGCGACAGCGAGTTCGGTGACCTGATCGAGGACTCCGAAGCGGTCGTCCCGGCGGACGCTGTCTCCTTCACGCTGCTGCAGGAGCAGCTGCACTCGGTGCTCGACACGTTGTCCGAGCGCGAGGCGGGTGTGGTCTCGATGCGGTTCGGCCTCACCGACGGTCAGCCCAAGACGCTGGACGAGATCGGCAAGGTCTACGGCGTCACGCGTGAGCGGATCCGGCAGATCGAGTCCAAGACGATGAGCAAGCTGCGGCACCCGAGCCGTTCGCAGGTCCTGCGCGACTACCTCGACTGATCGCGCGGCCGGGTAAACCGGGGTTGGCGTGAGGAATCATCGCGAGGTTTGGTGCCCTCCTGGGGGGCGGAACCTCACGAAGATTCCTCACTGGGGTCGGGTGCGTGCGGAGCGACGGCGGCGCCGCGTCGTCCAGCTGTCCACCCGGTCGCCGAGCTCCTGGCCCGGTCGTGCGAGGAGCTCAGCGGCGGCCCTCGCCCAGATCCGCAACTGCTCGCGCCCGCTGCCGGGCCAGAGCATGACTTCCAGGCGCGTGCTCCACGATCGCGTCCTCGTGACGTCGCGCAGCACCTGCTTGGTGTCGCTCCCGATGGACAACGGCTGGGCGGTGGGCACGGCATACCGGGATTGCTCGAGGGTCTGCAGGACCCTGCCCATGGCTGCCGCGGACTCTTTGTCGAGCCCGGTGTGCTGTTGGTAGTGGCGCTGCAGCTGCCGCGGTGTGCGCCCTCGGGGCTCGGCGAAGCCGAAGTCGGACATCCTGCTGGAGAACGCGGCCCACTGCGCTTCGACCCCGTCGCGTCCGGGGAACCGGGCCAGGTGCCGGCGCCGGTAGCGGCCGGCGAGGGGCACGACCAGGCCGGCGAGGATCGCGAGCACCAGGACGCCCACGCCGTAGGGGAGCCGGTCCCACCATGGTGAGGCAGACGGAGCGGGGGCGGTAGTGGTGTCGGTGTCGTTCGGTAGCGAGGTGATGTCTCGTTTCGGGGCGCCGGGCTGCACGACCGGGGGCGCTGCCTCGCTCTGGTTCAACGGGCGGCCTCCGGGTGTCGCCTCGGCCGGTGCCTGTTCGGCGTAGACCGGGGGCTCACCGGACCGGACGGCTGGTGTCGGCTCGAACCGGGCCCAGCCCAGGTCCGGAACGTAGAGCTCGGGCCACGCGTGCGCGTTGGACTGGGTGACGGTGTAGAGGTCGTTGCCGTCCTCCACTCCGGGCAGGAATCCCACGGCCATCCGCGCCGGGATGCCTTCCGCGCGGGCCATCATGACCATCGCCGTGGCGAATTGGGTGCAGTAGCCCTGCTTGGTCACGAGGAAATGGCTGATCGGGTCGAGGCGGTTGCCGTCCGCGTCCCGTCGCGGCGGAGCCAACGTCAGTGAGTAGCTGAAGCGAGTCGGGTCGCGCAGCCAGTCCTGGATCCTGATCGCCTTGCCGAGCGGGGTCCTGGCGCTGCCGGAGACGCGGTTGGCGAGCGTGCGCACGAGGTCAGCGGAGTGAGGATCGAGGGCGAGGTCCTCGGGCGCCACACCGGCAAGCTTCGTTGGGCTCACCGCGAAGGTCCGCGCCTCGACGTCGCGCCCGATCTCCAGGAAGGTGGCCTGGTAGTGACCCGGCCGGCGGCTCACGATCACGGAGCGGTCGTCGGGGTCGATGCCCCAGTCCACCCCGTCGAGGTCTGCGCCGACGACGGGCGACGGCGCCGCGAGCCGCGGGGCGTTGAGCCGGTTGGTCTGCACCTTGATCCGGTACCTCTTGCGGCCGACGTCATGCTGCAGCCCGACCGGTGCCGTGATCTTCGGTGAGTTCGAGGTCGCGACCTGCTTGGGCGACACCTGCTCGGGCAGCCACCGGCCGTCGTCGTAGTGCGAGGTGGTGCTCACGCGCAGCGGGGGAGGCGTGGGGTCGTTGGTGCGGTAGGTGATCACCGGTGTGGTGTCACGGCTCGCCAGGTCTGCGGTGAGGTCGAGGGTCTGGGTGAAGCCGACCGTCCCCGTGCCACCGGAGCCGCTGACGCTGCGACCGAGTCCGTCTGCGAAGTAGTGGGGCGGCAGGTGTGGCAGGACGGTCGGGAGAGCGATCGCCAGCACCAGGGTGGACACACCGAGAGCACGGGCCACCGAGGCGTGGCCCGCGATGCCGCGGACGTCGTCGAGGTCCCGCGTCGGGGTGGCCGGCGTGGCGTCGGTGGACGACCACCTCCTCAGGACGGAGCTGCCCTGGCGAGCCAGGAGCAGCAGCCACATGCAGGCCAGGGCCAGGAAATAGACGGGATTGAGCGAGGACCCGCTGTTGGCGGCCGAGACCAGGAACACGGCGAGCAGCACCAGCCCGGCCACTGCGGGCGCCCTGCGGGTGACCGCCAGGTAGTCGACGACGGTGGCGATGAGCGCCAGCGAGGCGGCGACCACGAAGATGATCGCCGGTGAGGTCGGTGCCGGAGCAGCGAAGTTGGTGACCGTCGTGACGGTCTCCTCGACCAGGACGCGAGCATCATCGAGGGTCTGGTCGGTGGGCAGGCCGTACCAGAGGTGGCCGCCGAGGAACACCCAGATCACCGTGAAGCCGGTGAGGACCAGCTGGGCCACCAGCACCGCCACGCCGCGCAGTCCGGCGGCCCTGCCGAGCATCCCGAGGACCGCCACCAGCAGCACGAGCAGCAGCGCCGGCTGGATCCAGGTCGAGGGCTGCAGGAGGGTGGTGAGCGGCCAGCTGGCCACCGCGAGGGCCAGCGCCGCGAGGAGGCCGTCGGAGGCGCGGACGCGATTCATCGGGCCCCCACCTGCTGCAGCGAGCCGGTGACCGTGGCCCGTTCCCAGACGGCCCGGACCGAGTCGCCGGAGCCGACCACCTGGGTGGTCCAGCCGGCAGTTCCCGGGATGCTGGACATCGCCGTGGTGGACTCGGGACACTCGTACTCCTCGGCGCGGTTGTCGAAGGACCGGGTGTCGAGCAGCAGCAGCAGGCCGACGGTGCCCGGCTGCCGGACCGCGGTGAGCCGGCGCAGGGCGTCCTCGTCGTGGTCCGCCACGACGGCGACCACCACGCCCCCGGTGGCTGCCAGGGTCTGCCCCTCGCGGACGGCGGCGTCGAAGGCCTCCGCCGGTCCCGGCTGGGCCAGCGCGAGCGCCGAGAGGATGGCGTCGAGGTCCACGAGCTGGCCGCTGGCGCCGTCGGCCAGCGTTCCGTCGCTGACGAGGTGGACGGCATACCCCTCGGAGACGAGCCGGACCGCGATGGAGGCCAGCGCACTGACGGCCCACTCGAACGAGCTGGTGCTCCCCGAGCCCCGGTGGGCGGCCGAGCGCGAGTCGAGCAGCAGCACGGCACGACGACGGGCCGGCCGGTCCTCCTGGCGCACCATGATCTCGCCGCGGTGCGCGGTCGCCGGCCAGTGCACCCGCCGCAGCTCGTCGCCCTCGCGGTAGGTGCGGATGCTCACGTCGTCCTCGCCGTGGGAGGCGACCATGTGGGGGATCTCGCCCTCGCTGCCCAGGCCCTCGCCGCGCGGCCGGGCCGCCCCCAGGGGCTCGATCCGTGGCAGCACCAGCACCTCGGTGGTCGAGCGCAGGACCAGGCCGACGTGGGTGAGCCCGAACGGGTCACGCTGTCGCAGCGCGATGGGACCGAGCAGGTGCCGCCCCCGCACGTGGCTGCTCACGCGGTAGGTCAGCCGTCGGCGGGCGCCGGGGTCCATCCGCGGCAACACGAAGCGCGGCCGGTCGCCGAGGGCATAGTCGAGCCGTTCCTCCGCGAGGAAGAGCGGGCTGCGGCGGCCGCCTCGGTTCTGGAAGGTCACCCGCACCTCGGCACGTTGGTCCAGGCCCAGCCGGGCGGGCTGCACCTCGCGCGAGATGGCGATCGCGGGCGGTCGCCTCCGGGTCAGCAGCAGCGCGGCGAGCGGCAGGACGACCAGCAGCACACCGACCCGCGTCAGGTCCGAGAAGCCGAGCAGCATCCCGCCGAGGGTGAGGGTGGTTCCCGCCGCGACGAAGCAGCGCCCACGCGTGGTGAGGGTGTGTCGTCGTCTGCCGGAGGCCATGGCGGGCTAGGTCGTCGGGGCGGGCACCGGTACGCGGTGGACCAGATCACGCAGGACGTCCACCGCGGACCGGTGGGCCAGCTGGGTCTCACCGGTCAGGATCACCCGATGAGCCAGGACCGGTAGGACCAGGGCCTGCACGTCATCGGGCAGCACGTGGTCGCGACCGGCGAGGGCGGCATGTGCGCGGGCAGCGCGCAACAGCTGCAGGCTGGCTCGAGGGCTCGCACCCAGCCGCAGGGCACTGCTCTTGCGGGTCGCGACGGACAGGTCGACGACATACTGACGCACCGCGGGGCTGGCGTAGATGCCGTGGACCTGCTGGATCAGCGACTCCACCGTGGCGGCGTCGGTGACCGGCTCCAGCTTCTCGAGGGGTGACTCGGCGCCGTGGGTCTCGAGCATGGTGAGCTCGGACTCCGCGGCGGGATAGCCCATCGAGATCCGGGCCATGAACCGGTCCCGTTGCGCCTCGGGCAGCGGGTAGGTGCCCTCCATCTCGATCGGGTTCTGGGTGGCCATCACCATGAACGGCCTGGCCAGCAGGTAGGTCTCGCCGTCGACCGTGACCTGCCCCTCCTCCATGCACTCCAACAGCGCCGACTGCGTCTTGGGTGAGGCGCGGTTGATCTCGTCGCCGACCACGACATTGGCGAAGATCGCTCCGCGCCGGAACTCGAAGACCCGGGCGTCCTGGTTGAAGACGCTGACTCCCGTGATGTCGCTCGGCAGCAGGTCGGGGGTGAACTGGACCCGACGCACGGTGCAGTCGATCGAGCGCGCCAGCGCCTTGGCGAGCATCGTCTTCCCGACGCCTGGGACGTCCTCGATGAGCAGGTGCCCCTCCGCCAGCAGCACCGTGACGGCGGTGCTGATCACGTCGGACTTGCCCTCGATCACCGAGCTGATCGCCTCGTGGATGTCGCGGGCCACCCGGATGACCGAGGGGTGCGCCGCGTGGTCGTCGACGTGGTCGCCGACCGGGCCGATCGGCCCACCGGGCTGGTCCTGCGACGCGTTGTGCATCCGTTGATCCTGCCCGATGAGGTCGGTCTGGCTGTCAGCGGCACTCACCAATGAACTCCTTCGGCGGGCGGATCGCTCCCGGGCGAGCGGCCCCGCCCTGTGGTCCCATCATCACCCACTTCCCCCCACAACGTCACGAACATTGCTCCGGTTCAGCCCTCCTGCACCGCAAACCTTGCGGGGGAGCGCCGCCACGGTGCTCGCGACGACCCGAGGGCGCAGCTCGGGGCCTCCCTCTTGGGATCTCCTGCTCGCTTTCCCTCCACCCGCCGTGGATGTCTTTTGACCTGCGCAAACGCGGGGAACACGGCGTCGGAAACACGCACCGGAAGGTTGACCGTGGGGTGAAGTGGAGTAAGGTGGAGGACTACGGAGGCAGGTGGGTCGTCGGGACCCGCGCTGGAGGGAGGGTCGGCTCGTGTTTCTCGGCACCCACACCCCCCGGCTCGACGACAAGGGCCGCCTGTTCCTCCCCGCCAAGTTCCGCGACCGGATGGCCGGTGGCCTGGTGGTCACCCGCGGTCAGGAGCGGTGTCTCTACGTCTTCCCGATGGACGAGTTCACCCGGATGGCCGAGACGATGCGGACCACACCGGTCACGAGCAAGGCGGTCCGTGACTACCAGCGCGTCTTCCTCTCCGGCGCCTCCGACGAGATCCCCGACAAGCAGGGCCGGGTCACCATCCCGGCCGCCCTGCGCGCCTACGCCGGGCTGAGCCGCGAGTGCACCGTGATCGGCGCCGGGTCGCGCGTGGAGGTCTGGGACACCGCCGCGTGGGACGCCTACCTGAGCAGCACCGAGGACGCCTTCGCCGAGCAGGCGGAGGAGGTGATCCCCGGACTGCTCTGACCCGCCCTCCCGACCCTCCCGACCCAGGCCGAGCGCACCTCGACCGCCACGAACCACGAAACCCACCAGCACGGCGCCCCTGGCGCCAGGTCTCCACCCGCTTCCCCGTCCCGACGCACCTTCCCCGGTGTCGGGCCGAGGTCCTCCAGAAGCGGTTGGAGACCTGACGACAGGGCTCGCCACCCCAGACCACCAGTGACCACGCCACCCAGGAGGACAGCGCAGATGAACCCACACGGGGCCGCCGACCAGCGGCACGTCCCCGTGCTGCGCGACCGCATCGTGGAGCTGCTGGCGCCCGCCCTGACCGGCCCCGGCGCGGTGTTCGTGGACGGCACGCTCGGCATGGGCGGGCACACCGAGGCGGTGCTGCGGGCCTGCCCGGAGGCGCGCGCCGTCGGCATCGACCGCGATCGCGATGCCCTGGCGCTGGCGCGCGAGCGGCTCGCCCCCTTCAAGGGACGCTTCACCGCCGTCCACGCCGTGTATGACGAGCTGGACAGCGTGCTATCCGACATCGGCATCGCGTCGGTGCAGGGAGTCCTGTTCGACCTCGGCGTCTCCTCGCTGCAGCTCGACGAGGACCAGCGCGGCTTCGCCTACCGGCAGGACGCCCCGTTGGACATGCGGATGGACCAGGGGGAGGGGCCGACGGCGGCCGACGTCCTCAACACGTATGCCGAGCCGGACCTCGAGCGCATCCTGCGCAGCTACGGCGAGGAGCGGTTCGCGCGCCGGATCGCGGCGGCGGTGGTGCGCGAGCGGACAAAAGAGCCGTTCACCACCTCGGCCCGGCTCGTCGAGCTGTTGCGCTCCGCCGTCCCAGCAGCCTCGCAGCGCAGCGGTGGCCACCCCGCCAAGCGCACGTTCCAGGCGCTGCGCATCGAGGTCAACCACGAGCTGGACGCCTGGCAGGACGCACTACCGCGGGCCGTGGGCGCGCTGGCCGTCGGCGGGCGCATCGCGGTGCTGTCCTACCACTCGCTCGAGGACCGGCTGACCAAACAGACCCTCGCCGCCGGCGCCCGGGGCAGCACCCCGGAGGGGCTGCCGGTGGAGCTTCCGGAGCACGCCCCCTACCTCATGCTGCTGACCCGCGGCGCCGAGGAGCCGGAGCGGGACGAGATCGAGACCAACCCGCGGGCGGCCTCCGCCCGCCTGCGGGCCGCTGAGCGCATCCGTGCCACGAAGGGAAGCCACTCATGAGCCAGATGACTGCGACGGCGCGCGCCGCCCTGCGCGCCCCAGCCACCGGACGCGACCGCCAGGCGCCACG
The DNA here is from genome assembly GCF_005222685.1 of Segeticoccus rhizosphaerae. Taxonomy (NCBI): domain Bacteria; kingdom Bacillati; phylum Actinomycetota; class Actinomycetes; order Micrococcales; family Intrasporangiaceae; genus Segeticoccus; species Segeticoccus rhizosphaerae. The sequence continues at coordinate 134,117 of NZ_SWMA01000003.1, forward strand.
GCTGCGCGTGGTCACAGGACGGCAGGCGCGCCAGAGCAGCGCCGGATTCGTGCTGTTGTGCACGGCGCTGCTGGTCGCCACCATGCTCACCCTGCTGGTGCTCAACACCTCACGGGCCGAAGCCTCCTTCCGGATCAGCGACCTCCAGGCCACCTCCGGGCTGCTCGCCGACACCGAGGGCGGCCTGCGGGCCGACCTCGCGACGGAGCGCTCGCCGCAGCACCTGGCCACCCGCGCCAAGAGCCTGGGCATGGTGCCCTCGCAGACGGCGGCCTTCATCCGGACCTCGGATGGTGCCGTCCTCGGCGTGGCGAAGAAGGCAGAGCCGCAGCCGGACTTTACAGTGGTCCACGAAGCCGCACCCCAACCTGCGGCCCCGGCAGCAGCGTCTCCGTCCGCGGCCACCCCCGCAACGGTCGTCAGTGCTGCCACCAGGGCCGCGGACGCCGCCAGCCAGGAGGAGGCCACCACGGCGAGCACCTCCGGGACGAGCAAGGCGGCAACCCAGCAGCAGGACGCCGACCGGACGAGCGCGGAGCAGGACGCCCGGACGTCGACTAAGGACAGCACGACGACGAAGAGGTAGGAACGTGGCGGACCCGCGAGGCGGTGGCAAGGGCTCCGGGCGGAGCAGTGGACCCACCCCTACGGGGCGCAGGCCGCGCTCCGGTGACCTCCGGTCGAAGCCGTCGTCGAACCGCCGCCGTGCGAGCAGTGGGGCAGGCAGACCGACGGGGCCGTCGGCCAGGTCAACCGGCAAGCCGGCCAAGGGCTCGACCGGCAAGGCGGCTGCTCGAAACGGCGCGTCCGGTCGGGCCACGTCCGGCTCGAAGAGCCGTTCGGCGCCGAGGACCACCCACGCGCGGGCGACCCCGCCGCCGCGTCGGCCTGGGCGCAAGGCCCGCGTCGGGCTCGGCTATCCGCACCGCCGGATGCGGTTCATGCTGCTCGCCGTGCTGATCGTCTTCAGCCTGTTCGCTGCCCAGTTGCTGCGTCTGCAGGCGATCGACGCCAAGACGATGGCCGAGGCGGCGCTCGGGCAGCGGCTGCAGAAGGAGTCGATCCCCGCGCTGAGAGGAGACATCACCGACGCGGACGGCGTGGTGCTGGCCAGCAGCGAGGAGCGTCGGGACATCACCGCAGACCCGACCGCGGTCGCGCAGTACACCAAGGTCGTCGACGGGACGCGGACCGAGGTGGGCATCTCCGGGGCCGCGAAGGACCTTGCGCCGTTGCTCCACAAGTCGGCGAGGAACATCGCGATCCGCCTGCGGGCCAACCCGGGGACTCGCTTCACCTACCTGGTCAAGAACGTCTCGCCGCTGACCTGGCACAAGGTGGCCGCACTCGGCATACCAGGCATCTTCAGCGAACGGACCACCCAGCGCGACTACCCGACGAACGACGTGGCAGCCTCCCTCGTCGGGTGGGTGGGCAACGACGGCAAGGCTGGCGGTGGCGTCGAGCAGATGCTCGACAAGAAGCTCACCGGCACCCCCGGGGAGATGACCTACGAACGCTCGGGTGACGGTTCGGTCATCGCGACCGGCGAGCACACCGACGTGCCGGCCGTCCCTGGCCAGAACGTCCGGCTCACGATCAACAGTGACCTGCAGTTCATGGCCCAGAACACCCTGGCCCAGGAGGTCATCAAGAGCCGGTCCGAGTCCGGGACCGTCGTGGTGAGCAATCCCAAGGGCGACCTGCTCGCCGTGGCCTCCTACCCCTCGTTCGACCCCAACCACATCGGGCAGGCCCAGGGCTTCCTGGGCAACCGGGCCTTCTCCGAGGTCTTCGAACCGGGTTCCACGGCGAAGGTGATGACCGCCGCCGCAGCGATCGAGGAGGGGGTGGCCACTCCGCGCACGCACGTGACCGTGCCCAGCGTGCTCCAGCGGGCCGACCGCGAGTTCCGGGACGCCGAGAAGCACGGCAGGCTTCACCTCACCTTCGCCGGCGTGCTGGCCCACTCCAGCAACATGGGCGCCATCCTGGTCGGCGAGAAGCTGAGCAAGCAGACGATGTACGACTACCTGCGCAAGTTCGGGATCGGCAGCCACACCGGCGTTGGCTTCCCGGGGGAGTCGCGGGGCCTGCTCGCAAGACCGCAGGACTGGGACGACGCCCAGCGCTTCACCATCCTCTACGGTCAGGGCATGTCGGTGAACGCCATCCAGGACGCCGGGGTGTTCCAGACCATCGCCAACGGCGGGGTGCGGGTGCCGCCTCGTCTCATCGCCGGCACGGAGAGCAACGGGCAGTTCAACCAGAACCCCCGCGCGAAGGGCACTCGAGTGGTCTCCGAGGCGACTGCCCAGCAGGTCACCCACATGCTCGAGGGCGTCGTGGGCAAGCACGGCACGGCTCCGGCGGCCGAGGTGAAGGGCTACCGCGTGGCGGGCAAGACCGGCACCGCGAGCCGCTACGACGCGGCGACCGGCGGCTACAACGGCTACACCGCCTCGTTCATCGGTTTCGCTCCCGCCGACAACCCCCAGCTCATCGTCTCGGTCACGCTCCAGAACCCCAAGTCGAGCATCTACGGTGGCGTCGTCGCCGCGCCGGTGTTCTCCAAGGTGATGACCTACGCTCTGCAGGCCTACAAGATCCCGCCGACGGGCACCAATCCGTCCCACATCCCCCTCACCTTCAAGACCCCCGCCGAGCAGGCACGGGCGAAAGGGAAGAACGAGTGATCCCTCTGCAGCTGCGCGAGATCGCCGCGCTCACCGGTGGCGAGCTGCACGGTGACGACGTCCTCGTCGACGGGCCCGTGGTCACCGACTCCCGGGAGGCGCAGACGGGCAGTCTGTATGTCGCCCGGGTGGGTGAGCACGCCGACGGTCACCAGTTCACCGGCGCCGCACGCGCCGCCGGTGCCGTGGCCGCGCTGACCAGCAGGGTGGTGCCCGAGCTGCCCTGTGTCGTCGTGCCGGACGTCCAGGAGGCCTTCGCGCGACTGGCCCGCGGCGTGGCCGACCGCGTGCCGGACCTCACCATCGTGGGGATCACCGGCTCGTCCGGCAAGACCAGCACCAAGGACCTGCTGGCCGGCGTGCTGGCGCCCCACGGGGAGACCGTGGCGCCGGTCGGGTCGCTCAACTCCGAGGTCGGGGTGCCGCTGACGGTGTGCCGCCTCACCGCCTCGACCCGCTACCTGGTCGCGGAGATGGGCGCCTCGGGCATCGGGCACATCGCCTACCTGACCTGGATCGCGCCCCCGCGGCTCGGCATCGTGCTCAACGTGGGCTCCGCCCACGTCGGCGAGTTCGGCTCGCGGGAGAACATCGCGACGGCCAAGGCGGAGCTGGTGCAGGCCCTGCCCGCCGACGGCGTGGCGGTCCTCAACGCCGACGACCCCGTGGTCGCGGCGATGGCGGCGAAGACCTCGGCGAGGGTGGTGTTCGTGGGCACCTCGCCCGACGCGACCGTGCGCGCTGACGACATCGAGCTCGATGCGGCGGGTCGCGCGTCCTTCACCCTGAAGACCCCACAGGGCGAGGCTCGGGTCGGACTGCAGCTGCACGGTGAGCACCAGGTCAGCAACGCGCTCGCCGTGGCTGCCGTGGCGCTCGAGCTGGGCCTGGCACCGGACGACGTGGCCGCCGCGCTGTCCTCTGCCCGACCGGGCAGCCGCTGGCGGATGGAGGTCCACGAGCGGGCCGACGGCGTGACGGTGGTCAACGACGCCTACAACGCCAACCCCGACTCGATGCGCGCCGCGCTCAAGGCACTGGCGGCCATGGGTCACGGTCGCCGGACCTGGGCGGTGCTGGGCGAGATGCTCGAGCTGGGCGACGAGTCCATTGCCGAGCACGACGCGCTGGGTCGAGTCGCGGTCCGGCTCAACATCTCTCGGCTGGTCGCGGTGGGGGAGGGTGCCAAGCCGATCGACACCGCCGCCCGGCACGAGGGTTCGTGGGGCAACGAGTCGACCTGGGTGCCGGACGTCGAGGCTGCCGAGGCGCTGCTGCGGCAGGAGCTGACCGCCGGCGACGTCGTGCTGCTCAAGTCCAGCCGAGACGCGGGACTGCGCTGGCTCGGCGACCGGCTCGTCGACGACGACCCGGACGGCCAGGATGCCGGAAACGCGAAGGGGCAGGTGGCGGGGTCGTGAAGGCGGTCCTCATCGCGGCGTTGGTCTCCCTCGTCGTCTCGCTCTTCGGCACCCCGCTCTACATCAAGTTCCTCGTCCGCCGCGGCTACGGCCAGTTCATCCGCGACGACGGTCCCACGTCCCACCACACCAAGCGCGGCACACCGACGATGGGCGGCGCGGTGATCATCGGGGCGGCACTGCTCGCGTATGCCGTGGCGCACGCGGCGACGGTCACCGACGTCACCGTCAGTGGCCTGCTCGTGCTCTTCCTGATGGCCGGCCTGGGACTCGTCGGCTTCCTCGACGACTACATCAAGATCTCGCGTCAACGCAGCCTCGGCCTGCGCTCGGGACAGAAGCTGATCGGCCAGACCCTCGTCGCAGTGGTTTTCGCGGTCCTGGCCCTGCAGTTCCCCAACCAGAGCTACCGGACGCCGGCGAGCACCTACATCTCCACCGTGCGGGACACCAACATCAACCTGGCCTTCGCGGGGACGGCCGTCGGACTGGTGCTCTTCGTGATCTGGGCCAACGTGATGATCGCGGGTACGAGCAACGGGGTGAACCTCACCGACGGCCTCGACGGCCTGGCGACCGGTGCGAGCACGATGGTCTTCGCGTCATACGTGCTGATCGCCATCTGGCAGTTCAACCAGAACTGCCAGACCAACCCGAGCGTCAAGTGCTACGAGGTGCGTGACCCGCACGACCTCGCCCTGGTCGCCGGATGCCTCATGGGCGCCTGTTTCGGGTTCCTGTGGTGGAACGCGTCGCCGGCCAAGATCTTCATGGGTGACACCGGCTCCCTCGCCCTGGGCGGGGCCCTTGCCGGTCTGGCCATCCTCACCCGCACCGAGCTGCTCATGGTGATCCTGGGTGGCCTGTTCGTCCTGATCACGCTGTCGGTCATCATCCAGGTCGGGTCGTTCAAGATGACGGGCAAACGCGTGTTCCGGATGGCGCCGCTGCAGCACCATTTCGAGCTGGTCGGGTGGGCCGAGGTGACGATCGTGATCCGCTTCTGGATCATCGCCGGCCTCTTCGTCGCGCTGGGGCTGGGGCTGTTCTATGCGGAGTGGGTGGTGGGGATCGGATGACGAGGCTGACCCGGCTGACCCACCGGGGCGGCCCGTGGCAGGGGCTGCGGGTGCTGGTGACCGGCCTCGGGCGCAGCGGCTTCGCGGCCGCGGACGCCGCCAGCGAGCTGGGGTGTCGCGTGGTGGCCGTCGACTCCGGCGAGAGCGACCAGCTGCAGGAGTCGCGACGGCTCCTGCAGCTCCTGGACGTGGACGTGCGCCTCGGACCGACCGCCGCGGCCGAGCTCAGCGATGCTGCCTGCTCGGCCGATCCGCGGACTGCCGCCGCGTTCTGGTCCGAGGTGGACGTCGTGATCACCTCACCCGGCTGGCCACCGACGGCTCCGTTGCTGGCCGCGGCGGCGCAGCACGGCACACCGGTGTGGAGCGAGGTGGAGCTGGCGTGGCGGATGCGGCCCGAGCACGGTGCGGCGCCCTGGCTGACGGTCACGGGCACCAACGGCAAGACCACCACGGTCGGCATGCTGGAGGCGATCCTGCGTGCCGCCGGGCTCCGGGCGCGCGCCTGCGGCAACATCGGCACGCCCGTCGTCGAGGTGATGCTCGACACGCAGCCGCTGGACGTCCTCGTCGTCGAGCTGTCCACCTTCCAGCTGGTCCGGTCGCCGTCGCTGCGCCCGCGTGCCTCGGCCTGCCTCAACGTGGGGGTGGACCACCTCGACTGGCACGGTTCCCTCGAGGCCTACGTGCAGGCCAAGGGCATGGTCTACCAGAACACCGAGGTGGCCTGCGTCTACAACGTGCAGGACCCGACGACCGAGCGGCTGGTGATGGAGGCCGACGTCGTCGAGGGATGTCGGGCGATCGGGTTCACCCTCGGCACACCGGAGCCCTCGATGGTCGGGCTGGTCGACGACGTCCTCGCCGACCGGGCGTTCGTCGAGGAGCGGCGCACCTCGGCCGCCGAGCTGGCCACCCTGGCAGACCTGCAGGGAGAGTCGCCGACGGTGGCGCCGCACTACGTCGCCGATGCACTGGCCGCGGCAGCCCTGGCCCGCGCCCACGGGGTCCCGCCGGTCGCGGTGCGCGACGGGTTGCGCGCCTACCGCCCGGCCGCCCACCGTATCGCCGAGGTCGCGACCGTCGACGGCGTGCGCTACGTCGACGACTCCAAGGCCACTAATCCCCAGGCCGCGGCCGCGGCGATCGCGGCGTTCGAGCACGTGGTCTGGGTCGCCGGGGGCCAGCTCAAGGGCGCGACCGTCGACGACCTCGTCCGCGGGGCCGTGGAGCGGCTGCGCGGTGTCGTGCTCCTCGGTCAGGACCGGGCCGTGATCGCCGACGCTCTCGCCCGACACGCCCCCGAGGTCCCGGTGGCCGAGGTGGACAGCACCGACACTGGGGCCATGGATGTGGTGGTGGAGCAGGCGCGTCGGCTCGCGCAGCCCGGCGACGTGGTGCTCCTCGCCCCGGCCGGGGCCTCCTGGGACATGTTCAGCGACTACGGGGCCAGGGGAGACGCGTTCGCCCTGGCCGTCCGCCGCCGGGCGTCCGGAGAGGCGGGCTCGTGACGACCTCGACGCGGGGCCGGGTGCCCGTGGCCAGCGCGTCCGAGGAGCGGGAGACCGGCTGGCACCGCCCGAGCGCCATGCTGGAGCGGCTCGAGTCGCCGGTGGCGACCTACTACCTGCTGCTCGGCGCCTCCGCGCTGCTGGTGTCGATCGGGCTGGTGATGGTGCTCTCGGCGTCCAGCGTGCAGTCCTACCAGCAGAGCGGGTCGTCCTACACCACCTTCCTCGGCCAGCTGCGCTTCTGCCTGCTCGGGCTGGTCGCTGCGGCCGTCGTCAGCAGGGTCCCCCTCTCCTTCTGGCGGTGGGCTTCGCCCTGGCTGTTCTTGGGGACGATCGGCCTGCAGGCCCTCGTGTTCAGCCCGCTCGGGGTCAGCGTGCTCGGCAACCGCAACTGGATCGAGCTGGGTGGGCAACGGCTCCAGCCGTCGGAGTTCGGCAAGCTGGCCCTCGTCCTGTTCGGTGCCACCGTCCTGGTCAAGAAGCGACGCTCGCTGGGGCGCTTCTTCCACGCGTTGGTGCCCCTCGTGCTTCCCGCCGGCGTCGTCCTGATCGGCTTGGTCCTGCTCGGCCACGACCTGGGCACGGGGCTGGTGCTGCTCGCCATCCTCGGTGGCATGTTGTTCGCTGCGGGCGTGCCGGCGCGGTTGTTCGTCTTCTCCGGGGTCGCCGTCGGGGCCCTGGCGACCGCGCTCGTGGTGACCAGTGGCAACCGCATGTCCCGGGTGTCGGACTGGCTGGGTGGGTGCAACGACGTGACCCAGTGCTTCCAGACGGTGCACGGCAAGTACGCACTCGCCGACGGCGGCTGGTGGGGTGTCGGCCTTGGCGCGAGCCGGGAGAAGTGGCAGTGGCTCCCCGAGGCGCACAACGACTTCATCTTCGCGATCATCGGTGAGGAGCTCGGACTGCCCGGCACGCTCATCGTCATCGGCCTCTTCGCGGTGATCGCCTTCGCCTGCTACCGCCTCGTGCTTCGCACCGAGGACTTCTTCGTCCGGGTGGCCACCGGCGGCATCATGGTGTGGATCCTCGTCCAGGCGATCATCAACATCGGCTCCGTGATCGGGCTGCTGCCGGTGATCGGGGTGCCCTTGCCACTCGTCTCCAGCGGCGGGTCCGCTCTGGTGGCAACGATGATCGCGCTGGGACTGTTGATCTCCTTCGCGCGCAACGAACCCGGCGCCCGCGAGGCCCTCGCCGCCCGCCCCAGCCTGGTCCGCCGGTCGCTCGCCGTCCTGGCGCGCCGAGGTGACGACTCGTGAGCGCTGGGCCCCTGCGCTCGGTGGTGCTCGCCGGTGGCGGCTCGGCGGGACACGTGTCACCGTTGCTCGCCCTGGCCGACTGCCTCCGCCGCCGGCTGCCCGAGACTGCGGTGACGGTCCTCGGCACTGCCGACGGGCTGGAGCAGCGGCTCGTGCCTGCCCGCGGCTACGACCTGCGGGAGATCCCCAAGGTCGCCTTCCCACGGCGGCCGGGCGGCGCCCTGGTGCGGCTGCCGCAGTCCCTGCGTGGCGCCCACCGGGCCGCACGGGCCGTGCTCGACGAGGTCCACGCCGACGTGGTGGTGGGGTTCGGCGGCTACGTCTCGACCCCGGCCTACCTGGCCGCTCGCGGCCGGCGCACGCCCATCGTGGTCCACGAGCAGAACGCCCGGCCGGGTCTGGCCAACCGGCTCGGCGCTCGCATGACCCGGCACGTCGCCACCACCTTCCCCTCGACCGCGCTGCCGCACGCCACCACCGTCGGTATGCCGTTGCGCCGCGAGATCGCGACGCTGGACCGAGCGGCACTGCGCGGCGAGGCGCTCGAGCACTTCGGGCTTCAGGACCGCCACCCGACCCTGCTGGTCACCGGCGGATCGCTCGGCGCACAGCGGCTCAACACCTCGTTCGCGGAACGGGCCACCGGGTTGGGGCGGGCCGGGGTGCAGGTCCTGCACCTGTCCGGCCTGGGCAAGGGGTTCGAGCCGGTGACCGCGCCCGGCGGGCCCCGCTACGTGGTGCGGGAGTATGCCGACCGGATGGACCTGGCCTACGCCGTCGCGGACCTGGTGGTGGCCCGCTCGGGGGCGGGCACCGTGTGCGAGCTCACCGCGGTCGGCCTGCCTGCCGTCTACGTGCCGCTGCCGGTCGGCAACGGCGAGCAGCGGCTCAACGCCGCCGACGTCGTGGCAGCGGGCGGTGGGCTGCTGGTCGACGACTCGGCGTTCACCCCGGAGTGGATCACCGCCGAGCTGCGGCCCCTGCTGCAGGACCGCGTCCGGCTCGAGGCCATGGGCAAAGCGGCGGCCGGTCAGGGGCACCGCGACGCGGACGAGCGGCTGGCCGACCTGGTCCTGCTCGCCGCAGCGGACGGCGAGGTCGGCGGGGACCGGGCATGACCCGCTGGAACCGGCGGTTCGACTTCGCCGCCCCGGTGCCGGCGGCCGCAGAGCTGCGGCGGGCGCACTTCATCGCGATCGGTGGCGCCGGAATGTCGGCCGTGGCGCGGCTCATGCTCGAGCGGGGCGTGGCGGTGAGCGGTTCGGACCAGAACGACTCACCGGTGCTGGAGGTCCTGCGCGCGGCGGGTGCCTCCGTGACGGTGGGGCACTCCGCCGCCACGGTCAGCGCGCTTCCCGACGGTGCGGTGGTCGTCGTCTCCTCGGCGATCCGTGACGACAACCCCGAGCTGGCGGCTGCGCGTGAGCGTGGCCTGCGGGTCCTGCACCGGGCTCAGGGTCTCGCCACCCTGCTGCCCGGCAACCGGGTGGCGGCAGTGGCCGGTGCCAACGGCAAGACGACGACCAGTGCCATGCTGGCGGCGGCACTGCGCACCGCCGGGCTCGATCCCTCCTTCGCCATCGGCGCACCGCCCGTCGGCCACGACGTGGGAGCCGGCCTCGGTGGCGGCGACGTCTTCGTGGTCGAGGCAGACGAGAGCGACTCGTCCTTCCTCGTCTACCACCCCGAGGTCGCGGTCGTCACCAACCTCATGCCAGACCACCTCGACTTCTACGGCACGTTCGAGCGGGTCACGCGCGCCTACGACGAGTTCGTCGCGACGATCGCACCGGGAGGGCTCCTGGTCACCTGTGCCGACGACGAGGGCGCCCGCGGCCTCGCCGAGCGGGCCCGCGCCGACGGGGTGCGGGTCGTCACCTACGGCGTCGCCTCCGACGCCGACGTGCGGCTCACCGGACTCGGTGGTGCCGGATTCGACTGGGGCGCAACGGTGCTGCAGGACGGTCAGCCCCCACGCCGGCTGGGCCTGCGGCTGCCGGGTGCCCACAACGTGCTCGACGCGGCCGGGGCCTACACCGCGGCCACGAGGGGGCTGGGCGCCCACCCCGACCTCGTGCTGGAGGGCCTGGCCGCGTTCCCCGGCACGAGCCGTCGCTTCGAACCGCGCGGTGAGGCGGCGGGAGTGCGCGTCGTCGACGACTATGCGCACAACCCCGGCAAGGTGGCCGCGGCCGTCCGGACCGGGCGCGGTCTGACCGGCCCAGGGCGACTGGTCCTGGTCTTCCAACCGCATCTCTACTCCCGCACCCGCGACTTCGCCGCGGAACTGGCCGCGGCACTCTCCCCCGCGGACGTGGTGGTGGTCCTCGACGTCTACCGGGCGAGGGAGGACCCGGTGCCCGGAGTCACGGGGGCGCTGGTTGCCGACCGGGTCACCGGAGCCGAGGTGCACTATCTCCCGGACCGGCCGGAAGTCGCGGCCGCGGTGCACGGGCTGGTGCGCCCGGGCGACCTGGTCCTGACCGTGGGTGCCGGTGACGTCACCGCGGTCGGTCCGCAGTTGCTGCGACTCCTGTCCGCCGAAGGGGTCCTCGCAGACCCCGCCGCACCGCCGGGCGCACCCGAGGGGCCGGCCCCGTCGGCCGGGTCGTCGTCGTGCGCCTGAGTCGTGGCCGGGCGCCCGAGGGGATGCACGCTCGGATGGCGGCGCGGGCCTCGCGGGTGCGTGCGTCGTCGCGTCGGACGACCCTGTGCGGGACCGCCGCCGTGCTGCTCGCGGCACTGGTGGTGTGGTTGCTGCTGTTCAGTCCGGTGCTGTCCGCTCGGCAGGTCAGGGTCGAGGGCGTGCCGCCGGACTCGGTGGCCGCGGTGCGCGAGCGCGCCTCGGTGCCGCTCGGGCGGCCGCTGCTGCGGGTCGACACGGGCGCGGTGCGTCGACGGGTGCTGGCCGGCGGTGGTCTGGGTGACGTCCGGGTCAGCCGTTCCTGGCCGTCCACGGTGGTGATCCGTGCGGACCGCCGCGTCCCCGTCCTGGTGCTGAGAAACCTTCAAGGTCAACTAGAGGTTGTGGACGCGTCCGGCGTGGCCTACGCCACCGTGCCGAAGGCCCCCAAGGGACTGCCGGTCGTCACCGTGCACACCGACGAAGGGGCGGGCGGAGCCGCGGCCCCGTCGAGCGGGCGGGTGACCCAGCAGGGGCGGTCGGCCGCGGTCAGCCTGGTGGCCGCCCTGCCGGAGCCGCTGGCGAACCGGGTGAGCGACCTGACCCTGAACCTGCCGGAAGACGTGTCGTTCCGGGTTGCGGGAATCACCGTCCGATGGGGCTCGGGGGGCGACGCGCAGGCGAAGTTGCAGGTGCTGCGCGGCCTGCTCGACCAGCCAGGCGTCCGGAAGCGCGGCGGGACGATCGACGTCAGTGCGCCCGACTCACCAGTCGTCCGAACGCCGTGACAAACGAACTCAGCCTCGACTGCACGTTGAGAGTAGCGCGGGGGTGGGGAGGGTGCCGTAGCATGCCACCTACACTCGCTCGCAGGACACGCGCTCCGGCCCGGTCCCGACGTGTCGTTGTACCCCGTTCGATCTGCGCACCACCGTGATCCATACCGTCATCCAGGAGAGGCCCCCGACGTGGCAGCACCGCAGAACTACTTGGCCGTTATCAAGGTCGTCGGCATCGGCGGAGGCGGTGTCAACGCGATCAACCGGATGATCGAGGTCGGACTCAAGGGCGTCGAGTTCATCGCCATCAACACCGACGCACAGGCGCTGCTGATGAGCGACGCCGACGTCAAGCTCGACGTCGGCCGGGAGCTCACCCGCGGGCTGGGCGCAGGCGCCGACCCCGAGGTGGGCAAGAAGGCCGCCGAGGACCACGCGGAGGAGATCGAGGAGGTCCTCAAGGGCGCCGACATGGTCTTCGTCACCGCGGGTGAGGGCGGCGGCACCGGCACCGGTGGCGCACCGGTCGTGGCCAAGATCGCCAAGTCGCTCGGCGCGCTGACCATCGGTGTCGTCACGCGACCGTTCACCTTCGAGGGACGCCGCCGGGCCAACCAGGCCGAGTCGGGCATCACCGACCTCCGCGAGGAGGTCGACACCCTGATCGTCATCCCCAACGACCGGCTGCTGTCGATCAGCGACCGCGCGGTCAGCATGCTCGACGCCTTCCGCAGCGCCGACCAGGTGCTGCTGTCCGGTGTCCAGGGCATCACCGACCTGATCACCACTCCCGGCCTGATCAACCTCGACTTCGCCGACGTCAAGTCGGTCATGCAGGGAGCGGGCTCCGCCCTCATGGGCATCGGCTCCGCGCGCGGCGAGGACCGGGCGGTCCAGGCCGCGGAGCTGGCCATCTCCTCGCCCCTGCTCGAGGCGAGCATCGACGGCGCGCACGGCGTTCTGCTGTCCGTGCAGGGAGGTTCCGACCTCGGCCTGTTCGAGATCAACGAGGCGGCGCGGTTGGTCCAGGAGGCCGCCCACCCCGAGGCCAACATCATCTTCGGCGCGGTCATCGACGACGCCCTCGGCGACGAGGTGCGGGTCACCGTGATCGCGGCCGGGTTCGACGGGGGCTCGCCGACGCGGCGCGGAGACGACCGGGCCCTCGGCCAGGTCCAGGGTCCTCCGCAGAGCCAGCGGCAGGCCCCGGCTGGACAGCCCCGGCAGCAGGGCGGCCAGCAGACGCCCCAGCAGCAGGGCGGCCCGCAGCCGCAGCGTCAGCAGGCCCCCGCCCAAGGGCAGCAGGGGCAGCAGCAGGGGCAGCAGGCACGCCCGCCCCAGCAGCCGGTGCAGGGTCGACCCGCTCCCCAGCAGGGCCAGCAGGGTCACCAGAGCCAGCAGGAGCAGGGCGGCGACGTCGCGCGTCCGCCGCGCTCGGTCACCTTCGACGACAGCGACGACCTGGACGTCCCGGACTTCCTGAAGTAGGCCTCACCCTCGCCGCTCGCCGATCTTCGTGGCGCTTCGGTCGCTCGGTGTGACCGGCACGCCACGAAGATCCGCGCGAGGGCGGGTGTCGTAGGTTGTGGTCGTGTTCATCTGGCGCGAGCAGCTGCCGCCGCGTCCCGGCGCGGCGGAGTTCGGCGTGGACCGCGGCTTCACCGGGCGCGGCGCCGACCCGTCCGTCGCTGGTGGAGCTGACCGAGCCGCGACCCAGCCGTATGCCGGGTTCAACCTCGGCGCCCACGTCGGGGACGACCTCGACCGGGTCGAGGCCAACCGGGCGTCCCTCGCCGAGGCCGTCGGGGTCACCCGGGACCGGCTGGTCTTCATGCACCAGTGCCACGGGATCGACGTCGAGGTCGTGGACGGCCCGTGGTCCGGTGCGGCGCCGCCCGCCGACGGTTTGGTGACCGGCCGCACCGACCTCGCCCTCGCCGTGCTCGTGGCCGACTGCACGCCCGTCCTGCTCGCCGACCCGGCCGCCGGGGTCGTGGCCGCAGTGCACGCGGGTCGCCCCGGCATGGTCGGCGGCATCATCGGCCGCGCCGTCGACGCGATGCACGACCTGGGGGCGATGAGGATCCGCGCGACCGTCGGCCCTTCGGTGTGCGGGCGGTGCTACGAGGTGCCGGAGGACATGCGAGCGCGGGCCGCCGCCACCAGCGCGGTGAGTGCCACCGTGTCCTGGCAGGGGACGCCCGCCATCGACGTCGCCGCCGGTGTCGTCGACCAGCTGCGGGCACGCGACGTCACCGTGGACTGGGTGCCGGGCTGCACCCGGGAGTCGTCGGACCTCTACTCCTACCGGCGCGATCCGGTGACCGGGCGTTTCGCCGGCGTGATCCGCCTCGTCGCACCCCAAGGAGGCCACCGATGACCCACGCGGAGCCGTCGCGTCACAGCGCCCCTCCCGACCAGCAGGCGTTCGACCGCGGGTCCGAGCTGGCCCGGCGGTTGGCCACGGTCGAGCGCCGGATCGAGGACGCGTGCGCCGCCGCCGGCCGCTCGAGGGCCGAGGTGCGCCTCATCGTCGTGACGAAGTTCTTCCCTGCCTCGGACCTGGCGCTGCTGGCCGGCCTGGGGGTCCGCGACATCGGCGAGAACCGCGACCAGGAGGCCAGCAACAAGCTGGACGAGCTGCCCGACCACGAGCGCGACCGGCTCACGGTCCACTTCATCGGGCAGCTGCAGAGCAACAAGGCCGGATCCGTCGCGCGCTACGCCGACGTCGTCCACTCGGTCGACCGGAGCAAGCTGGTGCGCGGCCTCGACCGGGCCGCCGGGTCGGCACAGCGCCAGCTCGACGTGTGCGTCCAGGTCGACCTGGACCCACCGTCACCGGGACGCGGCCGGGGCGGCGTCGCACCCGATCAGGCGGCCGCCCTCGCCGACCAGGTCGCAGGCACGGAACACCTGCGCCTGCGAGGCGTCATGGCAGTCGCCCCCCTCGGGGCCGACCCCGCGCCGGCCTTCGCCCGGCTTCGTGCGATCGCGGACGCCATACGAGCCGATCACCCCGACGCCACGTGGATCTCGGCAGGCATGAGCGCCGACCTGGAGGAGGCGGTCGCGCACGGCGCGACACACCTGCGTGTCGGCAGCGCAATCCTCGGATCACGACCGGCGTTTCGGTAGCGTCCAAGGCGACCACTCGACAGGCACCCGCATCAAGGAGCACACCAATGGCTGGGGCGCTGCGCAAGACCATGGAGTACCTCGGCCTCGCCGAGGCCGACGAGCGCTACGACGCGTATGACGACTACGAGAGCTACGACGAAGCGGACGGTCGCGAGACGGTCGACCGTGAGGCGGAGCGGGAGGAGCGCGCACCCGTGACCCACCTTCCCCAGCGGAACGCCCCGACACCGCGGGTCGTGCGTGACGGGGACGTCGGCCCCCTCACCCGGATCACCACGATCCACCCGCGGACCTACAACGAGGCCAAGAACATCGGCGAGAACTTCCGCGACGGCGTGCCGGTCATCATGAACCTCACCGACATGGACGACTCCGACGCCAAGCGGCTGGTCGACTTCGCGGCCGGCCTGGTCTTCGGGCTGCACGGTGCCATCGAGCGAGTGACCAACAAGGTCTTCCTGCTGTCCCCGTCGCACGTCGAGGTGGCCACCAGCGCTCCCACCGCGTCCGCGAAGGCCTCGCACAGCCTGTTCAACCAGAGCTGAGCGGCGACGACAGGGCCGCGGCGACGAGTGGTGACGATGCGGTCGGAGCGGTCTGCCCCGGAGGCAGCGGCAGAACGAGTCAGTGGTCGACGACCCCGCCCACTTCGCCCGGGCCCACGGGCCGCAGACTGATCCCATGAGCACGATCAAGGCAGTGGTGTCGCTGGTCCTCTACCTGTTCCTGGTCGTCCTCATCGGACGGTTGATCCTCGACTGGGTCCAGGTGCTGGCACGGGCCTGGCGACCGCGGGGCCCGGTGCTGGTCGTGGCCGAGGTGGTCTACAGCGTCACCGACCCGCCCCTGCGACTGCTGCGGCGGGTCATCCCGCCGCTCACCCTCGGCCAGGTGCGACTCGACCTGGCCTTCCTCGTGCTCCTGCTGGCTGTCTCTTTGGCCCTCAATCTCCTAGGCTGAGGGACGCTCCTGACACTCTCGTCGTGGCGAGCTCTCGCGTCCTGCCCCCAGCGGCACTGCGCGAGCCCCCACCACGGCCCCGATCCGACCGAGGTGACTACATGGCGCTGACGCCAGAGGACGTTGTCAACAAGATCTTCACGGCCAAGACGCTCCGTCGCGGCTACGACGAGAACGAGGTTGACGACTTCCTCGACGAGGTCGTCGCCGAGCTGCGTCGGCTGGGCGCCGAGAACGAGGAGCTGCGTACGCAGCTCGAGGAGTGCCAGAAGGCGCGCGGCATCACGCCGACGACCTCGCACCGCGCCCCGTCCTCGGCGGGCACCAGCACCCGGGCGTCGGTGAAGGCAGCCGGCGGCACGGCCGCCGAGGAAGCGACCGCGTCCGAGTCCGGCGCGGCCGCCGCCTCGTCCGAGAACGCCCCTGCGTCGGCGGAGGCCACGACCAGTGAGGCGGTCGAGCGAGCCGAGCGTGAGGCGCAGGAGCGGATCGCCAAGGCCAACGAGGCGGCCGAGCAGGCCGAGCGTGAGGCGCAGGAGCGGGTCGCCAGGGCCAACGAGGCGGCCGGTGCAGCTGCCGACCACTCGTCCGAAGGGGAGACCGGGGCCGCGAGCGGGACGGACCGCGGCCACGCGGCCGAGCTCGCCGGCGCCGGCGCCGTGGGCGCAGGCAGCGCGGCCGGCGTCATCGCCCTGGCCCAGAAGTTGCACGACGAGCACGTCAGCGAGGGTCAGGCCACGCGCGACCGCCTCATCAGCGAGGGGCAGGAGCAGCACGCGAAGTTCCTCAGCGACGGCCAGGCCAAGCACGACGACCTCGTCTCCACCGCACAGGCACGCCACGACGAGCTGATCTCCACCGCGGAGGCGCGTCACGAGGAGCTGATCGCCGACGCCACCCAGCGATCGGAGGCCATGGTCAGCGAGGCCGAGGAACACAAGAGGTCGGTGCTCGAGGCGCTCGCGCACGAGAAGGACGTGCTCAGCGGGCAGATCGAGGCGCTGCGGACCTTCGAGCGCGACTACCGCGCCCGGCTCAAGTCCTACATCGAGGGCCAGCTCGAGGAGCTGGACCGGACCGGCGTGGACGAGGGGTCGAGTCTGCCCGGCGAGGGCGACGGCGAAGCACGGGCCGTCGGGGCCGGACAGCAGCCCGGCGAGGCCCCGTCGGGCGACCAGGCACAGCCGGCTCCGGGGGAGGGCGACACCCCGGCGGACCGCCCCTAGCACCCGAGAACCACGTGAGGGCGTCGACCGAGCTCGGTCGGCGCCCTCGCTGCGTGCTCACGGGGCAACGGCTGCGCTCGCCCGCGGGAAACTGTTCCCTGCGTCCCGTGTTTCCTCATTGAGGGATCTGGGTTCCTGCCCTATCCTCAGCGCCACGGACCGCCAAGAGCTCCTCGCCGGGGGACCGCGAGGCGACGAAACCCGGAAAGGGTGCGATGGCAGAGAAGACGATGGCGTCCCAGACCAAGCTTGCGGGGGCAGCCGACGCCGCGCCGAGCGCTTCCGCACACAAGGCGACCCGGGCGAAGTCCACGCGCAGTGGCCGCACGGCCGCCACCACGAAGGGTGGTACGGCAGTGACGCCAGCACAGGGCAAGTCCACCGGCAAGTCCACCGGCAAGGCGACGACGAGGGCGACCGGCAGAGGAGCGAGCACGAAGGGCGCCGGTGGCCAGAAGGCCGCGAAGGCACCAGCGACGCGGTCAGCAGCGAAGAAGGCCACGGACGGCAGTGCTGCGACGACGGCCGGTAAGGCCACGGCGAAGGGGATCACCGGCAAGGCGACCGGCGGGAGGTCGGTCGCGAAGCAGGCGAGCCCGAAGAAGGTGGACGCGACGCGCCCGGCGACGAAGGCCGGGGCGAAGAAGACCGACGTGAAGCCCCCGCCGAAAAAGGAGAGCACCAAGAAGCAGGCGGCCACCACGGAGCAGGCGGGCACGAAGAAGGCGGCGCCGGCCGGTAGGCCCACGGCGAAGCAGACGCCCCGGAGGGCGACCAGCAAGGCGGCGGCGCGGCGGCCCCGCAAGGTCGCGGTGACGGCTGCCACTGCCCGCAGCCTGCCGGTCCTCGAGGAGGAGTCGGCGTGGACCAGCGGCGAGCTGGCAGAGGTCAAGGAAGAGCTCGAGTCGGACGTGCGAAGGCTGGAGTCGGAGATCGACCTGGCCGAGGTCGGCCTTGCGGGGCTGATGCAGGACGCCGGGGACCAGTCGGGTGACGACGAGGCCGACGCGGGGGCCAAGACCTTCGAGCGCGAGCAGGAGATCTCGCTGGCCAACAACTCGCGCGACATGCTCGAACAGAGCCTGCACGCGCTCGAACGGATCGCCGCCGGCACCTACGGCGGGTGCGAGTCGTGCGGCAACCCGGTGGGCAAACTTCGCCTTCAGGCGTTCCCTCGTGCGACCCTATGCATGACATGCAAACGCAAGCAGGAGCGCCGCTGAGCGCCACACCAAGAGGCGACGACCCGACCCCCACCCCACCGGAGCCACGGCGCCCCCGGCGAGCGCTGTTCGTGATGGTGGTCGTGGCCGCGGCCATCGTCCTGACCCTCGACCAGGTGAGCAAGTCGTGGGTCGTCGCCAACCTCGACCCGACGCAGCCGCGCGACCTGGTCGGTTCGGTGCTGAGGCTGCACCTGACCTTCAACCCCGGTGCCGCGTTCAACCTGGCGACGGGAGCGACGTGGGTGCTGACGCTGATCGCGGCCGGCGTGGTCGTGGTGACCATCGTCACGGCCCGTCGCCTCGGTAGCCGGGTCTGGGCGCTGGCCCTCGGCCTGTTGCTCGGTGGGGCCCTCGGCAACCTCAGTGACCGCATCTTCCGCTACCCCGGCGGTGGTCGCGGTCACGTCGTCGACTTCCTGGAGCTGCCCCGGTGGCCGATCTTCAACGTCGCCGACATGGCGGTGGTGTCCGCCGCGGTGCTGATCGCGCTGCTCGCCTTCTCCGGCATCGGGATCGACGGGAAGCGCGCCAGTTCCGGGGCAGGGCGGCACGAGGCACCCCGCGACGGCCGCTCCGGGGAAGAGCGCGAAGAGCCCTCGGACGAGCCCCCGGCTGACCCGCCGTCGGACGAGCAGCGCTCTGGGGAGCAGCCGGCGGACGGGGCGAGGGAGGACAGCGCGTCACCCGACCGCAAGGACGGCCATGACTGACACCCGGACGATCCCGGTGCCCGACGGCCTGGAGGGCGAGCGGGTCGACGCCGCCCTGGCGCGACTCTTCGGGCTCTCGCGGACCAAGGCGGCCGACCTCGCCACCTCGGGCGCCGTGCTGCTCGGACGCAAGGTCGCCGGCAAGTCCGACCGGGTCCGTGCCGGCGACTGGCTCGAGGTGACCCTCCCCGACCGGCAGGACGACACGGCACCGGAAGTGGTCGCCGAGCCGGTGCCCGGCATGACGATCGTCCACGACGACCCCGAGATCGTCGTCGTCGACAAGCCGATCGGGGTCGCCGCACACCCCAGCGTGGGCTGGTCCGGACCGACCGTGGTCGGCGGCCTGGCCGCGGCGGGCTACCGCATCTCCACCTCGGGCGCGCCCGAGCGGCAGGGCATCGTCCAGCGGCTCGACGTCGGCACCAGCGGGCTGATGGTGGTCGCCAAGAGCGAGCGGGCCTACACGCTGCTCAAGCGCTCCTTCCGCGACCGCACGGTCGACAAGACCTATCACGCCCTGGTCCAGGGGCTGCCCGATCCGGTGGAGGGCACCGTCGACGCCCCGATCGGACGCCATCCCGGCCACGACTACCGGTTCGCGGTCCGCCGGGACGGCAAGCCCAGTGTCACCCACTACCACGTCATCGAGGCGTTCCGGTCGGCCTCGCTGCTCGAGATCCACCTCGAGACCGGCCGCACCCACCAGATCCGGGTGCACTTCTCCGCGTTGCGGCACCCCTGCGTGGGCGACCTGACCTACGGCGCCGACCCGGTGCTGGCCAGGAGGCTGGGTCTGGACCGACAGTGGCTGCATGCGGTGTCGCTCTCCTTCGACCACCCCGGCAGTGGTGAGCGGGTGACCTTCGAGAGCTCCTACCCGGACGACCTGCAACAGGCACTGGAGCACGTCGCGGCGTGACCCTCGGCCGGTGTGGCGGGCGGCCGTCATACCAGCCCCTGGCACCCCGGCGGAGGGCGAGGCGCTGCCCGGCGATGTCGGCCGTCAGGCTTAGACTTCCCTGCGATGGCCACCCACTCCACACCCTCCGGCGCAGGGGACAACTTCGTCCACCTGCACGTGCACACCGAGTACTCCATGCTCGACGGCGCGGCCCGCATCGACGAGCTGTGCGAGAACGCCGCACGGATGGGGATGCCGGCGATTGCCACGACCGACCACGGCTACGTCTTCGGGGCCTACGAGTTCTGGAAGAAGGCCACCAAGCACGGCATCAAGCCGATCATCGGGGTCGAGGCCTACCTCACGCCGGGCACCCACCGCACCGACAAGACCAGGGTCAAGTTTGGCGACGGGGTGGACGACGTCGGTGGGTCGGGCGCCTACACCCACATGACGCTGCTCGCGCGCAACAACAACGGGATGCACAACCTGTTCCGTATGTCGTCGCTGGCCTCGCTGGAGGGCTACTACTTCAAGCCGCGCATCGACCGCGAGCTGCTCTCGACCTACGGCCAGGGGCTGATCGGCACGACCGGGTGCGCCGGCGGCGAGATCAACACCCGGCTGCGGATGGGGCAGTACGACCAGGCGCGCGAGGCCGCTGGCGAGCTGCGCGACATCCTCGGCAAGGAGAACTTCTACTGCGAGATCATGGACCACGGCATCGAGATCGAGCGCCGCACCATGAAGGAGCTGCTGCGCCTCGCCAAGGACCTCGACCTGCCGTTGCTGGCCACCAACGACCTGCACTACACCAATGCCGAGGACGCCAAGGCGCACGCGGCGCTGCTGTGTGTGCAGTCCGGCTCGACGCTGATGGACCCGAACCGGTTCAAGTTCGACGCCGAGGAGTTCTACCTCAAGACGCCCCAGCAGATGCGCCACCTGTGGCGCGAGCTGCCGGAGGCCTGCGACAACACGCTGCGGGTCGCCGAGCGCTGCGAGGTCTCCTTCACCGAGGGCGAGGGGCGCTACATGCCCCGGTTCGAGGTGCCCGAGGGCGAGGACGAGACCAGCTGGTTCGTCAAGGAGGTCGAGCGCGGGCTGCACGAGCGCTTTCCCGAGGGTGTGCCCGACTACGCCCGCAAGCAGGCCGCCTACGAGACTGAGGTCATCGTCGGCAAGGGCTATCCGAGCTACTTCCTGGTCGTCGCCGACTTCATCAACTGGGCCAAGGACAACGGCATCCGGGTCGGCCCCGGGCGCGGTTCGGGTGCCGGGTCGATGTGCGCCTACGCGATGAAGATCACCGACCTCGACCCGGTGCCGCACGGGCTGATCTTCGAGCGCTTCCTCAACCCGGAGCGCATGTCGATGCCGGACTTCGACGTCGACTTCGACGAGCGGCGCCGCGGCGAGGTGATCAGGTACGTCACCGAGAAGTACGGCGAGGAACGCGTCGCGCAGATCGTCACCTACGGCACGATCAAGGCCAAGCAGGCGGTCAAGGACGCGTCCCGAGTCATGGGTTTCCCCTTCTCGATGGGGGAGAAGCTCACCAAGGCCATGCCGCCGGACGTGATGGGCAAGGGCGTCCCGCTCTCGGGAATCTACGACCCCCAGCACAAGAGGTATGCCGAGGGGGCGGAGTTCCGGGCGCTGGTCGAACAGGACCCGCAGGCCAGGGAGATCGTGGACACCGCGCTCGGCCTCGAGGGTCTGAAGCGGCAGTGGGGAGTGCACGCAGCCGGCGTGATCATGTCGAGCGAGCCGCTGATCGACCTGATCCCGATCATGCGCCGCGAGCAGGACGGCCAGATCATCACCCAGTTCGACTACCCGAGCTGCGAGACGCTCGGACTGGTCAAGATGGACTTCCTGGGCCTGCGCAACCTGACCATCCTCGACGACGCGCTGGTCAACGTGAAGTCGAACCGCGACGTCGACCTCGACCTCGAGGCGCTGTCGAAGGACATGACCGACCAGAAGACCTACGAGCTGCTGGCCCGGGGCGACACCCTGGGCGTCTTCCAGCTCGACGGCGGCGGGATGCGCACCCTGCTGCGGCAGATGCAGCCGGACAACTTCGAGGACATCTCCGCGGCCCTCGCGCTCTACCGTCCGGGGCCGATGGGCGTCAACGCCCACACCAACTTCGCGCTGCGCAAGAACGGCAAGCAGGAAGTCATCCCGCTCGACCCGCAGCTGAAGGGCAAGCTCCAGCCCGAGATGGTCGAGGCCCTAGACCCGATCCTCTCCACGACCCACGGCCTGGTGATCTACCAGGAGCAGGTGATGGAGATCGCCCAGAAGCTTGCCGGTTACACCCTCGGCAACGCGGACCTGCTGCGACGCGCCATGGGCAAGAAGAAGAAGGAGGTGCTGGACGCCGAGTACGTCCCCTTCAGCGAGGGGATGAAGGCCAACGGCTTCTCCGAGGGGTCGGTCGCCGCACTGTGGGGCGTGTTGGTGCCGTTCTCGGACTACGCGTTCAACAAGGCGCACACCGCGGCATACGGGCTCGTGTCCTACTGGACCGCCTACCTCAAGGCCAACTACCCGGCCGAGTACATGGCGGCACTGCTCACCAGCGTGCGCGACGACAAGGACAAGTCGGCGCTCTACCTCAACGAGTGCCGGCACATGGGCATCAAGGTGCTGCCGCCGGACGTCAACGAGTCGGTCGCGAACTTCGCGGCCGTCGGCACCGACATCCGGTTCGGCCTCGCAGCGATCCGCAACGTCGGGCGCAACGTGGTCGACGCGATCATCACCGCGCGCGAGGAGAAGGGCCGGTTCACCTCCTTCGAGGACTTCCTGCGCAAGAGCCCGGCCGTGGTGTGCAACAAGCGCACCATCGAGTCGCTCATCAAGGCGGGGGCCTTCGACGACCTGCAGCACACCCGACAGGGCCTGGTGCACGTGCACGAGGCGTATGTCGACGCGCTGGTCGACGAGAAGAGGCAGGAGGCCATCGGTCAGGACTCCCTCTTCGGCGGCGGTTTCGGCGACGCCGGCGGCGAGGATGCCGGGGCGTCGCTGATCGCCATGCCGACGATCCCGTCGATCGAGTGGGACAAGCAGACGCTGCTCGCCTTCGAGCGGGAGATGCTCGGCCTCTACGTCTCCGACCACCCGCTCTTCGGGATCGAGCACGTCCTCGCCCAGCACGCCGACTGCTCGATCGCCTCGCTCATGGCCGAGGACGGCAAACCTGACGGTGCGAGCGTCACGATCGCCGGCCTGATCACCGGGCTTCAGGTCAAGCGCACCAAGAAGGGCGACCTGTGGGCGATCGCGACGGTCGAGGACCTCGACGGCGCGATCGAGTGCCTCTTCTTTCCGTCCACCTACATGACCGTCTCGACGATGCTCAGCCACGACGTGGTCTGTGTCGTCAGGGGCAGGGTCAGCCGCCGTGACGACTCGCCGTCGATCTTCGCGCAGGAGCTGACCCTGCCGGACATCAAGGAGGGGCCACGCGGACCGGTCGTCGTGACGATGCCCCTGGCCCGCGCGACCAACGGACTGGCCGAGCGGCTGAAGGGCGTGCTGTCCGACCACCCCGGTGTCACCGAGGTGCACGTCCGGCTCACCCAGCCCGGCCGTTCCGTGTTGATGCGCCTCGATGACCAGTTGCGGGTCACTGCCTCGCCGGCGCTGTTCGGTGACCTCAAGGCGCTGCTCGGGCCGGCCTGCCTCAGCAGCTGACGGCGGGCTACGCCAGACGCAAATCCACAAGCCGTCCCTGGCCGGCCTGCGCCATGCTGGGCCCATGAGCGATACGTCTTCAGCCACCTCCCAGCCCCCAGAGTCCTCCGAACCCGTCGGCGTGATGGCGCGCGCGATCGACCAGCTCGCCGCACTGGTCGATCGGGTCGATCCCAGCCAGACCGCGTCGCCGACGCCGTGCGCCTCGTGGGACGTGGCGACCCTGCTCGACCATGTGGTGGCCGACCTGCCGAATTTCCTCGCCGCTGCCAAGGGCGAAGAGGTCGACTGGTCCGAGCAGCCCCCGAGCGTGGCACCCGACTGGGCATCGGCCTTCCGCGAGGGCGGGGACCGGCTCCTGTCCGCCTGGCAGGTGGCGGGATCCAGCGAGCCCGGGATCCCTCCGGACCTGGTGACCGCCGAGTTCGCCGTCCACGCGTGGGATCTGGCCACGGCGCTGGGGGGACGCTCCGGCCTCGACCCGGGCCCGGCCGAGCGCGGCCTAGCCATGATGCAGGGGATGCTCCAGCCGTCGATGCGCGGAAGCGAGGCCGAGGGCAAGGCGTTCGGGACGGAGGTGTCACCGCCCGCTGATGCCTCGACCTACGACCGCTTGGTGGCCTTCGCCGGTCGCGACCCTCGCTGGTCGCCGCCCACCCGCTAGGAGCTGGGCCCGGCGAGGGCGCGCGGGCCGGTCACTGGTCGTCGTCCGACCCCTTGACCTTGTCCACGACCGCCTTCGCACCCCTGCCGACGGCATCCGGGATGACGTGGCCGGGGCTGGCGTCGAAGGTGGACTCGTCGAGCATGTCCTTGACCATCTGCAGGGCGATCCGGTTGCGGTTCGGAGTCCCGGCCTTCATCGCACTGAACAGCTTGGTCATCTGGGCCTTCTTGACCTTCGCGGGAATAGGCGGTTCGTGCGGGTCGACGACCATCGCCACGATGGCGGGCCCGTCGTGCGCGAAGGCAGCGCGCAGGGTCGCCACGCAGTCGGCCGGGTCCTCCACGCGAGCGCCGTAGGCGCCGCAGGCCCCGGCATACTTCACGAAGTCCAGGGGAGCCATGATGACGCCGTACTCCGGGTTGCCGAGGAAGACCATCTGCTCCCACTTGATCAGCCCGAGGGTGTTGTTCTTGATCACGACGATCTTCACCGGGAGCCGGTGCTGCACCAGGGTGAGCATGTCGCCGAGCTGCATGGTCATCGAGCCGTCGCCGGTGAAGACGACCGCCTGACGTCCCGGGTATGCCGTCTGGGCGCCGATCGCGCAGGGCAGGCCGGCCGCCATCGAGCAGTTCGTCCCGCTGAAGCTGAACTTCATTCCCCGCGGATCTTGATCAGCCTGGCCGCCCACGTGGTCACCGTGCCGGAGTCGCCACAGACGATCGCGTCGGGCGCGAGGACCTCGTTGAGTGCCCACGCCGGCACCTGCGGCTTCATCGGGACGTCGTCGCGGGTGCCGCGCTCCTCCAACAGCGCCCATCAGTCCTCCATGCCGGCCTGGGCCTGTTCCAGGAACGCGCGGTCCTCGTTGCGCTCGAGCAGCGGCAGCAGCTCGGTGAGCGTCGCTCCAGCGTCACCGCACAGGGCGACATCCACCGGGTAGCGCAGCCCCATCCGGTCCGGCTTGTCGTCGATCTGCACGCAGACGGCCTGGCCCGGCGCGGGGAGGAACTCGATGTAGGGCAGCGAGCTGCCGACGACCACCAGCGCATCGCACTGCTCCAGTGCCTCCTCGCTGGGCCGTGAGCCGACCAGGGCGATCGGCCCGGTCGTGTAGGGGGAGTCGTCCCGCACGCAGTCCTTGCCCAGCTGGGCCTTGATGATCGGCGCGCCGAGCTTTTCGGCAGCTGCTCGAGCTCGGTGCCGGCGCCCCGGGCACCCGCGCTCAGCGCGGTCCGGCCGGCGTAGTCCACGACGTTGAGCACGTGCTGCGGACCCATGATCCGCTGGTTGTAGAGCGCCACGTCGTTGAACATGTCGTCGACGTTCACGTCCTGCAGGTAGCTCGTGCCGATCAGGTCGTGGTAGGTCATGCCTGTGATGGCGAGGATCGGCGCCTGCTCGACGCGGGCGTCCAGCATGCCGTTGAGCAGATGCGCGGCGCCCGGGCCGCAGGTGGAGAAGCAGACGCCGAGCTTGCCGGTGAACGTGGCGTACCCGACCGCCGCCATCGAGGCGACCTCCTCGTGTCGGACATGGATGTAGCGGATCTGGTCCTGCCGCTTGCGCAGCGCGTCCATCAGGCCGTTGATGCTGTCCCCGGGCAGGCCGAAGACGGTGTCCACGCCCCACTCGATGAGGCGGCCACCAAGACGTCCGATGCGGTGGTCGAGTCGGCCACGGGCGAGGGGCAACGCGCGGACTGTGATCGCTCAGCCGCGTTTGGGATCGTCGCCGCACGGGTAAACGGCAAGGGGCGCTGCGCGCCCGGTCGCGGTGACCGTGGTGACGATGGCCGCCGTGTGCCGGGGAGCCGCGTCGGTTAGCGTGGTCCGGTGAGCACACCCAAGCCCCCCGTGGCCGCACAGGTCGACCACGTCCGCGAGCACCACGGCGACCGCTTCGTCGACCCCTACGAGTGGTTGAGGGACAAGAGCGCCCCCGAGGTCATCGCCCACCTGGAGGCCGAGAACGCCTACGCCGACGCCGTTACGGAGCACCTCGAGCCACTGCGCCAGCGGATCTTCGAGGAGATCCGCTCGCGGACGCTCGAGACCGACCTGTCCGTCCCGGCGCGGCTGGGCGGTTGGTGGTACTACGCGCGCACCTTCGAGGGTCGTCAGTATGCCGCGCACTGCCGCCTCCCGGTCGTCGCCGGCGCCGACCGCCCGCGTCCCGAGCCGGGTGTCGCGATCGACGGTGAGCAGGTGCTGCTCGACGGCAACGTCGAGTCGGAGGGGCACGAGTTCTTCTCGCTGGGAGCCTTCGAGGTCTGCCAGGACGGCACGCGACTCGCCTACGCCGTGGATCTCGAGGGCGACGAGCGCTTCACCTTGCGGGTCAAGGAGTTCGGCGAGGACGGGCAGGGCACCCTCATCGACGAGGCCGTGACCGACACCGGCTACGGCGTCGCGTGGTCCGAGGACGGCCGACACCTGTTCTACACCCGGGTCAACGAGGCCTGGCGGCCCTTCCAGGTGTGGCGCCACGAGGTCGGCACCGACGCCGCCGGAGACTCGCTCGTCTTCGAGGACCCGGACGAGCGGTTCTGGGTCGGCGTGGGCGCCTCCCGCGACGACCGGTGGGTGGTCATCCAGTGCGGCTCGACCACGACGTCGGAGGTCCGGCTCATCGATGCGTCCCGCCCGCTCGACGAACCTCGAGTGGTGGCGCCTCGGACGCACGGCGTGGAGTACGACGTGGAGCCTGCTGGTGACCGGCTGCTCATCGTGCACAACGCCGGTGACCCGGACTTCGAGCTGGCGAGTGCACCGCTCGAGGCGACCAGCCGCGAGGACTGGACCCCACTGGTGCCCCCGACTCCCGGTGAGAGGGTGGTGGCCGTCGAGGCGTTTGCCGACCACGCTGTCGTCTCGCTGCGCCGCGACGGTCTCACGGCGCTGCGGGTCCTGCCTCGAGACGCCGCGAGTGAGAACGGATTCGGGACGGGCCATGATCTGGGGTTCGACGAGCCGGTCTACACGGTCTCGACGGGCAACAACCCGGCATACGACAGCGGCGTGGTGCAGGTGACCTTCGAGTCGCTCGTGACGCCCACGGCGGTGTACGACTACGACATGAGCGCGCGCACGCTCAGCCTGCTCAAGCAGCAGCCGGTGCTCGGCGACTACGACGCGACACGCTATGTGCAGCGCCGGGAGTGGGCCACCGCCGATGACGGCACGCGGGTGCCGATCTCGTTGGTTGCCAGGGCGGATGTGGCTGCGGACGGCACGGCCCCGGGACTGCTCTACGGCTACGGCTCCTACGAGATCTCGATCGACCCGAGCTTCTCCATCGCGCGGTTGTCGCTCCTCGACCGGGGCGTGGTCTTCGCCATCGCCCATCCGCGCGGCGGCGGTGAGATGGGCCGCCGGTGGTACGAGGGCGGCAAGCTGCAGGCCAAGAAGAACACGTTCACCGACTTTGTTGCGTGCGCGGACCACCTGGTTTCTTCGGGCTGGGTCGCGCCGGACCGCCTTGCCGCAGAGGGCCGTTCGGCTGGTGGCCTGCTGATGGGAGCCATCACGAACCTGGCGCCGGACCGGTTCCGGGTCGTGCACGCCGGCGTGCCGTTCGTCGACGCGCTGACCACGATCCTCGACCCGTCACTGCCCCTGACCGTCGGGGAGTGGGAGGAGTGGGGCGACCCTCTGCACGACGCCTCGGTCTACGCCTACATGAAGTCCTACACGCCCTACGAGAACATCGCCGTGAAGGACTACCCGGCCATCCTGGCGACGACGAGCCTCAACGACACGAGGGTCTACTTCGTCGAGCCGGCCAAGTGGGTCGCCCGACTGCGGGAGACGGTGACGTCCGACCCGGTCGAGCGGCCCATCCTGTTGCGCACCGAGATGGTCGCCGGGCACGGCGGCAAGAGCGGCCGGTATGACGCGTGGCACCAGCGGGCGTTCGAGCTCGCCTTCCTGCTGGACCAGCTCGGCGCCGCCTGAGCGGCGACTGCCGCACAGCAGCCGCGACGAAGGACTCAGCGGTTCACGAGCCGCTTGCGGACGATCGCGACGGGGCAGGCCGCTCTGCGCAGCACGTCGTTGCTGACCGAGCCCAGCAGTAGCCCGGTGAATCCACCGGTGCCGCGCGCCCCGACGACGACCAGATCTGCGTCGGACGACTTCTCGACCAGCAGCTTGAGCGGGTTGCCGCGCACGATCTCCTGCCTGACCTTGACGTCGGGATAGCGGGCTGCCGCGCCGGCGAGGGACTGCGCCACCGCAGCCTGCTGCTCGGACTCGTAACTGGGCCAGTCGGAGGTGGCGACGTCCGTGACGTCCTGACGCCGCTCGGGCCACCAGGCGTGCAGGACCAGCAGCTCGGCGCCACGCTGGTCGGCCTGCAGGTAGGCGTAGTCGACGGCCCTCAGGGAGTCGGGCGAGCCGTCGACCCCGACGACGACGCGGCGGTGGCTGAGGTGGTCGGCCTCGGCGTGGCGCACGACGGTCACGGGGGAGTGGGCGTGCTCGGCGACCTGCAGGGCCACCGAGCCCAGCGCGCTCGGCATGAGAGTGCTCTGGCCGCGCGCGCCGACCACGACGAGCTCGGCCTCGTGCGAGGCGCGGATGAGTGCTGCGGAGGCGAAGCCCGAGGCGCTCACGCCGGTCACGGGCACATCCGGTGCGATGGTGTGGATCCGGGCCCTGGCGTCCTCGAGGATGCGTTCGCTCGCGGTGACCAGCGTGTCGTGGTCGGCGCCGCCCCCGAAGATGGCCGAGGGCTCGTCCGGAGCGAAGGCGTGGACGAGGTGGATCGGCAGGTGGCGGCGTCCGGCCTGGGCGGCCGCCCACTCGAGTGACATCTTGCCGAGGGCGGAGCCGTCGACCCCGACCACGATGCTCCCCTTGCGCGGTGTCTTGTCCATGGTGGACTCCCTTCGACCAGTGGGCGTCAGCCCGTCTCCTTCGACTGTAGCCCGATTGCGGGTCGGGTTCAGGTACCCCGCGGTGCGTCGGCGGAAAGGGCCGGCCCGCAGCGGGACGCGGCCGCCACCGCGTGATCCGCGCCCGAGTTCGCTGCGAGACTGACGGGTATGAGTCTGCCGCTGCCCAGCCCGCACGATTCCGTCTCTGACACCGCCAGTCGCTTTCTCGACTACCTGGACTTCTACCGGTCAGTCGTCTCCACGAAGGTGTCCGGTCTAGGCGACCACCAGTTGAGACAGAGCCGTCTGCCGTCCGGATGGAGTCCCATCGAGCTGGTGAAGCACCTGGCTTTCATGGAGCGCCGCTGGCTGGTCTGGGGCTTCCGCGGGGAGCAGGTCGAGTCCCCATGGGGTGACCAGGGCGAGGCGGAGGTCTGGGCAGTCGGCCCGGACGAGTCGGTGGCGGATCTGCTGCTCGCCCTGCACCGGGGCGGCATCAGGGCCAGTTCAAAGTCGTCGGTTCGGCGTGGCGCCGTGGTGACACGCCGGTGCGGGTGTACAAGCCGGGCGGGCACGGCCAGTACCGGGATCGTTGTGGGTGCTTGAAATCCATTCCGATCGATCGGAGACCCGCCGTGCCCGCACCGGTATCGTCCCTCATCCCTGTCGCTGATGCACTGCTGGACCATGACGTGCGTGCCGGCCAGGCGGCGCCGGTGCAGGTGTGGCAGGTGCTGACGACGCTGACCGATCCGCGGCACCGGCAGGGGCGCCGGCACGAGTTGGCCACGGTGCTGGTCGTGTCGTTGGCTGCGGTGATGGCCGGGGCGCGCAGTCTGGCCGGGATCGCCGGCTGGGCGTCCGATCTGCCTCGGTGGTGCTGGCCCAGGTTGGGGATCGGGCGCTACCCGCCCAGTGTGTCCACGGTCCGGCGGGTGCTGCTGGCGGTGGACCCCGACGTGCTGGACGCGGTCCTGCACGCCTGGCTCGCCGCGCTGAGCACGCCGCCACCGCGCGTGCCGGACGCCTTCCGGGTGGTCGCGGTCGATGGCAAGACGTGCCGTGGTGCGCGCGGCGCCGGCGGTTCCCGGGTGCACCTGTTCTCCCTGGTCGACCACGCCACGGGCCAGCCCTTGGGGCAGGTCAACGCCGGCGACAAGGACCACGAGATCGCCGCGTTCGCAGCGGTACTGGACCGGATCGACCTGCGGGATGTGATCGTCACGGCGGACGCGCTGCACACCCAGCGCTGCCATGCCCGCTACCTGCACCGGCACGGCGGCAAGTACGTGTTCATCGTCAAGGGCAACCAGCCCCGGCTGCACGCCCAACTGCACAAGCTGGCCTGGGACCAGGTGCCGGTGGCCGACCACACCGAGGACAAGGGGCACGGACGCCGTGAGTCGCGCACCCTGCAGGTCCTCGGCGTCGGCTCGGGCATCGGGTTCCCGCACGCGAAGCTGGCCGTCCGGATCATCCGGACCCGTACCCAGGTGAGCACCGGCGCGACCGGTCAGGAGACGGTGTACGCGGTCACCAACCTCACCTGGGAGCAGGTCAGCGCGGCACAGTTGGCCGACATCATCCGTGGCCACTGGTCCATCGAGAACAGGGTGCACTGGGTGCGCGACATGTCCTTCGGCGAGGACGCCTCCCAGGTCCGCACCGGCACCGGTCCGCGCGCCATGGCGACCCTGCGCAACATCGCGATCGGGCTCCTCCGGACCCGGCACGGCGCGGCGAACATCGCCGCGGCAACCCGCACCCTGGGCCGCAGAATCGAGCAGCTCCTGGCGCTCATCGACCACCGAACGGCGCCCCATCCGTCACAGCGGTATCAACTTTGAACGAGCCCTGGGGGCGGCATGGCCACACGCGAGATCGTCGAGGGCAACGAGCTCGCGACCCGGGCACAGGTCGGCGGCCGGTTCCCGACCGCCGCCGACGCACCGACGCTGGAGTGGATCCTCTTCCACGTGCTCCAGGAGTACGCCCGCCATGCCGGCCACCTCGACATCGCCCGAGAGCTCATCGACGGAAGCGTGGGCGAGGACTGAGCTGTCGCAGTGGTGTTTGGCGACTCGCGGGCCGGGTAGGGCAACGTCCGGGCGCTGAGCAGGAGGTGGACCGTGCAGATCGGCTACAAACTCGCCGCCGAGGCGTTCGGACCCGGCGACCTGGTCCGCCAGGCAGTGGCCGCAGAACAGGCCGGGTTCGACTTCGTCGAGATCAGCGACCACTTCCACCCGTGGCTCGACGTGCAGGGACACTCGCCGTTCGCCTGGAGCGTCCTGTCCGCGATCGCGGCCAGGACCAACCGGATCGGGCTCGCGACCGGGGTCACGTGCCCGACGGTGCGATACCACCCCGCGATCATCGCGCAGGCCGCGGCCACGGTGCAGCTCCTGTCCGACGGGCGCTTCACACTGGGGGTAGGAGCAGGTGAGCGGCTCAACGAGCACGTCGTGGGGCGCGGGTTCCCGGCGGTTCGAGACCGGCACGCGATGCTGCGCGAGGCGCTCGAGATCATCCGGTTGTTGTGGTCGGGCGGATACCAGTCGTATGACGGCACGCACCTGAGGCTGGAAGATGCCCGGGTGTTCGACCTGCCGGACGAGCTGCCCCCCATCGCCGTGGCGGCAGGCGGGCCGGAAGCAGCCCGGTTGGCGGCCGAGCTGGGCGACGGCCTGTTCGCCACGAGCCCCGATGCGCAGCTGGTGGAGACCTGGCGCCGTGACGGCGGCCAGGGACCGCGGTATGCCGAGGTGCCACTGGCGTGGGCGGCCGACGAGGACACAGCGGCCCGCGCCGTCCACGAGACGAGTCGCTGGGCCCTGACCGGTTGGCCGGTGATGGCGGAGCTGCCCAACCCGTCGAACTTCGAGGCGGCCACCACCATGGTGACGGTCGACGACATACGGGCTCAGTTTGCGTGCGGACCGGAGGTGGAGCGTCACCTGCAGGTGGCGCAACCGTTCGTCGATGCCGGGTTCGACCACCTCGTGGCCCAGAACGCCGGTCCTGACCCCGAGGGTTTCATGGACTTCTTCGCACACGAGCTTGCCGAACCGTTGCGGGCGCTGGTGCCGTCTCCCTCCTAGGCCGATCGGCTTGGCGAGCACCGATCCACACGAGACTCGCGCCGGACGAAGCGACCAGCGCGGGAGGAGGCCGCGCGACGGAATGGGACAGCAACCAGGGCCCTGCGACGACGGCGGACGTCCGGCCCACCTGCGTCGTGGCATTCCTCCGTTGCTGCTGCTCACCGGGGCGGCGGCGGCCACCGACTCCGTGTGCTATCTCGGTCTGGGAAAGTGTTTCCGGCCAACATGACCGGCAACACCGTGCTCCTGGCCACGGGCATCGCAGGCGGTCAGGGTGCAGCGGCCTGGCGGTCGGCGGTTGCCCTGGGTGGTTTCGTGGTCGGTGCGGCGGTGGCTGCCCTCTTTCCGAGGTCCGACGAACCATTCCGGCTCTCACGCCTGGTGCCCCTGGCGGCGGAGCTGGGAATGCTGCTCGGCGCCGTCTTCTGGTGGTCGGTCGGAGCACCGGGCACGAGCGCCCGGTTGGTCCTGATCGCGTTGTTCGGCACGGCGATGGGGATGCAGAGCGCGGTGGTCTCGCGTCTCGGCGTCGGCGTCAGCACGACCTACATCACCGGCACCTGGACTGCGGTCAGTGGGTGGCTGGCTCGAACGATCCGTCCGGCCACCAGTGGTGCGGAGGGGACCGCACAAGGTGATCGGTGGCGTCAGGTGATGGTCGTGCTGACGTACTTCGGCGCGGCGCTGCTCACCGGCTACCTCTTCCTCCGGTTCGGCGTGGTGGCCGCCTGGGTTCCCCCCGGGCTGCTGGGCATCGGTCTCCTGGCGAGTCTGTTCCCGCGACGGTCGGTGACGGCCTCCGGGGGAAAGGGGTGAGACCGGCGCCTGCTTCGTGGTCGGCGGATACGCTCCCTCAGAAGTGGTCACAGAGGCGGCCGACGACCAAACCGTCCCGTCGGCAGGCCTGCACCACCAGGCCGACCGCCACCCGGATCGAGCCGTCGACGCCGGGGGAGCCACCGACGGGGGCCTCGTGGAGCAGGACCGTCCCGCCCGGCCGGAGCTGCTCGAGCACGCGCGCGGCGATCTGTCGCCCTGGCTGCGGCTCCCAGTCGCGGCCCCAGGCGGACCACAACACGGGCCGCAGGCCGGCTCGGTGACAGGCCCACAGCGCGGACCCTGACAACACCCCGTAGGGCGGCCTGTACCACGTGGGGCGCTGACCCCCCAGGTCCTCGATCAACGCGGTCGTGCGCCGCAACTGGCGCAGCAGCGGGCGGGGACCGTGCCCGAGAGTGTATTCGTGGGACCACCCGTGGACCCCGAGCTCGTGGCCCCGCGCTGCGATCTCCCGGACGAGGTCCGGTGCCCGCGTTGCGCGTTCGCCGAGCAGGAAGAAGGTCGCGCGCACCCCGCAACGCGACAGCACGTCCAGCAGGGGCCGGGTCGTGTCCGGGTGCGGACCGTCGTCGAGCGTCAAAGCGACATGGCCTGGGCGGCCGCTTCCTTGCAGGCCGGGAAGGAAGCGGCGGACCGACGGAATCCAGGTGGCGGCCGGAAGGACCTGGCCCGCCGCGGCCGCGCCGAGACCGACGGCTGCCCAGCGGGATGCGGACGCGCAACGGTCCTGCATGTTCCCTCCGTCTTTGGGAACAAGCATCATATGGCTCGCGTCCTCGTCCTCACCGCCAGCATGGGTTCCGGGCACGACGGTGTGGCACGGGAACTGGGCAGACGCCTACGCCAGCGAGGCTGTGACGTCATGATCGTCGACCTGCTCGGACAGTATCCGTTCGGGCTCGGTCGCCTGCTCCGTGGAGGGTACGCCGCGATGTTGCACGGTGCTCCGTGGCTCTACGAGCTCATCTTCCGCATCTTCTTCGTCGTCCGGCGGCACCGCGGCGCGGAGGTGTCACCTGTGGTTTCGCTCGTGGCGCCGAGTCTGCGACGGTTGGTGGACGCCACGTCGCCGGACGCCGTGGTGAGCACGTTCCACCTCGCCGGGCTGGTCGCGGGGCGGCTGCGTCGCCAGGGACGCCTGAGCGCGCCGAGCATGGTCCTGGTGACCGACCCCGCCGCCCACCACCTCTGGCGGGATCGTTCCACGGACCTCTACCTGTGCGCCTACCCCGGACAGGCGGGCGAGCTGTCCCACGACCTCGGCGTGCCGTCGATGTCCATCCGGCCCGTCGTCCGCCCGCAGTTTCGTTCCCCGAGCGTCGGGCTCGGCTTCACCGACTGGCTTCCCGACGGCGAGGACCGGAAGGTCGTGATGGTCTCGACGGGGTCGTGGGGGATCGGCCGCCCGGCGCGGGTCGCCGCTGCGCTCTACTCGACCGGTCGGTATCTGCCCGTGGTGCTCTGCGGGCACAACCGCGACCTGGAGACACGGTTGCGGGCCCGGCAAGACTGCATCGCGCTCGGCTGGGTCGAGTCACCCGAGCACATCATGGCGACCGCCTCGGCCCTGGTGGAGAACTCCGGCGGCGGCCTGACCTGTTGGGAGGCGTTCGCCGCTGGGCTTCCGGTGGTGACGTTCAAACCCATCCCGGGCCATGGTCGAGCCGGCGCCCGCTGCCTCGCCCGCGCCGGCCTGACCCTGCTCGCCACCGATGACGAAGAGCTCGTCGCGGCGCTCGACGACGTGACCGCCGGATCGAGCTCGACGCGCGAGAGGCTCCGGTCCGCCGAGGGCGCGTTGTTCGGCGCCGGGCGCGTCGAGGCCGACGCTGCGATCTCGGCTCGACTGCTCGCCAGGCCCGGGACCCACGGGGTGGCAAGTTGACCGCATCGGATGTCCGGCGAGTTCAGTACCGAATCGCCCTCCACCGGAAGAGGACACAACGCCAACGGCCACCGCGCCGGCGTCAGGATGCAGTGGTCGCGAATTGGCGTAGGCTGAAGTGGTTTGTCGAGCAGCTGGCCAGCGTCCGCCTCGCCCCTGGAGGCCGCACGTGAACTGCGAACTGACCATCAACGTGGACGTGGACGGCCGCGAGACCCAGGTGTCCGTCGCCGGGATCCTCGACGCGTCCAGCGCCAACGCCTGCCTGAAGCAACTGCTGCAAGCCATGCACCTGGAGTTTCCTCGTCTCGTCGTCGACCTGTCCCAGGCCGAGTTGGTCGACTCCGCGGGACTGGGCATCCTGCAGGCGGCGCGCGCACAGGCGGTCACCCTGGGTGGACACCTGCGCCTGGTGGGCGTCCCGGAGTACCTCTGGCCGATGATTGCCGAAGAACGGTTGGCGCTCGCCGCGGACACCCCCTCCTTCCCTGGAGGCCACGGCTCGGCCGTCGAGGGCTGAGAGTGTGTCGCCGAGCAGCGCTGGTGTGAAAGGAATTTCGACCGGCACTAGCCCGTCTACGGGCTGTGGGGCTGGGCCCAGGGCTCTAGTCGCGTCGACCTCTCTTTTCGACGCGGCCGTCCCCTTCCCGGGTGTTCACTTCGTTGAAACGCTGTGCCGCGCGGGTTCCCAACGTCGTGAGTCGGTCCACCACGACGGAGCCGAGGCGTCGGCGCGCCGTGCTTCCCTCGACGACCGCGCCGGGACCGGATCCGGTCGGCAGGGCCCGGGACGCCAGCCTGAGCAGACGCGTGGTCGTGCTGGGTGCGAGGGCCGCGAACCTCGTCGCGACCTTGGCCAGGGGAGTGAGGATGACCATGGGCCTGCCGCCGAGGACGGCGTCCACCATGAGGCGAGCGGCCCTCTCGGCGTCCATGGACAACAGCGGCAGGGACGCGGCGACGGAGAACCACGCATACTCCTTTGCCGGGTCTCCCGTGAACAGGGCGTGCCGGTCCGAGCCCGTGCGCATGAGACCCGGCACGATGGTCGTCGCCGTCACGTCGGTGCCCGCCAGGTCGGCGTGCAGGCCCTGGCTGAAACCGACTGCACCGAACTTTGCCGTGGCATAGGGCAGCAGGTGCGGCGGGCTCACGACGCCGCCGATCGAGGTCACCGTGCCGAGGCGGCCGAACCCTCGGTCGCGCATGCCGGGCAGCACCGCGAGGGCGAGGTGAATCGGGCCCCAGACCATGATGTCGATCGCCTCTCGGAAGAGGTCCTCGGTCACCGCTGTCAACGGTCCCGCCTGGATCACCCCGGCGACATGGATCGCGACGTCGATACCCCCGTGCTCGCGCTCCACCTCCCGGACCATCTGGCGCACGGCTGCACCGTCGGCGACGTCGCACACGAGGCCCTGCAGCTCGAGGCCATGATCCTGGCGCAGCTGCCGAACCGCGCGCTCGACCTCCTCCGGATCACGGGCACAGATCGTGGTCCGCAACCCGCGGCCGGCGAGCTCGCGGGCGACCAGCAACCCGAGGCCACGCGAGCCACCAGCGACGAGAGCGGTGCGCGGGCGCTCCAGCGCTGAGGTGGGAGACATGCGCACCCCCTACCCATTCCTTCGTGCGACACCCCTGCCGTCAAGCGTGTCCGGTCGGGCCGGGAGCGAAGCCGGCTACCTCTTGCTCCAATCGGCACGGGGCAACCGCTCGGCTCGCCACGCCGGTTCAGTGCCGCCCGGCGCACGAGCTCACGCAGGCACCTCGACCATGGCGGCTGTCACGGCGCGGATGACCATCGTGAGCTGGGGGAGTGAGAGCGTCCGGTCGCCGGCACCGGCCACCTGGTCGAAGACGAGGCCGTCCAGGAGCGCAGCCAGGTGGTGCGCCTTGGCGTCGGGAGAAGGGACCCCGACCGCGGCGAGCAATGAGGCAAGGGCGGCACGGACCTTCTCGCCGCTACGCACGAGGACCTGCCGAAGCTCCGGTCGACGCGTCGCCTCCAGGGTGAGTTCGTAGCGGGCGAGCTGGCGTTGCCGGTCGCGGGTCACCCACGTGTGCAGCAACTGCGCGATCGCCGCCGCGAAGCTGTCGAGGTCGGGGGTGGGCAGGATCGGTACCTCGGTCTCGTCCAGCTCCACCAGTCGTTGGACGGTGGCTTCGAGCAGGGCGAGCCGGCTGCGGAAGTAGTAGGACGTGGAGCCCTCGGGCAGTCCCGCCGCGTGGTCGACGGCGCGATGGGTCAGACCGCGCATACCGTCGCTGGCCAAGGTCGCGATCGCCGCGTCCGTGATCGTGGTCCGGCGAGACATCAGCGTTGCCGCCTTCCCTCTACGGATGTAATGTCACACTCTACGAGTGTAGAGGAGGGTGCATGAGGGTCCTGATCGTGGGCGGCGGCATTGCTGGCCTTGCGGCGGCCATCGGACTCGCACGAGTGGGGGCGCAGGTGACGGTGATGGAGCAGGCCCGGCAGTTCGGCGAGGTCGGAGCGGGCCTGTCGGTGTGGCCGAACGCGTTGCGCGCTCTCGATGAGCTCGGAGTCGCCGAACAGGTGCGGGCACGGGCACGGATGGCGCGGAGGCCGGTCATCCGGGACGTCAGCGGGCGGGCGTTGTCGACGACCGACCTTGCCGAGATGGAGCGACTCTTCGGACCGCTGTTGATGATTCACCGCGCCGAGCTGCTCGATGTCCTGGTGGGCGCGCTGCCGGCGCCGGTCACGCTGCGACGCGGCGTTGTCGTGAAGGCGGTGCAGTCGGACGGGTCCGTCGCGCACTCGGCGGGCACGACCGGGGCCGACCTGGTTGTCGGGGCGGACGGCATCAACAGCACCGTGCGGACGGGGTTGTGGCGGCAGGCGCGACGCCCACGCTACCTCGGCTACAGCACCTACCGGATGCTCACCGACCCGTCAGACATCGACGAGGAGGGAGAGATGTGGGGGCGTGGCCTGCGGTTCGGGTGGGCACCGCTGCCGGACGGTCGGGTCTACTGCTTCGCCGTCGTCAACACGCCTGCCGGAGAGGGTCCGCAGGCTTTGCCGCAGGTGGCTGAGCGCTTCAGCGGTTGGCACGCACCCGTCCCACAGCTGCTCCGGGCCGTGCCGCCCGAGGCTGTGCTCCACCACGATCTGTACGAACTGCCCCCGCTGTCGACGTACGTCTCCGGCCGCGTCGGTCTCATCGGCGATGCCGCACACGGCATGGCACCGAACCTGGGGCAGGGCGCGGGGCAAGGGATCGAGGATGCGGTCACCTTGGCGGCCGTGCTCAATGCGGCACCCAGCATCCCGGCCGCGCTGGCCGCCTACGACCAGCAGCGCCGGAGCAGAACCCAGTCAGTGGCCCGGCGCTCCCGCCTCATCGGTGTCATCGCCCAGCTCCAGTCGGCCCCTGTCGTGGCCGTGCGCGATGCCGTCATGCGGTGCACGCCGGATCGCGCCGTGTTCCGTTCCCTGAAGCCGGTGTTGTCCTGGCAACCGCCGTCCGGCACCGGACGGTGGCGGAACGGCGGCGTGTGAGCCGCGGAATGGGGCTCGGCACCGTGGACGGAGCGGAGTAGCTTCGGGACGTTCTGAAACTGCGTTCCGGGCTGGTGTCCCCCACACGACGGCTTGTTCGTCGTCCTGGTGAGAGTCCACTCCCTCAGGAGGTTCCCATGCAGTACGCCTTGATGTTCTACTCCGAGCCTGGCGCGGGAGAGGCGTTGTCGGAGGCGGAACGCGATGTGGCCCGGGCCGACTTCTCGGAGCTGCTCCACGACCCCCGGCTCGTGGTCGGCGCCCAGCTTGCTCCGGTGGAATCGGCCACGAGTGTGCGCGCGCATGCAGGCCGCACCCTGGTCACCGATGGCCCGTTCGCCAACACCAAAGAGGTGCTGGGCGGCCTGGTACTGGTCGAGGCGGCCGACCTGGACGAGGCCCTCGAGCTGGCAGCCGCCGTCCCCATCGTCCGTTTCGGCGGGGTGGTCGAGGTCCGCCCGGTGGTGGCGCGCTGACCACTCTGGAGCAGGTGTTCCGCGACGAGTGGGGCCGTGTACTGGCCTCACTGGTGGGGTATCTCGCCGACTTCGACCGGGCGGAGGACGCAACCCAGGAGGCGTTCACCATCGCGGCGCAACGCTGGCCGGTCTCCGGCGCGCCGACCAACCCCGGGGCGTGGCTGACGACGACGGCCCGCAACCGGGCGATCGACCGGATCCGTCGCGAGCGCACGTTGGCGCAGAAGTTCCCCTTGCTTCAGGCGGCGGAGACGACCATGGACGAGTTCGACGACACCCCGATCAAGGACGAACGGCTCGAGCTGGTCTTCACCTGCTGTCACCCTGCTTTGCCCTTGGAAGGGCAGGTGGCGCTCACGCTGCGGGCACTGGGCGGATTGGAGACGGCCGAGATCGCACGGGCTTTCCTGGTGTCCGAGGAAGCCATGAAGCGTCGCCTGTCGCGCGCCAAGGCCAAGATCAAGGCCACGGGCATCCCGTTCGCGGTCCCGGACGCGCACCTGCTCCCGGATCGCCTCGACGCCGTCCTGGCAGTCGTCTACCTGATCTACAACGAAGGCTACGCGGGCCGGGTGGACCTCGCTGCGGAGGCAATACACCTCGGGGGCGTCCTTGCCGGGTTGATGCCGGACCAGCCGGAGACCCACGGGCTGATGGCGCTGATGATGATCCACCATGCACGACGGCGGGCCCGGTTCGCCGGTCAGGACCTGGTCCTGCTGGAAGACCAGGACCGCTCCCTGTGGGACCGGGACCAGATCGCCGCGGGACGAGCAGCGCTCGACCGTGCGCTCGCGCTCGGCGGGCGGGGTCCGTATGTCGTCCAAGCCGCCATCGCCTCGCTGCTCGCGGTCGAACGGGTCGACTGGCCGCAGGTGGTCCAGCTGTACCGCCGGCTGGCCGACCTGACTGACTCACCGGTGGTGCGGCTCAACGGAGCCGTGGCGTTGGCCCAGGACGGCTACCCCGAGGTGGCGCTGCGCGAGGTGGAAGCGCTCGACCTCGACGACTACCTCTACTACCACTCGACGCGCGGCGAGCTGTTGCGCAGGGTCGGCCGCGACGAGGAGGCCCGCGAGGCCTATCGACGGGCCCTCGACCTTGCGAGCAGCGTCCCCGAGCGCAGGTTCCTGACCAGGCGGCTCAACCAGACCTGACCGGGCTGTCCCACCAGGTGGTGTCCCTTCGTCGTCAGTATGACGGTGTCGTCCACGACGACACGGCATACCGCCTGCGGCGTAGAGCACGCGGCACCACCACACCATTGGAGGAGACAGTGGGACCCACCATCTCGACCGTGACGCACCCCGACTATCGAGTCGGCACGTGGAAGGCGGACCCGGTGCACTCCGAGATCGCCTTCTCCGTGCGCCATCTCATGCTGAGCAACGTGCGCGGCCGGTTCACCCGATACGACGTCACGATCAACACCGGCGAAGATATGTCGGAGTCGTCGATCACCACGACCATCGAGCTCGCGTCGATCGACACCGGCAACCAGCCGCGCGACGAGCATCTCCGATCCGCCGACTACCTCGACGTCCAGCACCACTCGGTGATGAGCTACCGCTCCACCGGTATACGTCGCGACGGCGACGGATGGGTCGTCGACGGCGAGTTGACGTTGCACGGCATCACCCGGTCGGTGTCGTTGACCAGTCAGGTGAACGGGTTCGCCGCAGACCCCTTCGGGGGTCGGCGGGCCGGATTCTCGGCCACAGCGAAGATCAGCCGGCGAGAGTTCGGCATCGGCGCGGCCCTCCCGCTGGACGGCGGTGGCGTCGCGGTCGGAGACACGGTGGCGATCAGTCTGGAGATCGAAGCCGTCCTGCAGCAGTGAACCCGGGGTCCAAGGCCCGTTCGAGGGACCGCGCTGAGCTCGGCCGCCCTGGCGGCATGACCACGTCGCGCGCTGGAACCGAGCTCAGTATTGCCCTCCGTGGACTGGTTCTCCGGTGCCGGTAGGTCTGACGCGGCCACCTCTCGACGCGTTCTTCGCCCCGCTGCTCGTCCGGCGAGGACCCGGCGGGAGGATGCGGCTGTGGACGAACACGACACCGACGATGAGCTGGAGCTGCGTGAACCGGTGCTCCGTAGCTGGCGGGAGAGTGACCGATTCATTCCCCGCAGAGTGGTTCGCCCAGCGCAGCGGCTGATGGACCTCGAGGTGAGCGCAGCCGTCCTCATGTTCGTGGCTGCAGTCATGGCGCTGGCCTGGGCCAATTCCCCCTGGGGCGATTCGTACCTGCGGTTCTGGAACACCCGGATCGACGTGTCCGTCGCCGACGTCAGCGTCCTGCGCATGGACCTGCGTGGGGGAGTGACCGATGGCTTGATGACGATCTTCTTTCTGGTTGTTGCCCTCGAGATCAAGCGGGAGTGGGTAAGCGGCGAACTGCGTGACCGGAAGACTGCGGCGCTGCCGATCGTGGCCGCAGCCGGGGGGATGGTCGTGCCGGCCTTGATCTATGCCGCCTGGAACGCGGAGGGCCCAGCGTCACACGGCTGGGGCATCCCCATGGCCACTGACATCGCCTTTGCGGTGGCGGTGGTCGCCCTGGTCGGCGGGAGAGTGCCGGCCAGCGCCCGACTGTTCCTGCTCACCCTCGCGATCGCCGACGATCTCGGCGCCATCCTGGTGATCGCTCTGTTCTACTCCGGCGGCCTTTCCGCCTACTGGCTGTTGGGCGCCATCGCCATGGGCATCGCGGCCTGGCTTCTCCAGCGCGTGAACGTCAGATCCATGTCGGTGTTTGTCGCGTTGGGTGTCGTCTGCTGGTACATGCTGCGCCAGTCGGGCGTCAACGCGACCATGGCGGGGGTGGCCTTCGGTTTCCTCACACCAGCTGGCTCCTTCCTGCCGAGTGACCAATTCGGTGACGTCGCTCGCGGTCTGGCCGCTCGAGTCGGCGACCGCACCAAGGACGGCCTCACAGAGGCCGACGTTGACGAGAACGCCAACAGCCTTCGCGAGATGGTGCGCCTCTCGCGTGAGACTCAAGCTCCGTTGGACCGCGTCGCCTGGCGTCTGGGCAGTTGGTCGGCCTTCGTGGTGGTCCCCGTCTTCGCTCTGGCCAATGCCGGCGTACAAGTTCCACACACATCTCCCGGCCGCTGGCTGACCAACCCGGTGGTCCTCGGTGTCGGAGTTGGTCTCGTGCTGGGCAAGACCATCGGGGTCTTCGGCACGTCGTGGGTCTTGGTCAAGCTGGGCTGGGTGCGTATGCCCGGCAGTATGACCAATCGGCACCTGCTCGGGGTATCGATCTGCGCGGGCGTGGGATTCACGGTGGCGTTGTTCGTCGCACGCCTCGCCTTCGCTGAGGCAGAACTGGGTAACGATGCTCGGCTCGGGATCATGTCTGGCAGTCTCGTGGCTGGCGTCATCGGCTACTTGGTGCTCCGGTATCTGTGCGGCCGAGAACCGGCGGCTGCCGCCTCTCTCGATCGTTGAGCCTTGCCCGGGTAGGGTCCAACGATGCGCTTGGAAGACACTCCGTTCGACGTCACGACCTGGGCGGCTGTTCCGGTGGTGGAGCATCCCGGTGCGAACGGCGTGGCACGCTGGCGCTCCTGCCAGTTCGGCCACCTTCGCGTCCGGATGGTGGAGTACTCACCCGGCTACCGCGCCGACCACTGGTGCACCAGAGGCCACATACTGCTGGTCCTGGAGGGTGAGCTCGTCACAGAGCTGAGTGACGGGACGGTCTACACCATCCCGGCTGGAAGCAGTTACCAGGTCGGGGACGACCTATCGGCCCACCGCTCGACCGCCCCCCGCGGAGCCAGGTTGTTCGTGGTGGACTGACGGGCCCGCGGTGTGGGAAGCGACTTCACCTGCCCGGGCTCGAGCAACGACCACCCGGTTGACGCTCTAGGCTGGCGGCGTGTTGGAGGTGCGCCTCACCGAGGCAGCGTGCGTTCTGGTTGACCACGCCGTCGCGGTCATCCGCGCCCTCGCTACGACGACGAGAGGTGGGTCATGTCAAGGATCGCGCTGACGACAGACATCGGTGAGGGCCTGGGACGCTGGGAGCTGGGGGACGACGAGGCGCTGCTCGGGATCGTCACCAGCGCCAACATCGCGTGCGGGTTCCACGGGGGCGACCCGAGCATCATGCGCCGCACCTGCGAGACGTCGGTCAAGAACGGCGTCTCGATCGGCGCGCAGGTCAGCTACCGCGACATCCACGGTTTTGGCCGCCGTTACATCGCCGTGCCGCAACGCGAGCTGACGGACGACCTGCTCTACCAGCTCGGTGCCCTCCAAGCCTTCGCCAAGCTGGCCGGCGGGCAGGTCGACTACGTCCGAGCGCATGGCGCGCTCTACAACGTGGCCGCCACCAACACCGAGCACGCACAGGCCATCGTCGACGCCACCGTGGCATTCGACCGCAACCTCCCGCTGCTCTGCCAGGTCGGTACCGAGACCTGGCGGTTGGGCGAGGAGGCCGGACTGCGCACCGTGGCCGAGGCGTTCGTCGACCGGGCCTACACGCCCGAAGGGCTCCTGGTCCCGCGCACCGAGAGCAATGCCATGCTGCGCGATCCGAGGGAGGCGGCCGAGCGGGCCGTCGAGCTGGCCACGAACGGCAACATCACTGCGGTCGACGGCACCTCGATCCACGTCGACGCGGAGGCACTGCTCGTGCACTGCGACACCGAGGGGGCGGTCGAGATCGCACGCGCCACCCGGGCGGCATTGGAAGCCGCGGGAATCGATCTCGTCCCCCTCAGCTGATCATGGCCGACATCCCCTTCGGGCTGGCCATCGAGAACTTCACCTCGAGCCACACGAGCCCCCGCGTCGGTGACCTGGTGCGCTATGCCACGCGGGCGGAGGAGCTGGGCTTCCGCTCGCTGTGGGCTTGGGACCACCTGTTCCTGGGCAGCCGGCAGCCCTTCCCGCAGCTCGAGGCATTGACCACGCTCGCGGT
Organism: Segeticoccus rhizosphaerae; assembly: GCF_005222685.1. Lineage (NCBI taxonomy): Bacteria > Bacillati > Actinomycetota > Actinomycetes > Micrococcales > Intrasporangiaceae > Segeticoccus > Segeticoccus rhizosphaerae. The sequence continues at coordinate 177,686 of NZ_SWMA01000003.1, forward strand.
CCTCGCGGCCCACACCGAGCGCGTCACCCTCGGCACCGGTGTCCTGGTCCTGCCGATCCGTGACCCGGCCCTGCTCGCCAAGACCGCCGCCACGATCCAGCAGGTGTCCGGCGGCCGGCTCTGCCTCGGAGTGGCGGCCGGCTGGTACGAGCGAGAGTTCGAGGCGACCGGCACGCCATACAGAGGCAGGGGTTCCCGGTTCGAGCGCAACCTGGAGATCTGCAAGCAACTGTGGACCCAGGACGAGGTGAGCGGGGTCTGGGATGACCTGTCGTTCCGGCGAGTGCGCATGCTTCCCAAGACGGAGCGTCCGGGCATCCTCATCGGCGGCTACGTCGACCGGGTGCTGCGCCGTGCCGCGACGCTGGGCGATGGATGGCTGACCTACTTCTACACGGCCGACGCGTTCGCGGAGTCATGGGCCAAGGTGTGCCGCTTCGCCGAGGAGGCCGGGCGGGACCCGGGGGAGTTGCGCAACGTGTCGCAACTTCCGTTGTGCATCGGCGATTCCCACGAGGCGGCAACGAGGCAGATCGGACCCTGGCTGGCGTCCTACTTCGACACCCCGGAGTGGAGCAACGCGACACCGGACAGCGCCATCCGCGGCACGCCCGAGCAGTGCGCCGAGCAGTTGGCCGCCCACCTGGACGCCGGCGTCCAGGAGATCTGCCTGGTGCCCTACGGCTACGAGAGCGAGCAGGTCGAGCGGTTCGCCGCCGAGGTGAGTCCGCTGCTGGAAAGGAGGCCGCGGTCATGACAACCTCCGGGATCACCGCCCCGGCCGACACCCTGCGCGCCCGCCGCGAGCTGGAGTCGGGCCCAAGCCGCGTTCGTGAGAAGTTGACAACCGCAAGGGAAGCCGTCGCCGCGCACGTGCATGACGGCGACGTGGTGGCAGTCGGCGGGACCAACCACGCCCGCACCCCCATGGCTCTGCTGTGGGAGGTGCTGCGCCAGGGCCGCACCGGCCTCGCGCTTTCCCGCCCGTTGACCTGCTTCGAGTGCGAACTGTTCCTCGCCTCGGGCGCGGCCGACCGCGTGATCACCAGCTGGGTGGGGATCGGCCACGGGTGGGGCCTCGCCCGTGTGCTGCGGGAATTCGTCGAGCAAGGCCGCGCCACATATGAGGAGTGGAGCCATCTCGGGCTCGGGCTGCGCTACAAGGCTGGGGCCATGGGGATGCCCTTCCTGCCAACCCTGAGCATGCTCGGCTCCGACCTGGCCGACCGGCTCGAGCTCAAGACGACCACCTGTCCGTATACCGGGCAGGTGGTGCACGCCGTGCCCAGCCTCAACCCTGACGTGGCGCTGATCCACGTCCAGCAGGCTGACCCGTTCGGCAACTCGGTGATCGACGGCTACCAGCTGATGGACGCGGACGTGGCGCCTGCCGCACGGCGTGTGATCGTCTCGGCCGAGGAGATCGTGTCCACCGACGAGCTGCGTCGTGATCCTGCCCGCACGGTGATCCCCGGGTTCGCCGTGGACGCCGTGGTCGAGCAGCGCTTCGGCGCCTACCCACACGAGTGCTACGGGCGCTACGACACCGACAAGGACGCGTTCTCGTCCTACATGGAGCGCGTGAAGCAGGAGGGTGCCGAAGGAGCCCGAGCCTACGTGCGCGAGGTGCTCGCCCACGGCGACTTCGACTCCTACCTCGAGGCGGTCGGTGCGGATCGTCTCGCGACGCTGAGCCGTGTGGAAGGACTGATGCCGCAGTGATTACCACGACGGGCGCCCGACCCGACGAGGTCATGACGATCAGCGCGAGTCGACTGCTCGAGGACGACAAGGTGATGTTCGCCGGCATCGGGCAGCCGCTGCTTGCTGCGGGCCTGGCCCGTCGCCGCCAAGCGCCGGGTCTGACGGTGATCCTCGAGGGGGGCATGATCGGCGTGCAGCTGCTACCCGGCGAGTTCCCGGCGTCCACCAACGAGATGCGGGCCGCGGTGGGAGCTGAGATGCTGACGAGCGCAACGGACATCTTCCTGATGGCCCAGCGGGGCTTCTTCGACTACGGCTTCATCGGCGTCGGCCAGATCGACCGATACGGCAACGTCAACACCAGCCTGATCGGGGCACACGACCAGCCATCGGTCCGGCTGCCCGGGCCGGGCGGGGCCAACGACATCGCATCGATGTGCAACCAGACGTTGATCGTGACCAGCCACGAGCCGCGGCGGTTCGTCGAGCGGGTCGACTACATCACAAGCCCCGGCTACCTCGAGGGTGGCAACTCACGAGCGGAGGCGGGGCTCCTCCACGGCGGCCCGTCCTTCGTCGTCACCGACCTCGCGCTGATGGACTTCGAGCCGGAGAGTCGCCGGATGCGCCTGCGCGGGCTGCAACCCGGGGTGTCGGTCGAAGACGTCCAGAACGCCACCGGGTTCCAGTTGCTCGTCGCTGAGGAGCTCGACGCCCTCGACCCGGTCAACGCCGAGGAGCTGGCCATCCTGCGCCAACTCACCGGGCGCGTCTGAGACCCGGGGCAGCCCCGCTGGGCCGCCCCAGGTCAGGCATCAGTTCTGCTGATACACCGAGTCGGGGACATCGGTGACGAACATGTGGCCCGGGGCGTGCGTGATGGCGAACGGCGGCTTGGAAGCCATCAACGCCGCCTGAGGCGTCACACCGCACGCCCAGAAAACCGGTACGTCCCCCTCCTCGAACCGGACGGGCTGACCGAAGTCCGGTTGCGCGAGATCCGTGATGCCCAACGCCTCGGGCGCGCCCACGTGCACGGGCGCACCGTGCACCTCGGGCATGCGGCCGGTCACCTGGACGGCCTTGGTCACCAGGCCAGCGGGGATGGGACGCATCGAGACCACCAGTGGCCCGGACAGGCGTCCCGCTGACCGGCACTGCGTACTGGTGCGATACATGGACACGTTGGTGCCCTGGTCGATGTTGCGCACCGGCACCCCTGCCCCGATCAGCGCGTTCTCGAAACTGAAGCTGCAACCGATGAGGAAGCTGACGAGGTCGTCCCGCCAGAGGTCTGCGACGTCCGACGGCTCGTCGGCCAACTCGCCGTCGCGCCAGACGCGGTAACGGGGCAGGTCGGTGCGCAGGTCCGCGTCGGGCGCCAGCACCGTGCTGGTCACGCCCGGCTCGGTGACGTCGAGCAGCGGCACTGGCTTGGGGTTGCGTTGCCCGAAGAGCAGCATGTCGAACGCCCAGTCCTTCGGCAGGATCACGAGATTCGCCTGGGTGAAGCCAGTTGCCCAGCCGCTGGTCGGCGTGACCAAGCCGTCGCGGAAACGCCGGCGGGCCTCGCGCGGCGAGGAGCGTCTCGCCTCGTCCCGCTCGACCCGGGTCGCGGGGATGTTCGCTTGTTCGGTCGTGGTCATCACGCAGTCTCCTTAGATGTCGTGCTCGCACCGCGGTCGGCGGGCGCCGTGCCGCCCGCAGCGAGCATCGGCCCGATGACCCGGCCGAACGCTTCGACCTCGTCCTCGGGCAGGTGATAGTGGTCTTCCCAGGTATGCGTGGGAAACAGGAAGACCCGCTGCAGGCCGACCTCGTCCCGGGCCCGCAGCAGCCGCTCGGCGCAGTGTTCCGGGGACCCGAAGAGACCAAAGGCGTCGAGGATCCGGTCGACCAGCTCGTCGTCCAGGGAACCGGGGTCGAAGTCCTCGGCCAAGTCGATCCCGGCCTCACGCAGCCAGCGCAGATTCGACGCGCTCGGATAGGTCAGCCAAGGCTTGTCCTTGCGGAACCATGCCCGTGGCCAGCGGCGCACCTCGTCCTCATCGCCGAGCCCGATGGGCACGATGAGGATCTCCTCCAGCGAGGCAGGGTCGCGGCCGGCCCGCTCCGCGCCGCGTCGGACACACTGTCGGGCGGCCTCGACGCTGCCCGGGTCGAGGCCCACGAGCATCATCACGCCGTCGGCCACCTCGCCGGCCAGCTCCAGCAGTTTGGGACCGGAGGCCAGCACGATGACCCTGGAGCCGGCAGCCGGTCGGTTGGACAGCTCGAGCGGGTGACCGTCCCAGTCGGCCCGTCCGGGGCCGAGCAGTCCGCGCAGCGTCGTCACGATCTGGCCGAGCCGCGCGCGCGCGGCTCGCGGCTGCCCCGCCTTCTCTACGGACAGGAAGCCGGGTGCCACAGTGACGAAGGCACGTCCCGGGGCCAGCTCGTCGAGCGAGTTGACCAGCGACGCGAGCACGAGTGGGTGCCGGGTGACGACGTTGGACGTGGCGGGGAACAAGGCGATCCGGTCAGTGGCGTACGCCATTGCACTGAGGGCCAGGTAGGCGTCCCGCCCGGTGTGGTGGTGGTCGGGCACACCCACGCCGTCGAGTCCGGCCCGCTCACAACGCGCCGCGAACGCGGCGAGCTCGGGCAACGGACGCCCGAGTGGCACCCGGATGCTCACCTCGATCGGCTTCATCGGGAGGGGATTCCCTGAGGAGCAGCCACGATCGCGTGACCGCGTTCGTGAGCGCTGTCGGCGCGGTAGGCGGACAGCAGCTGGTCCTCCGAGTCGCGCAGGTAGCGCTGAAGCTCATCGGCCGCCTGCTCGACTTGCCCGGCCTCCAGCAGGCTCAGCAGCTCGTGGTTACGGGCCAAGTAGGGCTCGTGCCACTTGCGGGCGTCACCCACGACGTGAAACGCCAACCGTAGCTCGGCGAGCAGTCGCCGGACGACCTCGTCGGCGTGCGGACTGCCTCCGAGCCCGACCAACTCCTGGTGAAACCGCATGTTGGCGGTGCCGAGCGCCCGCCAGTCCTCACGCCGCTGTGCCACGTCACCGTCATACACCGACTCCCGGACCGATGCGAGCTCGTCGGGATCGAGGGCTGGCAGTAATCGCAGCGTGCCGCACTCCACGAGTCGACGCATGTGGTAGACGTCGACGAGGTCGGCCTCACCGAGCTCACGCACGAAGACGCCGTAGTTGAGCCGATGCACCAGCAGACCGTCGTGCGCGAGCAGCCGAAACGCCTCACGCAAGGTGTTCCGCGAGATGCCGAGCGGCCCGACCAGGTGCTCCTCGCGGAGTTGCTCGCCGGGCAGCAGGCTGCCCTCGACGATACGTCGGCGCAAGATCTCGGCGGCGCGTTCGGCGACCGTGCCTCGTCGTGCGGTCATCCTCCACCTTCGTCTTCGGGCTCGTGGGGCAAGGCGGGTGTCCACAGATAGAAACACACCCTTGTCGCATTGTTCAACACTCCCTATGGTGTGTCCATGCCATCGGTCGAGAAGTCCGATCAAACCCCTTCCGGAGACAGCTCCGCCACAGCTGGGGCCGTCCGCAAGACAGGCTCGCGTACGACGCTGATCGGCGCGGTCTTCCTGATGGCGACCTCGGCCATCGGACCCGGGTTCATCACGCAGACCACGTCGTTCACGGTCCAACTGGGCGCCGCGTTCGCCTTCGCCATCATCATTTCGATCCTGGTCGACATCGCCCTACAGCTGAACGTATGGCGGGTGATCGGGGTCGCGGGAAAGCGGGCCCAGGAGCTGGGCAACCTGGTGCTCCCGGGACTCGGCTGGGTGATGGCCGCGCTCGTGCTCATCGGTGGATTCGTCTTCAACGTCGGCAACGTGAGTGGTGCCGGCCTGGGCACCGACGCGATGTTCGGCCTGACCCCCAAGTGGGGTGGCGCGCTCTCCGCGCTGTTCGCGATCGGGATCTTCGTGTACAAGCGGGCCGGACTGGCGATGGACCGGTTGGTGATCCTGCTCGGTGGGTTGATGATCGGTCTGACCGCTTACGTCGCCGTGACCTCGGGCCCTCCGGTGGGGCAAGCGCTGCGCAATGTCGTGCTGCCCGAGAAGGTCGACTTCCTGGCGACGACGACGCTGATCGGCGGCACCATCGGTGGCTACATCGTGTACGCCGGCGCCCACCGGTTGCTGGACTCCAAGATCACGGGGCCGCAGAACGTCGCAGACATCACCCGCACCTCCATCATCGGGGTGCTGGTGACCGGGGTCATGCGGATCATCCTCTTCCTGGCGATCCTGGGTGTCGTTGCGTCGGGTGCGAAGCTCGACCCGGCAAGCCAGGCCGCCTCCGCGTTCCAGCACGCGGCCGGGACGGTCGGTCTGCACATCTTCGGTGTGGTGCTGTGGGCTGCCTCCATCACCAGCGTGATCGGCGCTTCCTACACGAGCATCTCCTTCATCACCTCCAGCACCCGCACCTCCGAGCGCACCCGCTCCCTGCTGGTGGTGGGCTTCATCGTCATCACCACGGGGATATTCCTGGCCATCGGGGCAGCCCCCGTGACGCTGCTCATCTTCGCCGGCGCCTTCAACGGGTTGTTGCTGCCGGTTGGCATCGGCATCGTGATGTGGGTCGCCTGGCGACGCACCGACCTGCTGGGCGGCTATGACTACCCTCGCTGGCTGGTGGTCATAGGGGTGCTCGCCTGGCTGCTGACCATCTACCTCGCGATCAAGTCGATCGGTCCCGTGATCGACCTGTTCCACTGATCAGGCACCCAACGGAAGCGGAGGCACACTATGACCAGCGTCGACCTGAACTCGGATCTGGGTGAGGGATTCGGCCACTGGACGCTCGGTGACGATGACGCGCTGCTGAAGGTCATCACCAGCGCCAACGTCGCGTGTGGCTTCCACGCGAGCGACGCCTCCATCATGCGGCGGGTCTGCGAGCGCGCGGTCATGGAGGACGTCGCGATCGGTGCCCAGGTGGGTTACCGCGACCTGCCCGGCTTCGGCCGCCGGTTCATCGACATCGAGCCGGAGGCGCTGACCCAGGACGTGATCTATCAAATCGGCGCGCTCGAGGCATTTGCCCGGGTGGCCGGCTCGCGGGTGCGCTACGTCAAGCCGCACGGCGCGCTCTACAACGCGATCGTCCACCATGAGGAGCAGGCCGCCGCAGTGGTGCAGGCCATGCTCGACTACGACCGCACACTTCCAGTGCTGGGGCTGCCCGGCTCCGCGTGGGTGCGTCAGGCCCGCGAGGCCGGCCTGACGGTGGTCGAGGAGGCCTTCGCCGACCGTGCCTACACCCCGGAGGCCACCTTGGTGTCGCGCCGTCTGGAGGGAGCTGTGCTGCATGACGGCGCAGCCATCGCCCAGCGGTGCGTGGCGATGGCCACCGGCGGCACGATCAAGGATGTGGAGGGCGGCGACCTCACCATCACTCCCGGCTCGATCTGTGTCCACGGCGACACCCCGGGCGCCGTGACCATTGCGCAGCAAGTCCGGGATGCTTTGAGCGAGGCGGGCGTGTCGCTCTCCGCTTTCGCCCCCTGATGCGTGTCCTGCCGAGCGGGAGTACAGCACTGCTGGTCGAGCTGGAGCACCTGGACGAGGTGCTCGCGCTCTACACCGCGCTGATCGACCTCCAACTCGAGGGCGTGATCGACGTCGTCCCTGCCGGGCGCACCATCCTGCTGTCCATCGACCCGGACGTGACTGAACTGTCCACGGTGGAGCGGGAAGTGCGTGCCGCCGAGCCACGCCATGCGGCACGGAAATCGGGAGAGCTGGTGGAGATCCCGGTGGTCTACGACGGGCAGGACCTCGACGGCGTGGCAAAGATCCTCGGATGTGACGCGGCAGAAGTCATCCGCCGACACACTGCCGACGAGTGGACTGTCGCCTTCTGCGGATTCGCCCCCGGATTCGCCTACATCACCTCCGCCAGCGGCGCCTGGCAGATCCCACGCCGAGAGAGCCCCCGCACCTCCGTCCCCGCTGGATCAGTCGGACTGGCAGGGGAGTTCAGCGGGATCTACCCGCAGGCTTCTCCCGGTGGGTGGCAGTTGATCGGGCACACCGAGGTCGCCGTCTTCGACATCGATCGAGAGCCCCCGGCACTGCTCAGTCCTGGCACGCCGGTCCGCTTCGTCGACGTAGGGCGGTCATGACCGACACCCTCGCAACCCTGACCGTGGTGGAGCCCGGCCCGTTCACCACCGTGCAGGACTCAGGACGACCCGGGCAGGGCTCGCTGGGCATCGGCCGCTCCGGCGCCTGTGACCGAGCCTCCTACCAGTTGGCCAACCGCCTGGTCGGCAACCCCAACGGCGCCGCGGCCCTCGAGGTCACTCTCGGCGGCCTGGTCGTCCGCGCTGAGGGCGACCTCTGGGTCGCAGTCACCGGGGCGCCGTGCCCGGGCGTGCCCCTGAACTCGCCCGTGCTTCTTCGCCGGGGCGAGCAGTGGCGGTTCGGGGTGCCGTCTGTGGGCGCGCGCAGCTACCTCGCGGTCCGCGGCGGCATCGACGTGCACCCCGTGCTGGGCTCGCGGTCCACCGACGTGCTGGCTCGCCTGGGGCCGGACCCCCTGAGCGTCGGAGACCGGCTCCCCATCGGGACATCAACGGATGCCATGCCCGGGGTGGACGTCGCGGCCGTTCCAGCTCCGACGGGCGATGAGCTTCGGGTGCAGGTCCTACCCGGGCCTCGACGCGACTGGTTCAGCGACGACGCATGGCTCTCCCTGCTCGACCAGCGATACACGGTGACCCCGGACAGCAACCGAGTCGGTCTGCGCCTGGACGGGATCCCGCTCGAACGCACCAACAACGGTGAACTCATCAGCGAGGGAATGATGCGCGGAGCGCTGCAGATCCCGCCCTCCGGCACGCCGGTGCTGTTCCTGGCCGACCACCCGGTCACGGGGGGGTATCCGGTGATCGGCTATGTCGCCGACCACGACGTGGACCGCTGTGGGCAGCTGCAGGTCGGTCAGGGGCTCCGCTTCACCACACGCCCGTCTCGATAGACGTCCTTCAGCGCGGTCGCCCCTGGTGTCGGCGCCGGGCCCCGTTCGCGACGACTCGCGGCTTGACGGCTCACCCCTCCGGGTAGCCGGAGTCGAGGCAGAGGATGTTGCCCTCGCTGTCCTTGAACCAGGCCGCGTGGCCCATCCCGGCCATGTCGGCGATGCCGTCATCCCACTCCACGCCCGGCATGTCATAGGTCTCGAGTGCGACGCCCTTGGCTTGCAGGGCGCGCGCCTCTGCCACGACGTCGTCGACGTGGAACTGGGCGATGGTGTGGCCGGCCTGACCGGCGTAGTCGGTCTGGTAGACGCTGAAGGTGGTCCCGCCGTCGGTGTGGTAGATCAGCACTCCGGCGTCGCCCAGCTCGGTGGCCGGCCTCAGGCCCAGAACGTCGGCGTAGAACGATCGAGCACGCGCCAGATCCGCGGCGGGGATGTTGGCGGTGACGGATGCACTGGTCAGCATGGGGTCCTCCTGATGAGCTGCCTCCCGGCATACACCCCCTCCGGGTGACGCCGCAGCCGAACCACAAAATTGGATTCGCACTGCCTGCGGGTACAGCTGGTCCCCGACAGGTTGGAGGGACTCGTCGACGTGCCGGCCGTCGCGGACCATGATGTGGATCCTTGCGGAACGTGCGAGTCGCTGCGCCAGCCCGTCGACGAACAGCGCGATCTTGCGTCGCACGTCCGGCTCCCTGTGCCCACCACCACCGTTGCGTCACGCAACACCCCACCATGGAAGGAACGCCTGGTCCTTCGGTTGACGAGGACTGCGTGCGGCAGGTTCTGGTGCACAACTGTTGCGCCGGTCGAGGAGCGGGGCCATGGTGATGGGTGGATCTTTTACGCCCTGTGAAGGAGAGGCACCCATGTCGCTTGCGCACCGTCTCCGTCGTCACCGCGTCTTCGTCGGCACCTGCGCGGCGGCAGTCGCCGTGGCGACCGTGGCCGCAGCAGGTCAGACCGCCGTCGCGGCAGGCCAGCCAGAACTCGCCCATCCCGCGGGCCTACAGGGGGAACAGTCGAAGCAGCCGGTCGCGACCGGCACGGGTGGAGCGGTCTCGTCGGTCGACCCGGATGCTTCCCGGGCGGGCATCGCGGTGCTGAGACGCGGCGGCAACGCCGTCGACGCGGCGATCGCCACCGCGGCGACTCTCGGGGTGACCGAGCCGTTCGTAGCCGGGCCGGGTGGCGGCGGCTTCATGGTGATCTACCTGGCCAAGCAACATCGGGTCGTCACGATCGACGGTCGCGAGACCTGCCCCGCCGCCTGCACCAAGAACCTGTTCGTCGAGAACGGCGCACCGCTGGAGTTCGAGGAGGCTCGACACTCCGGGCTGGCTGTCGGTGTCCCGGGCATGGTGGCCACCTGGGCGCAGGCGGTGCGCCGCTACGGCACCAAGCGGTTCGCTCAGGACCTGCGCCCGGCGATCCACCGGGCGCAGCGGGGCTTCATCGTCGACGACACCTTCGTGCAGGAGACCAAGGAGTCGCTGGCCGACCTGCAGGCCTTCACCTCCAGCCGGAAGCTGTTCCTCAAGCACGGGCAGCCGCTTCCCGTCGGCACCAGACTGCGCAATCCCGACCTGGCCCGCACCTACCGGCAGCTGGCCCGCACCGGCCCGAGCTTCTTGTATGACGGTCCGCTCGCCAAGGCGATCGCCCACACCGTGCAACACCCGCCGGTGTGGAAGGGCACGCCGCTCCAGGTGCGGCCCGGCATCATGACCGTGAAGGACCTGGCGCGCTACCGCGCCGAGGAGCCGGCCCCGACTCACGTGAACTATCGCGGCTTCGACATCTACGGGATGGCCCCGCCCTCCTCGGGAGGCTCCACCACCGGTGAGGCGCTGAACATCCTGTCCGGCTACGACATGTCCGGTGAGTCGCGCGTGCTGGCGCTGCACCACTACCTGGAGTCGCTGCGCTATTCCTTCGCCGATCGCAACCGCTACGTCGGCGACCAGGACTACGTGGATGTGCCACTGCACGGGCTGCTCGATCCCGACTTCGCGGCCACGCGGCGCTGCCTGATCACCGACCGGGCAGCGACCAGCCCCGTCGCCCCGGGCGACCCCTACCGGCCCTACGCCGGGTGTTCGGATCGTACGGCCGCGGCATCGGCATCCGCCGACCACGAGCAGTCGACGAACAACATCGTGACGGCCGACAAATGGGGCAACGTGGTGGCCTACACCAACACCATCGAGCACTTCGCCGGCACCGGGATGACCGTGCCCGGATACGGCTTCCTGCTCAACAACGAGATGACCGACTTCGACTTCGCGCCGGCCAGCCCGGACGTCCCCGACGTCAACCTGCCCGCTGGCGGCAAGATCCCCCGCTCGAGCATGAACCCGACGGTGGTGCTGCGCGACGGCAAGCCGGTGTTCGCGGTAGGGAGCCCCGGCGGCGCCACCATCATCACGACGGTGCTGCAGATCCTGATCAACCGGATCGACTTCGGCATGTCGATGGAGAAGGCGATCGAGGCGCCCCGGGTGGGCAACTTCAACACGCCGACCAGTTTCGCCGAACAGGCCTTCCTCGACTCGCGAGCCGCAACCCGGCTCGAGAAGGAGCACGGGCAGAAGTTCAGCGTGGTGACCGGCCCCACCCAGCTCGACAAGGAGATCGGTGCCGCGACTGCGGTCGAGCTGCTACCCGGCCATCGATTCCGCGCTGACGCCGAGCCGGTCCGTCGAGGCGGCGGATCCGCCATGGTGGTGCACCAACGCTGACGCCGGCCGGGAAGCCCGGCCAGCGACGAGGCTCATCGTGAGCGACTGGGGGGACTCACACGCTCAGATGGATGAGCGTTGGCCGGCCTGCGTCCAGCGCCTGGGCCGCCAAGGGGCCCAGCTCGTCAGGTGAATCCGCCGAGACCCCGCGAGCGCCCATCGCCCTGGCCATCGCAGGGAAGTCGGGACGCGTCAGGTCGACTGCCTGCGGCTCGATGCCCCGAACAACCATCTCGTCGCGGATCTCTCGGTAGCCGCCGTTGTCCACGACCACGACAGGGATGGAAAGACCTTGCTCGACCGCCGTGACGATCTCCTGGATGCTGAACATCGCCGCCCCGTCACCGAAGAGCGCAACCACGGGTCGGGACGGAGCGGCCACCTTGGCTCCGATCGCTGCTGGAAGTCCATAGCCCAAAGTCGCGTAGCCGGTGGGGTAGACGAGCCGATTGGCCCTCGTGAACGGCCAGTGGTGAACCGTGCCGTAGTAGGTCACCTGCGAGCTGTCGCCCGCCACCACCGTGTCGGGCGGGAGCGCCTCTGCCAGTGAACGCTGCATCTCCGCCCACGGATGGCCGTCCATTCGCGCCTCGATCGCTATGCGCTCACGGTGCCGGCCAGCGATCCCTCGGTCCCACTGGACCTCCGAACCATCGCCGAGGCGGGCCAGCAGACCGTCGAGTACCAAGGCTGCGTCGCCCAGGATCGGCAGGTCGGCTGCCACGTTCTTGTGCAGCTGGGCCGGTTCGATGTCGATCCGCAGGATGGTGCGGTCGCCTTCTCGGCCCGCCTCGATCTTGCCGCCCCAGAGATCGGAGTCACCGAGCTCGCTACCGACGACGACCAGGACGTCTGCCTCGTTGGCGGCAGTGTGGGCGGACGGCAGTCGTAGTGAGGCTCCCAGCGCCGCAGGATGGTCCTCGTCCACCACCCCCTTGCCGTTGACCGTCGTCAATACGGGAATACCGCGGTCCGCCAGAGCCGTCACCTGGTCCGAGGCGCCTCGGCTGCCTCCTCCGGCGATCACCAAGGGATACTTCGCGGTCGCAAGGACGCGAGCAGCTGTCGCAAGTGCATCGCCGGAGGGCGCCGTGGGCGGAGCCGTCCGCCGGGGATGGACGTCGCGCCGGGCCCAGTCTCCTTCGAGCACGTCCACCGGCACCTCCAGGTGCACGGGTCTGGGTCGGTTGGACGCGAAGCGCTCGAAGATCATGGACACGACGTCGGGCACCTCGTCGGCTGCTTCGACGCGGATGCTGGTCCCGCAGACCGCGGCCAGAGCCCCTTGCTGGTTCTTGACCTCGTGCAGCCAACCGGCGTCCGCACCCACCTGCCCTCGTGGAGGACCCGGCGAGACGGCCAACACTGGGACGGAGTCGGCATACGCCGTCGCCAAGGCGGTCATCGCATTGGTGATGCCCGGTCCGGAGGTGGTGATCAGGACGCCGGGCCCGCCGGACGTGCGCGCATACCCGTCCGCGGCATACCCCGCGCCTTGCTCGTGTCGGGTCACCACCTGGCGGATCCCTGAGTCCGGGAGGTAGCGGTAGAGCTCGAGGTTGTGCGTGCCCGGGATGCCAAAGACGGCTCGGACCCCTTGGGCCACCAGGGAGTCGATGACCGCGGCACCTCCCGTGACGGAATCAGGCACGCTCCGCCCCCGGCCGCGGTGCCATGGCGCTGATGAGCTCGTAGGCGGCGTGCGCGGCGGCGATACCCGTCACCTCGGCGTGGTCGTAGGCCGGTGCAACTTCGACGATGTCGGCACCGACGAGGTTGAGCTCGGCAAACGAACGCAGGATGGACAGCAACTCGCGGCTGGTCAGGCCGCCGGCCTCGGGGGTTCCCGTGCCAGGCGCGAATGCCGGGTCGAGGACGTCGATGTCGAGCGAGACGTATGTCGGCCGGTCGCCCACGCGGGACCGGATCCGCTCCACGACGCCACGCCAACCGATGTCATCCATCTCGGGGGACCCCACCAGTTGAAATCCCAGGACCTGGTCGTCTTCGAGGTCCTGGGGTGAGTAGAGGGGGCCACGGATTCCGACGTGCATGCTTCCGGTCCTGTCGATCAGCCCCTCCTCGCTGGCTCGGCGAAATGGTGTTCCGTGCGTCAGGGGAGCTCCGAAGTAGGTATCCCAGGTGTCGAGGTGGGCGTCGAAGTGGACCACCGCGATCGGACCGTGAGCCTCGTGCATGACTCTCAGCAACGGGAGCGCGATCGTGTGGTCTCCTCCGATGGTCATGAGCTTGGCCCCGGTGGCCGCGAGATCCCGTGCCCCCGCATCGATCTGGCCGATCGCCTCTTCGATGTTGAACGGGTTGCACGAGATGTCACCGGCGTCGGCCACCTGCTGGAGCGCGAAGGGCTCGACCTGCTGGGCCGGGTTGTAGGTGCGCAACAGCTTGGACGACGCGCGGACGTGGGCAGGGCCAAACCTGGCGCCGGGGCGGTAGCTGACGCCGGAGTCGAAGGGCACACCGACGACCGCCACGTCGGCCCGTGCCACCTCGTCGATCCGTGGGAGCCGGGCAAACGTCGGCGGGCCGACGAACCGGGGATGCACCGTGGCGTCGACGGGACCGTGCGGAGAGGAGTGAGTCATGTGATCACAGCACCTTGGAGAGGAAGGACTTGGTCCGGGTATGGGTGGGGTTCGTGAAGAGACCACTGGGTGATCCTTGTTCGACGATGACGCCGGCATCCATGAAGGCCACCTGGTCACAGACCTCGCGTGCGAAGCCCATCTCGTGGGTGACCACGATCATCGTCATGCCGCCTGCGGCGAGCGACTTCATCACGTCGAGCACCTCGCCGACCAACTCCGGGTCGAGGGCCGATGTCGGCTCGTCAAAGAGCATGAGCCTGGGCTCCATGGCCAGGGCCCGGGCAATGGCGACGCGCTGCTGTTGACCACCTGACAGCTGCGCGGGGTAGGCGGCCGACCGGTCTGCCAAGCCGACCTGCTCGAGCAGAGCCAGGGCCCTGTTGCGGGCAGCTTCCTTGCTTTCCCTCTTGACGAAGACCGGTGCCTCCATCACGTTCTCGACCGCAGTCCGGTGTGGGAAGAGGTTGAATCGCTGAAAGACCATTCCGACGCTGCGTCGGGCAGCGGCCACCTCACGAGGCCGCAGCTCGTGCTTCTTGCCGCCCTGCCGCCGGTAGCCCACCAGTTGACCGTCAACGCTGATCTCCCCACCATCGATCCGCTCGAGGTGGTTGATGCAGCGTAGGAACGTGCTCTTGCCCGAACCCGATGGCCCCAGCAGGGAGATCACCTCGCCGGGCGCCACGGTGAGATCGATGCCCTTGAGGACCTCCTGGTCCCCGAACTTCTTGCGCACCGCACGGGCATCCACCATCGGTGTGGCCATCATCGCCCTCCCAACGCCAGACGGAATCGCTTTGCCGGCATGGCTGCCGAACTGCGCGCCATGCGTCGTTCCAGTCTCGTCTGGAGGAGCGTGAGGATGGTGGTGAGGACGAGATACCAGATGCTGGCCACGATGAGCAGCGGGATCTGCTGGAAGTTGCGTCCGTAGATCAACTGCACGGTCGTGGTGAGCTCAGGCAGCCCGATCACGAGGCACAAGGACGTCAGCTTCAGCATGGAGATGGTGTCGTTGGCGGCGGGCGGGACGATGATGCGTGCCGCCTGCGGCAGAACCACCCTGCGGTAGTTGATCCAGGGACTCATCCCGAGGGCTTCTGCCGCCTCGGTCTGCCCCTTGTCCACCGAGGTGATCCCCGCACGCACGATCTCGGCCATGTAGGCGGATTCGTTCAGACCAAGGCCGAGGATGGCCGCTGCGAAGGGTGAGATCAACGTGTTCGTGGAGAACGTCACCGCTTCCGGGCCGAACGGGATGCCCAAGCTGATCTGGGGCAACACCGTGCCCAAGAAGAACCAGAAGAGCAGCTGGACCAGGATCGGCGTGCCCCGGAAGAGCCCGATGTAGCCGGACGCCGCACCGCGCAGCAGGGGATTCTCCGAGAGGCGCATCACCGCGAGGATCGTCCCCAGCACGATCCCGACGGCCATCGCGACTGCCGTCAGTTCGATAGTCATCACCAGGCCCCGCATGACCGACTTCTCGAACAGGTAGCCCCACACCAGGTCGAGCCGCAGCTGCGGTGAGGTCACCACGAAGTTGACGAACATCGCCGCCAGCACCAACAGCACGGCCGCAGCGACCCAGCGGCCCGGGTGGCGCAGGCGAACGATCGGCTCGTCGGCGTGGCCGGTTTCTGTCTGCGTGGCGGTGTCGGTCGTCATCGCCGTCACGTCCCAGAGTTGATCGGCGCGGTCTTGAGCGCCTGGTCCTGAAGGTTCCATTTCGCGAGGAGCTGGTCGTAGACCCCTGAAGAGATGACCTTCTTCAGCGCGGCTTGCACCGCATCACGAAGCTGCGGGTCCTTCTTGGGGATGGGGATGCCGACCGGCAACGTGCCAAAAGGCTTGGCGGGAACCTCGAAGGACTGCGGATCCTGCTTCACGTTGTAGGCCAGCGTCAGGTCGAGCGCGACCACCGCGTCCGCGCGCCCGGACTGCAGCGCCTGTACTGCACTGGCCTGGTCGGGGAAGGGCAGCTTGTTCACCGCCTGCTTGCCGTCCTTCTTGCAGGCCTTGCTGATGTCGTCCACCGCGAGGTCCCCGGTGGAGCTCTTCTCCACCGCTGCCTTGACACCACACAGGTCGAGCTTCTTGGTCAGCTTCTTGGGGTTGCCCTGCTTGACCATGAAGGTCACGCCCGAGTGGAGGTAGTCGACGAAGTCGACCGTGCCCTGTCGCGACTTCTTGTCGATCATGCTCGTCAGGGACAGGTCATAGCGTCCCGCGTCGAGTCCGCCGATGATCCCGTCGAAGTTGGTGTTGTGGAACTCGAACTTGACGCCGAGCACCTGCGCGAGTGCGCGCCCGAGGTCGGCGTCGAAGCCCAGCACCGTCTTGTTGTCGCTGGCGAAGTACTCCATCGGCGGGAAGCTCACGCCTGACGCCACCTTGACCACGCCGGACCCGGCGATGTCCTTCGGCAACTTGGCCGCGATGGAGTCATCCTTCTGCAGGCTCTTGACCTGGGCGCTGGAGGGCGTGCTGCCCGCCGTGGCCCCCGCACCACCGCCCTCGTCCGGGGCGGAACACCCTGCCGCCACCACCGTGGTTGCCAGGGCGCCGACGAGAACCAGATGACGTAGCTGCATGGTGGTCTCCATGGGATATTGTTTCGTCTGAGACAACAGAAGTTGCGTGTCAAGGGTCAGTGCCAGCGCTTGCGTTGTCAAGGGTTACGGCGGGATTGACCGAAACTTCCGCACCGCAGAAGAAGTGGAGACATCGACCATGAAGCCCTTGCCCGTCTCGCCCACGAATGACGGCGTCCGCATCGGCGCCAAGTTGCGGGCTGCCCGCAAGGCCAATGGCTTCACGTTGGAACAACTGGCTGGGGCGGCGGGGCTCACCAAGGGCTTCCTCAGTCGGATCGAGCGCGATGAGACGTCACTGAGCGTGGCATCATTGATCACGCTCTGCCAGGTCATGAGTCTGGATGTCGGGACGCTCTTCAGCTCGCCGGACGTCGCGCTGGTGCGACACAGGTCGGCGCCGGCCATCAACCTCGGCGGCGCGGGCGTTGACGAGCGACTGATGACGCCGCGGTCCCAGTCCCACCTCCAACTGGTGCACACCACAGCAGAGCCAGGGGGCACCGGCGGCAGGGAGCTCTACACCATCAACTGCCAAGTCGAAATCGTCCACGTCCTCAAGGGAGCCGTCGACCTCGTCTTCAACGACCACACCCAGCGGCTCACCGCAGGAGACGCCTTGACGTTCCCCGGGGGCGAGCCACACACCTGGACCAACGTCAGTGACACCAGGAAGGCAGAGCTGCTCTGGATCCTCGTGCCGGCTCCCTGGAGTGGAAGCGCCTGAGCGGATCGACGCCATCCGCCACACAATGTGGACGAGCCCGGGTTCACCAGCTTCGGTGTCAGGCGTCGGTGTCCCAAGCAGTGCCTTGCAGGCGGGCCAACGCATGCGCCTGTTCTCGGGTGGCTGGGTACAGGGACTCGTAGTGGTCGAAGAGCTCGTCATACAGTGGCCGAACCGTTGCGTCCGGACTGATGACGTGGTCGACGCGGGACCAATCGGTGTCCGCGGACGCCAGCCCGCTACCGATTGCCGACATCAGGGCGTCGCCGTAGCTGGCACCGATGGTTTGCTCGGGGACGTCCTGCTCCCGACCGGTGACATCGCTGACGATCTGGGTCCAAAGCCGACCCTGCGTGCCGCCACCAACTGCAATGAGTCGCTGGACCGGATTGGCCGGTGTGTCAAGAAGTTCGAGGATCTGGCGGATGCCGAAGGCGATGCCCTCGTAGACGGCTCGGAACAAGTGGCCGCGTCGATGTCGCAACGTGAGACCCGCGATCACGCCACGGGCGTGGCGATCGAAGATCGGGGTGCGCTCGCCGGCGAAGTACGGGAGGAGGAGCAACCCGTCAGCGCCAGCCGGGGCCGCCGCTGCCTCCTCGACGAGCGTCTCGAATGGAACGCCGCCGACCAGTTGGCGTAGCCAGTCGGTCAAACTTCCTGACGTCGACATCCCCGCAGCCAGGCAGCGGCTCCCCGGTTCGACACCCACCGTGTTCCACAGTTGCGGGTGGGGCGCGACGGCGCGCAGTTGTTGGACGAAGAACATCGTCGAGCCATACATCAGCATCAGGTCACCGGGCTTTCGTGCGCCGCCACTGAGCGCTTCGGCCCACGCGTCCACGGTGCCAGCGCACACTGGAGTGCCGGGTCGGAGCCCCGTCTGCTCCGCTGCGCGCGCAGTCACCGAGCCGACCACCTCGGCCGGCCATGCGAGTCGGGGTTGAGGCATCGAACCCATCACCTGGTCATACCAGGGCTGGTGCCAGGACTCGGAATGAATGTCGTAGAGCGGCACGCTCTGGCTGGCGGTGTGATGGTCGAGGATGTACTCGCCAGTGAGCCGGAAGGCGACATACGAGCTGGAGTTGAACCATCGCGCCGCGCGGTCCCAGGTCTCCGGCTCGTGACGCTGCACCCAGAGGGCTTTCGGCCCGACTGCCTGCGTGGTCAAGGGCGTCGCACATCGCTCGAGCACAGCGGCTGCGCCGAGTCTCCGAGTCAGTTCATCGATCTCCGCGGTGGCCCGCATGTCGATCCCGTAGAGGATCGCGGGGCGTACGGGGGCGCCGGCTGCATCGGTCAGCAGTAGGCAGGGACCTACACCGCTGACGGTGATCGCTGCGACTGCGTCGGATCCAACTCGCTCCGTGAGTTCCCGGGAGATCTCGACGACGTCCTCCCACCAGGTCCCCGAGTCCATCTCCGCCCACCCTGGCGCGGGCAGCGACATGCTGTGCGGGCGGGGACGAGTCACGGTCGCCACGATGTCGCCGTCAGGCGTCGCCAGCACCCCCTTGCTGCTGGCCGTGCCGAGGTCGATGCCCAGCAGGTACTGGCCACTCATGCGTGACGCCGATGGCACAAGGGGGTGTCACGGGGGAGTCGGTAAGGAGTTGGTTCCCGGTGGTGCTTCATGTGCCCTCCTTGTAGTCGGCTGGTCCGGCGGTGGATGCCCGTACGACGAGCTCCGGCTCGAAGACAACATGTCGGTCTTGCGGCGTAGCGCCGGTCAGGACATCGGTCAGCAGATGAGCCGCCGTCGTGCCCATCTCGTAGTGAGGTCGACGAACACTGGTCAGGGAGACCGAGAGCTGCCTGGCGAACGGGATGTCGTCGTACCCCATCAACGACACGTCATCAGGCACACGAAGGCCATGCGACAGCAGTGATTGCAGGACCCCGAACGCCAGCAGGTCAATGGCGGCGGACACGGCGGTCGGCCTGCGTTTGGCGGGAAGCTTCGCGAGACGTTCGCCCACTTCGCGACCCGCCTCGACGGTCAGCTCGGCGGGGATCACCTCGAGTCGTACGTCGAGCCCCTCACCGACCGCCTCATCCACCGCCCTCCGGACACCGGCGAGCCGGTCGTGCACTGGCGCAGCCGTCAGTTCGTCCCCGACGAACGCCAGGTGACGGTGCCCGAGCTCGATGAGATGCCGTGCAGCGTCGCGGCCACCGGTCACATCGTCGACTGCCACCGAGAGCCTGTGCTCACCGCTTTCGGCACGGTCCACGACAACGACAGGAATGCCGCCCGTCCGGATCCGATGGAGACCATCGGCGGACTCGTCGTGGGGGATGACGATCAGGCCAGCCACACGCCCCTCCGCAAACAGCCGGAGGTACGTCTTCTCCCTGCTTATGTCACGGCCACTGTTGGAGATCAGCACCGTCCAGCCCCGTTCGGCCGTGGCGTCTTCCACGCCTCGGGCAAGATCCATGAAGCCGGGGTTCCAGGCATCGAGCAGAAGCAGTCCCACGGTGTTGGAGTAGCCGGCTCGCAGTTGCCTGGCCGGCTCGTTCCGGACAAAACCGAGTTGCGCGATCGCCGCCTCGACGGCAGCCGTCTTCCCCGGGCTCACCCGGTCGGGGTGATTCAGGACGTGCGAGACGGTCCCTTGGGAGACGCCAGCGAGCCTGGCCACATCCTTGATGCCCACCCGTGGACGACGTCCAGAACCCATGGCGATGGGAGGGTTGGGTCGGCCGTCAGGGCGTCGGCGACCGTCTTCAGCTGATTCCGATGTGACTCTTGACACGTTCCAAACCTGTCACTAATCTCCGTGAATATCCAACTTTGACACGATTCAAAAATCGGGTTGAGCACCGCGGGCAACAGAGTCCAAGAAGGGACCGACATGAGGTCGCAGAGGATGCCGGATCGGATGACAACGAGGAAGTGGGCGGGGTCTCGGCGGACCCTGGCCGTGACGGGAGCGCTCCTGCTGGCTGCCACCACGGCGGCCTGCGGTAGCAGCGACAACGGAGGCTCCGGTGGAGATGGGGGTTCCGACGCCGGTGGTTCCGCTGGTTCCGCTGGTTCCGGCGGCAGCAAGGCGGCAAAGGTCGCCTTCTTGATGCCTGACACGGGATCTACACGTTACGAGCTGCACGACCGACCAGGCTTCGAGAAGAGGCTCAAGGAGCTGTGCAGCGACTGCACCCCTCTGTACAACAATGCCGATGGCAGCGCGGACAAGCAGCAACAGCAGTTCAACTCCGCGATCACCCAGGGCGCCAAGGTGATCGTGCTTGACCCAGTCGACTCCGCTGCCGCCGTCTCGCTGGTCAACGCGGCGCATGCTCAGGACGTCAAGGTGATCGCCTACGACCGCCCCATCCCAAAGGCCAAGGTCGACTTCTACGTCTCGTTCGACAACGAGGAGATCGGGAAGAAGATCGCCACCTCGCTCATCGAGAAGGTCAAGACCAACAAGGTGCCCGCAGGATCTGGGATCCTGATCGTCAACGGCTCCCCGACCGACGCGGCCGCCGGCTTGATCAAGAAGGGCATCCACGAGGGTGTCGACAACAGTGGCGTTCCGGTGCTGGCCGAGTACGACACCATCGACTGGAAGCCGGAGAACGCACAGAAGTGGGCCTCGGGTCAGATCTCGAGGTTCGGCAAGAAGATTGTGGGCGTCGTGGCCGCCAACGATGGCACCGGAGGTGGAACCATCGCCGCCTTCAAGGCCGCTGGAGTCAATCCGAACCCACCAGTCAGTGGCAATGACGCCACCGTGGCGGGACTTCAGCTGATCATCTCGGGCGATCAGTACAACACCATCAGCAAGCCGAGTGAGATCGTCGGTGGCGCGGCTGCCGAGGTGGCGGTCAAGCTGATCAACGGTGAGAAGCCGGAGGCGAGCGACACCCTCTTCGGGTCGCCGACGAAGCTCTACCAGCCGATGCTGATCACCGCGAAGAATCTGAAGTCCGAGGTCGTGGACAAGGGCATCACTCCCGCCAAGGATCTGTGCACCGGCGCATACGTCAAGGGCTGCAAGAAGCTCGGAATCCAGTGAGCCGCCCCTCCCGCCGGTCCGGGTGACCGGCGGGAGGGCCCTCGAGAAGCGCAAGACCTTCGTGGGAGTGAGCAGATGGACACCATGCCCCAGGTCAGCCCGACCAACCGGAAGACCGCGTTGCTCAGTATGCGCGGGGTGACCAAGACCTTCGGAGCGGTCAATGCGCTCACCGACATCGACCTTGATGTGGAGGCCGGCGAGGTGGTCGCGATCGTGGGCGACAACGGAGCCGGCAAGTCGACGTTGGTCAAGGTCCTCGCCGGAGTGCACCAACCTGATGCCGGCACGATCACCTTCGACGGCTCGCCCGTCCAGATCCCTGACCCGAGCGCGGCGATTCGCCTGGGCGTCGCCACGGTCTTCCAGGACCTTGCGCTGTGCGAGAACCTCAGTGTCGTCGACAATCTGTTCCTGGGTCGGGAGCTCAGCCCGATGCGGCTCGATGAGACCGGCATGGAGGTCAAGGCGTGGGAGCTGCTGCAACAACTCTCGGCGCGCATCCCCACGGTGCGCATAGCGATCGCCTCGCTGTCGGGTGGTCAACGACAAACCGTCGCCATCGCGAGATCGCTCCTGGGTGACCCGAAGATCATCGTCCTCGACGAGCCGACCGCGGCGCTGGGTGTGGCCCAGACCGCCGAGGTTCTGGACCTCATCGAGCGACTGCGCGAGCGCGGGCTCGGCGTGGTCATGGTCAGTCACAACATGGAGGACGTCCGGGCGGTCGCCGATCGGATCATCGTCCTGCGCCTGGGGCGCAACAACGGCGAATTCGATGCGGTGTCAGTCACCTCCGAAGATGTCGTTGCCGCCATCACGGGCGCGACCGACAACGTCGTGACCCGTCGACGCGACCGGATCGCCGGGTCACGCGAAGACGCGCCGGCCGGCCATGTGGTGCCGACCGAGGAGAGCACTGACAAGGGAGAGGTCCGATGACCACGCCAACCTCCAACGCGGCCCCTCCGCGGCGCGCACTCGATCAGACCGACGAACGGCTGCGGCAGAGCGAAGGTGTCGCAGGTGCCCTCGCCTCCTTCGTACGCAGCATGCGTGCTGGGGATGTAGGGGCGCTTCCCGTCATCATCGGCTTGGTCGTGATCTGTGCGATCTTCCAGTCGCTCAACTCGGTCTTCCTGTCCAGCGGCAACTTGGTCAACCTCACCCTGGACTCGTGTGCGGTCGGGATCATCTCGCTCGGCATCGTCTGTGTGCTGCTCGTTGGAGAGATCGACCTTTCCGTCGGCTCGGTCAGCGGCTTCTCGGCTGCCGTGGTTGCCGTGCTCTTCGTACGGCACGGCTGGAACTGGATCCTCGCCTGCGTGGTGGCATGTGCGATCGCCGTTGCGATCGGCCTGCTGTTCGGAGTGCTCCTGACCCGCTTCGGCATGCCGAGCTTCGTCTCCTCGCTCGCGGGGCTACTCGCCTTCCTTGGCCTGCAGCTCGCCATCCTCGGTGACCAGGGCTCGGTCAACCTGCCATTCGACTCCACGCTCGTCGGCTTCGCCCAACTGGACTTCGTGCCGGCGTGGTTGTCCTACCTGTTGGCTGGGCTCGCGGCCCTGGCAGTGTTCCTTGCCGGCTACGAAACCCGTCTTCGGCGCCGAAAGGCCAACTTGTCTGCGCGCTCGATCAACGCGTTGATCGTTCGCTCGCTGGCGCTGCTCGTCGGGCTCGAGGCGTTCTTCTGGTACCTCAACCGGTCCCGCGGCGTGGGCTGGATGGTGGTCTTCTTCGTCGCGCTCGTGCTGCTCATGAACTACGGGATCACCCGAACCAAGTGGGGTCGCTCGCTGCTGGCCGTGGGCGGCAACGTCGAGGCGGCGCGCCGGTCGGGGATCAACGTGCGCAACATCTACCTCAGCGCGTTCATGCTGTGCTCACTGCTGGCCTGCGTCGGCGGCATCCTCGCTGCTGGCCGGCTCGCTTCGGCGAACTTGAGCAGCGGCACCGGCGACGTCAACCTCAATGCCATCGCCGCCGCGGTCATCGGTGGAACCAGCCTCTTCGGAGGTCGCGGCAGCGCCTTTTCCGCGCTCCTTGGCACCCTCGTCATCGCGTCCATCGCGAGCGGCCTGACCTTGCTCAACCTGGACTCGTCGTACCGCTTCGTCATCACCGGGCTGGTGCTCGCGGTCGCCGTGGCGATCGACTCGCTGGCCCGCAAGTCACGCGCCTCGCACGGTCGGGCATGACCCGGCATACGAGCCAACAAGAGGAAGATTCCCATGTCGAACCGTGCTGCCGTCATGACCGAACTCGAGCACATCGAGGTGCGGGAGGTCCCCGATCCAGCTCCCGGGCCGCGGGAGGCGGTCGTGCGCATCGAGGCCGTCGGAGTGTGCGGATCGGATACCGCGTACTACAAGGTGGGTCGGATCGGTGACTATGTGGTTGACGGGCCGATCATCCTTGGTCACGAGGTGTCCGGCCAGGTGGTAGAGGTCGGCAGCGAGGTCACGAATGTCGCTGTCGGTGACCGCGTGGCGATTGAGCCGGGCACGCCGTGCCGTGACTGCCGAGAGTGCATGGCCGGTCGCTATCACCTGTGCCCCGACCTGGTGTTCCTCGCCACACCACCGTACGACGGAGCACTTGTCGAGCGGATGGCCATCGACGCGCGCAACCTCTACCCGATCCCTGACGACATGACCTATGAGGAGGGGGCCCTGCTGGAACCGCTCTCGGTGGGCATCTGGGGTTGCCGGCGGGCGAACCTCGAGCCGGGTGACGACGTGCTGGTCACGGGCGCCGGACCTGTCGGGCTGCTGTCAGCTGCCGTCGCCCGCGCCTTCGGCGGGGGCACGGTGACCATCACCGACATCTCCGACTTTCGGCTCGGGCTGGCGAAGGAGATGGGCTTCGAGATCGAACGCAGCGAGGTGCCCAGCGAACGACGCTTCGATGTGCTGCTCGAGTGTTCGGGAGCTCCCGGCGTGCTCGCCAACGGTATGCGGCGGCTGCGGCCAGGAGGGCGCGCGGCCATGATCGGGATGAGCAAGGAGGGGTCTATCGGGCTGCCGCTGTCGCAACTCAACGTCAACGAGCTGTCGCTGAGCCTCGTCAACCGCTACAACCACACCTGGCCGACCGCGATCGAGCTGGTGTCCTCCGGCCGCGTTGACGTCAAGCCCCTGGTCACTCACCACTTCCCTCTGGAGGAGGCTGCGGATGCGTTGACCTTGAGCGGCCGGGTCGGCGACTCGGTCAAGGCCGTGGTCCATCCCCAGAAATGAACCCACCACGGGAGTACACATGTTGATCGGTTGCCACGGCTCGGTGTGGACCGGCGAGTTCGACGATGCGGGCCTGCAGCGGGCCATCGCGCGCACGGCCGCCGCGGGATTCGACCTGGTCGAGATCCCGCTCATGGACCCCGACAAAGCGGACGGGTCTGCCGTACGCCGCATGGCCGAGCAAGCCGGCCTCGCAGTCACAGCCTCGTTGGGACTCTCCGAGCAGACCGACGTCTCCAGCGAGGACGACCAAGTCGTCTCGGCCGGGGAGGCTTTGCTGGGGCGGTGCCTGGAGTTCCTCAGTGACGCTGGCGGCACGCACCTCGTCGGAGTCATCTACTGCGCCATGCGCAAGTACATGGCTCCTGCGACGCCGACGAACCGCCAGCACAGTATCGACGCCATCGGTCGCATCGCGGAGCGAGGGGCTGAGCTCGGGATCCGGGTCGGTGTGGAGGTGGTGAACCGTTACGAGTCCAACCTGCTCAACACGGGTCGCCAAGCGCTGGCCTACGTAGAGGAGGCGAAGTCGGACAACTTGGTGGTGCACCTGGACACGTATCACATGAACATCGAGGAGCCGGACATGTTCTCGCCGGTACTCGCCGTGGCCGACAGGCTCGGATACGTGCACATCGGGGAGAGCCACCGAGGCTACCTCGGCTCGGGCACGGTGGACTTCGATTCCTTCTTCCGTGCCCTGGCCACGGTGGACTACGACGGTCCGGTGGTGTTCGAGTCGTTCTCGTCCACGGTTGTGCACCCCGAACTCAGCTCGATGCTCGGCGCCTGGCGCAACCTCTGGCAGGACGGCGAGGACCTCGGACAGCACGCCAACAGCTTCATCCGGAACCAGTTGCGCAGCGTCGAGTCGATTGCCATGCACTGATGCGTGCCGTCGTCTACGACGCTCCTCGCAGCTTCGCGGTGCGGGACGTGCCGCGTCCGGTCGCTGACCCTGGTCAGGTCGTCGTCGACGTGCACCTCGCCGGACTGTGCGGTACCGACCTGCACCTGCACGAGGGCGGCTTCTTCGCCACGTTCCCGTTGACACCCGGGCACGAGAGCGTTGGAGTCGTTCGGGAGGTCGGGGCGGGCGTGGACGGTTTCGAGCCTGGACAACGGGTCGTGGTGGACAACGCCTCGGCCTGCGGTCGCTGCCGCGAATGTACTCGCGGACGACCGCTCTTCTGCAAAGCGTTCCTGTCGCTCGGCGTCAACGCTCCGGGCGGCTTCGCAGAGTCGCTGGTCAGCCCGGCACACAAGGTCTACCCTGCCGGCGACCTGGCCGATGACGTTGCCGTTTTCGCGGAGCCGCTTGCCTGCGCCGTGCACGGGATGGACATCCTTCAGCTGCGGCCTGGCGCTGACGTACTCCTGGTGGGCTCCGGTACCACCGGCCAACTGCTGGCCCAACTCCTGGTGCATGGCGGTGCCGGCCGGGTCACGGTGGCAGCACCGACCGCCTTCAAACTCGAACTCGCAGAGTCATTCGGCGTCGACCGCGTCGTGCAGATCACTCGCGACGCCGAGAGCGCCAAGCAGACTCTGCTCGAGTTGGCACCCGACGGCTTCGATGTGGCCGTCGACGCGACCGGCGCCGTCTCCGTGGTGGACATGCTGCCGGAGCTGGTGGCGATTGACGGGACCGTCTTCGTCTACGGAATGTGTGACGCCGACGACCGCCTGGCCTGGAGCCCCTACGACATCTTCCGGCGGTAGTTGACCGTCAGGGGATCCTTCGCTCAGGTGAACTGCATGGACCGTTCGTTGGCCTTGCTGCGCTCCGGACGCGTCCGCACCGCCGGGCTGATCACCCATCGCTTTGCGCTGGGGGAGTATGCCGACGCGCTCACCGCCATCTCGGACCCGACATGTCTCAAGGCTGTGGTCACGCCGGCCGACTGACCGGAGCAGCTCGTCGATAACCGAGCGGTAGGGCCCACCTACCATGACGACCTCGGGAGAAGGATCGAGACCTCGGTATGGCGTGAGTGGTGGGTCAGGGGGCGGCCGGAGCGCTGCTCATGCCCGCTGGTCGCCTCCTTCCAGGACAGTTCGGTGGTACACCCGCTCTGCGGTGCCGGCGAAGAGCTGCCCGCGCTCTCTGGGGGAAAGCTGTTCTGCCAAGGTTGTGGCGAGGGACAACGCAGCGGGATATCCGCCGAAGTCCGTCGTCATGGGCCAGTCCCCGCCGTACATCAATCGGGAGGGGCCGAACAACTCGACTGCGGTGTCCCAGACCGGGCGGATGACCTCGGGAGTGAAGGGTTGCCCGGGCGCCTGCAGGCCGGAGACCTTGGCCGTGGTGTTGGGGCACGCGGCCAGTTCGCGCAGGCAAAGGCGCCACCGGCCTTGCCCTACTGCGTCATGGGGAGGTTTGCCGAGGTGGTCCAGGACGATGGACAGTTCGGGCACGGCGCGCGCGAGGGAGACGGTCCTCTCAAGGTGGCGGGGCCAGGCGTCAGGGACATCAAAAGGCAGACCAAGCTCGGCGACCATTGCCAGGGACCGGCGCACGTTCGGCAGATCGAGGAAGTCGTTGCGGGGGTCGTTGTGGACCAGGTGCCGAATGCCGCAGAAGGCTGGGTGAACGGTCCAACGGGCGAGCTGCTGCTCGGCTCGCTCTGGGTCGTCGAGCTGGATCCATCCGACGACGCCGGCGACCCAAGGTTGGTGACTGGCCACGTCGAGGAGGTACGTCGTGTCGCCCTCGGAATCCTCGGCCTGGACCAGGATGGCGGCATCGACGCCGGCCGCTGTCAGCTCGCGGCGGGCCTTCTGGGGGGTGAAGCTGGCTCGGAGGCGGCCGTGGGCGGGCGTCAGCCAGGCGTAGTCGCTGACGGACAGGTCCCACACGTGCAGGTGGGCGTCGAGGATTCGGTGAGTGCTCGTCATACCGTCACCAAACCGGCGTTCGCGAGAGTCTCCCACAGGTCTTGCGGCAACGGGGTGACGGTGCGCTGCCAGTTCTGGCGCACTTGCTCTGGAGTGGCGCCGCCGGCCACGACGGTTCGCACCAGCGGATGACGCAGGGGGAACTGCAGCGCCGCGGTGGGCAAGTCGGTGCCGAACTGCGCGCAGACCTGCGCGATGGCACGGGTGCGTTCGAGCACGTCGGCTGGCACCGCGCCGTACTCGTAGAGGCCGTCGGCGTTGGGCGGATCGGTCGCCAGCAGCCCTGACATGAATACGGCGGCGGCGACCACGGGCAGTCCGTGTGAGACGGCCTCGGGCAGGACTTGCTCGGCGGCGCTCTGGTCGGTGAGGGTGTAGCGGCTCGCGACCATCAGCAGGTCCAGGCAGCCGGTGCGCGCACCGGCGAGTAGGGCCTCGTTCGACATGGAACCGATCCCGACCGCCGTGACCAAGCCCTCCTCGCGGAGCTGGGTGACAGCAGGCACGCCGGTGTCCAGGGCGGCTGCCAGCCCGAAGCGTTCAGGGTCGTGCAGGTAGGCGATATCGACCCGGTCCAGGGCCAAGCGCTGCAGCGATTCCTCGAGGCTGCGCCGAATGCCGTCGGTGGAGAAGTCCCACTCTCGGCGTAGGTGCGTGCTCACGATGAAGTCGTGGGCGAGGTCGAGCGCGTCGCTGCCCCGGTCGTTGGGAACGAGGAGGCGGCCGACCTTGGTGGAGAGCACGAATTGATCGCGGGGCTTGGTGGTGAGAAAGGCGCCGAGCCGTCGTTCGGACAACCCGAGGCCGTAGTGCGGAGCCGTGTCGAAATAGCGGACGCCGCACTCCCACGCGGTCTCCAGCAACTCCCACGCGGCGTCGTCAGTGAGAGCGCGGTGCAGGTTGCCGATGTTGGCGGCACCGTACGACAGCCGCGGTAGTTGGAACTCAGGCATGACGGGGATGGCGGAATTCGGCTAGAGAGGCGGCGAGCATCTCGGTTCCGGCGCCGGGGGTCGTCGGGGCAACGTAGCGTCCGTTCTCGACCCGGGCCGGTGAGATGAAGTGTTCGTGCAGATGGTCGACATACTCGATGACGCGGCCTTCCATCGTGCCGGAGACGGCGACGAAGTCGAACATCGACAGGTGCTGCACGGCCTCGCAGAGCCCTACCCCGCCAGCATGGGGGCACACCGGCACACCGAACTTGGCAGCGAGCAGCAAGACCGCGACGTTCTCGTTCACCCCGGCGACCCGGGTTGCGTCGATCTGCAGGACCTGCAACGCATCTGCTTGCAGGAACTGCTTGAACATCACCCGGTTGGCCATGTGCTCACCGG
The DNA here is from genome assembly GCF_005222685.1 of Segeticoccus rhizosphaerae. NCBI lineage: Bacteria > Bacillati > Actinomycetota > Actinomycetes > Micrococcales > Intrasporangiaceae > Segeticoccus > Segeticoccus rhizosphaerae. Next base: position 206,578 of record NZ_SWMA01000003.1, read on the forward strand.
TGGCGACGGGTAGCGGGGTGATGCCCCGGGCGATCGCAGCGTGAGCCAGCAGGTCGTCGGGGCTGGTGGGCTCCTCTACCCACGCGAGGTCGAACGGTTTGAGTTCGCTGAGCCAACTGATGGCCTCAGCAACCTCCCAGCGTTGATTGGCGTCGACGGCGATGCGCACCCCCGGCCCGAGCGTCCGCCGCGCCAGGCCAAGGCGCCGGACGTCGTCTGTGCGGTCTGCGCCGACCTTCAGCTTGATCAGGGTGAAGCCCTGGTCGACCGCTTCGCGACACAGGCGGACGAGCTTGTTGTCGTCGTAGCCGAGCCATCCCGGCGTCGTCGTGTATGCCGGGTAGCCCACCTCAAGCAGCGTGCGGACCCGCTCGGCGCGCCCGGGCTCGGTGCGTCGCAGGAGCCGGAGTGCCTCGGGCGGGGTGAGCACGTTGGTGAGGTAGCGGAAGTCGACGAGGTCCACCAGCTGCTCGGGGGTCATGGAGGACAGCAGCTGCCACAGGGGCATCCCGGCGCGTTTTGCCTTCAGGTCCCACAGGGCGTTGACCACGGCGCCGATCGCCATGTGCATAACGCCCTTCTCGGGTCCCAGCCATCGCAGCTGGGAGTCGTGCACCAGGTCGCGCCAGAAGCCGCCCATGTTCGCGAGCGTCTGCTCCACGTTGCGTCCGAGAACGTGATCCTCGAGCGCCTGGATGGCCCCTACCTCGACCTGGTTGCCGCGCCCGATGGTGAAGACGAAGCCGTGCCCCTGCAGACCGTCGTCGGCGTCGGTGCAGACCTGGACGTAGCTGGCCGAGTAGTCAGGGTCCGGGTTCATCGCATCCGAACCGGCCAGCGAAAGGGATGTGGGGAACCGCACGTCATGGGTCTGCAGTGCGGTAATGGCGCTCACGGGGCTCCTCACGAATGACGGGCCGTGTTGTCCCTGAGCGTAGAGAGCGGATGTATCACCCGTCAACGGAGGCGGGACCTATCCCCTCGCGTGCGTCGGCCAGCAACCCCGCCCCGCCCTGGCCGCCGGCCGGTGGCTGATGCCACCGATCGATTCATTCACGAGCCAGCGGGTAAGGAGTAGGCATGCCCACCCCGTTCGGCGGTATGTCGGCAGTGGTCACCGGCGGTGCGTCCGGCATCGGTGCCGCGGTGGCCCGGCTGCTGCGCGAGCAGGGCGCCGCTGTCGCGGTTCTCGACCTACACCCTCTCCCCGAAGGGAGCAGCGGCGACGGGGTCGTTTCGCTCATCGCCGATGTCAGCAGGGACGCATCGGTGCGTCGAGCCGTCGGGCAGGCGGCCGAGGCGCTTGGTGGCATCGACATCGTCGTCAACAACGCGGGCATCGGTGCACAAGGCACGGTCGAGGACAACTCAGATGAGGAATGGTCTCGCGTGCTCGATGTCAACGTTGTCGGCATGGTGCGCGTGAGCCGTGCCTGCCTGCCCTTCCTGCGCAACTCCAGGGCGGCCGCGATCGTCAACACCTGCTCGATCGCGGCGACTGCCGGGCTGCCGCAGCGAGCGCTCTACAGCGCGAGCAAGGGGGCAGTCCTGGCGCTCACTCGCGCGATGGCCGCCGACCACCTGCGCGACGGGATCCGGGTCAACTGCGTTAACCCCGGCACCGCCGACACCCCTTGGATCGGCCGGTTGCTCGAGCACGCGTCCGACCCCGCGGCCGAGCGTGCCGCGCTGAACGCGCGGCAGCCCCATGGCCGTTTGGTCTCGGCCGACGAGGTCGCCGAGGCAGTCGTCTACCTTGCCAGCCCGGCCGCGGGCTCGACCACGGGGATCGATCTGGCCGTCGACGGTGGCATGCAGGGCTTGCGGCTCCGGCCAGAACGCTGAGCGACGCCAACCTTGACGTATGAAAACGATTTCTGGCAGTGTGCCGTTGTGGGAGCGTCGGCCGCCCTCCGCGTGAACACCGGCGGCTCGAGCACCGAGGGCGTGCTCGTCGATCGGGCCGGTCACCGCCTGCGCGCCGCCCAGAGGACAAGGAGCCTCACATGTCCACCTACACCATGCCCGCCCCGACGTCACGAACCGTCGCGGAGCCGCACACCGTCTACACGGTCGCCAGCGGCGACCTGCGGCCGGCGGCGAACCAGACCTGCTGGCCCGCCCAGCGCAAGCTAGAGGCCGACCTGGCTCGGGCGGTGGAGTCGCTCGGGTGGTCCGTGCGGCGCGGCCACGCGGTCGACGAGGCCAAGGGGCACGGCTTTATAGACAGCCAGGCAGCCGGCATACGTGTGTTTCGGGAATTGCCCCCGGATGCACCGCTCATCGTCGTGGAGGCGGTGTGGCAGTACAGCCATCACGTCCTGGCCGGACTGCGCACGCACCGAGGTCCCCTCCTCGTGGTGGCCAACTGGATGGGAGAGTTCCCCGGCCTGGTGGGTCTGCTGAACCTCACCGCGAGCCTGACCAAGGCTGGGGTGGGTTACTCCGCCTTGTGGAGCCAGGACTTCACCGACGAGTGGGCGCTGGATGGATTGCGCACCTGGTTGGAGACGGGGGAGCTGGTCCATGACCAGAGCCATGTGCGTGACCTTCCCGCCCTGTCGGATGGTCCCGAGGTGCAGCTGGGTCGGGCGCTGGCTGAGCAGCTGCGCGCCGACAAGGCGATCATGGGCATCTTCGACGAGGGTTGCATGGGGATGTACAACGCCATCTTCGACGACGAGCTGCTCAACCCCCTGGGCATCTACAAGGAGCGGCTCTCCCAGAGCGCCCTCGTGGTCGAGATGGGCAAGGTCGCCGACGACGAGGCGCGGGCCGTCCGGGCTTGGCTCGAGGGGGCCGGGCTGGACTTCCGCACCGGCACCGACGAGGCCACCGAGCTGACCGATGCCCAGCTGCACAGCCAATGCGCGATGTACGTCGCCGCGATGCGGATCGCCGACGACTTCGGCCTGGACGCGGTAGGCATCCAGTACCAGCAGGGCCTGAAGGACGTCGTGCCCGCCAGCGACCTGGCCGAGGGGCTGCTCAACGACCCATACCGCCCACCCGTACGATCCCGGGACGGCTCACGGGAGCTGTATGCCGGCCGTCCCTTGCCACACTTCAATGAGGTCGACGAGGGGGTCGCCGTGGATTCCCTGGTGACCAACCGGATCTGGACCGCCATGGGTCTGAACCCCGCGACCACCCTGCACGACATCCGCTGGGGCGAGCAATACGGTGACGACTACGTCTGGGTCTTCGAGATCTCCGGATCGGTTCCAGCCTCGCACAACGGCGGCTACGACAAGTCTTGGAGCATGCGACAGCCACCGATGTTCTTCCCACTCGGCGGAGGCACACTCAGCGGCGTGTCCAAACCGGGGGAGATCGTCTGGTCGCGAGTGTTCCTCGCTGGCGGCCGCCTGCACACCGACCTCGGACGCGCAACCGTTGTCGAACTCCCCTGGGAGGAGACCCAGCGGCGGCTAGAGGCCACCAACCCACAGTGGCCAGTCATGCACGCGGTGCTGCACGGGGTCACCCGCAACCAGATGATGGCGCGGCACAGGGCCAACCACATCACGGTCGTCTACGCTCCCGACGCCGACACCGCCGACAAGGGTCTGCTCGCGAAGGCCGCCATGTTCGACGCACTCGGCGTGCCGGTGCACCTGTGCGGAGAGGTGACCCTCTGACCCAGCCCGCGCGATTGAATCCTCAATCGAACCCATGTTTGCGTTGACAGTGGTGCGGATCCCGATTTACCGTTGCAGATAACGATTTCTGGAGCGATTGACACGGGCTTGTGCGAGCCGGCCAGCCAAGCGGTGAAGTTCCTGTTGATGGAGCGGAATGTGCGCAGCGAGTTACGCGACGGGCGGCTTCGGCCATGTGCCAAATGACGAGGATTGACGTCGGATGAGTTCATCCGCGGGCCGCCCAGATGGCCGTACCGGTGACTTCGGGAAGCAACCGGGTGCCGCCGCAGTCGGTGGGCCGTGGGGGTTAGTACGCCGCCGCCTCGCCGATGTGATCTCCCAAGTGGCCGCGCTGGGCGCACTCCTGGTGATCTTCGTCCTGCTGTCGCTGCTCTCGCCCAACTTCCTTACCTACAACAACCTGAGCGAGGTCGTGGTCGAGGCGGCCGTCACCGCGATCATCGCGATTGGCATGACACTGGTGATCGTCACCGCGGGCATCGATCTGTCCGTGGGGGGGGGGATCGCCGCACTCGCCGGAGTTCTGGGCGCCATGCTGATGGTCGATGCGCACCTGTCATGGCCCTTGGCGACGGTCGTAGGGGTACTCATCGGTGGAGCGGCCGGACTCGTCAACGGCGGACTGGTCGGATGGGTCAAGCTGGCACCGTTCATTGCCACCCTGGGGATGATGGGGGTCGCTCGGGGCCTGACATTCGTATCTACCGGCGCGGTTGCGGTCTACGGACTGCCCGTCGGCTTCAATGTCCTGGGTCAGGGCTATGCCGGTCCGATCCCGATTCCGGCTATCTGTCTCATCGGTGTCATCGTCATCTTCGGCTTCATCTTCACTCGCACCAAGCTGGGGCGGTACTCCTACGCCATCGGCTCGAACCACGAGGCAGCGCGCCTCATGGGGATCCCGGCCAGCAGGTACCTGGTCCTTGTGTACGTCCTGCAGGGACTCCTCGCAGGCTTCGGTGGGATGATCGCAGCCTCCCGCGTCTCGTCCGGGCAGCCGAACTTCGGAGTCGGTCTGGAGCTCGACGCGATCGCGGCTGCCGTGATCGGGGGCGCCAGCCTCTTTGGCGGGCAGGGGACCGTCTCCGGTGCGATCATCGGTGCCTTTCTCATCCAGTTCATCCGCAACGGGTCCGTCTTGTTGAACGTCAATATCTACTGGCAAGACGTCATCATCGGCCTCGTCGTGTGGATAGCCGTCAGCTGGGACCAGTTCCGTCGACAGCGGATCACCGAACGCGCCCACGTCACGTGATGACAGGTGCCTGACCTAACAGCCCGACAATCGAGGAGGTCTCCATGAACACACAGAAGAGCCGTTGGTGGTTGGTGGCACTCACCATCCCGGTGGTAGCCATGGCCGGCTGCAGCAATGGCCCGAGCTCGGCGAGTTCCTCCACGTCCAGTGCGCCTGGGTCATCCACATCGTCGAGCTCGACCAGCGGCGCGGGCGGCGCCGCCGGCGCGGCATCAGCTGGCAAGAAGCTCAACGTGGCGGTGATCCCCAAGGCGGTGGGGTTCGACTACTGGACCCACGTCAAGGCTGGAGCCCAGTGCGCTGCCCAGAAGCTGGGCAACGTGAACATCGAGTGGAACGGGGTCTCCGCGGAGACTGACGTCACCGGCCAGATCAACATGCTCAACGGCTACCTTTCCCGCCACGTGGACGCGCTGATCTATGCGGCGACCGATGCCAAGGCTCTGGTGCCGGTGACCCAGAAGGCGCAACAGGCAAAGATCCCGGTCTACAACATTGACTCCGGCACAACGCCCCAAACGGTCCCGCTGTTTGCAACCGACAACGTCCAGGGTGCCAAGGAGGTGGCCAAGTTGATGAACACCGCACTGCACGGCCACGGCAAGGTGGCTCTGCTGGAGTTTCAACCGGGTTCGATGACCAACGACCAGCGCAAACAAGGCTTCATCGAGGGCTTGAAGAAGTACCCCGGTCTGAAGCTGGTCTCGGACCAGGCCGACCAGAGCGACGCCAACCAGGCGCTCAACGTCACGAACAATATCCTGACCGCGAACCCGGACCTCAACGGATTGTTCGCGTCCAACGAACCGGGAGTCATCGGCGCCTCGCATGCGGTCTCCCAGCGGAACCTCAAGGGCAAGGTCGTCATGGTCGGGTGGGACGCAGCACCCGACGAGGTGAAGGCGCTGAGTTCGGGCGAAATCACTGCACTGATCGTGCAGAACCCCTTCCGCATGGGCTTCGACTCGGTCGTCGCAGCGGTCGAACACATCCGCAAGGGCGTCGCCGTCACCAAGGAGGACACCGGCGTCTACGTCGTGACCACGAAGAACATGAACCAGCAGCAGATGAAGGCAATTCTGGCGCCCAGCTGCACCAACCCGCCGCTGAAGTCGTCCGACCCGTGGTTGAAATACGTGCACATGAAGTGAGGCACCGAATCGAGAGCGTATGGAACTGATGAATTCGCAGGATGCCAGCGTGACCGAGCCGATGCTGAAGGTAGAGGGCATTTCGAAGCGGTTCGGTGGTGTTCAAGCCCTTCAGGGTGTCGACCTGCAAGTCGACGCCGGTGAGCACGTCGCGCTCGTGGGTGACAACGGTGCCGGGAAGTCGACCTTGGTCAAGATCCTCACGGGCGCAGAGCATGCTGACGACGGCAGCTTTTGGTTCGCGGGAGAGGAAAGGCATTTTCGCTCCCCCCTGGAGGCGCGCAGGCATGGCATCGAAACCGTGTACCAGACGCTCGCGCTCGCCGATCACCTCGATGTCGTTGCCAATCTCTTCCTTGGCAGAGAGCGTTACCTGCTCCGCCTCGGGCCGTTCAGTGTGCTGAACCGTGCGGCCATGAAGACCGAAGCACGCGCCCTGCTGGAGCGAACTGGCGTGCAGATCCCCGACCTGGGGGCCATGATCATGGGGATGTCCGGCGGCCAACGCCAAGGGGTGGCGATCGCCCGCGCTGCGGGGTGGGGTTCGAAGATGATCGTCCTGGACGAGCCGACGGCGGCGCTCGGCGTCCAGGAGACCGCAAAGGTTGAGGAGATCATCCACACTCTGAAGGACCAGGGTGTCACCGTGCTCATGGTGAGCCACAACCTGCGCCAGGTCTTCGACCTCATGGACACCATCTGGGTGCTTCGACACGGAAGAATGGTCGGCGCGCGGAAGGCCGCCGAGGTGCGCCCCCAAGAGATCGTCTCGATGATCACCGGAGCCGACGACGCCTCTGGACTGGAGTTTGCGTGAACCACCCAACCGCCCAGGCGCATCCAGGCCGTCCCACGCCCGAGCGGGAGCGATTGACGGGGGCGTGAGGGTGGGTGGTCAAGATCGTCGATGTGGCGCGGCTCGCCGGCGTTTCGTCGGCAACGGTGTCGCGTGTTCTCAACAACGTCCCCACCGTCGATCAGTCCCTGGCTGAGCGAGTGCGCTCAGCGGCCGATGAGCTCGCCTACCGCCCCAACGGTGTCGCGCGCAACCTACGCCGGCAACGGACCGACGTGTGGGCGCTGATCATCTCCGACATCGAGAACCCGTTCTTCACCGCGGTGGCGCGCGGCGTGGAGGACGTCGCCCGAGAGCACGGGTTCTCGGTCCTCTTGTGCAACTCCGACGAGAACAGGGGCAAGGAGGACCGTTACCTGCAGGTGGCCGAGCAGGAACAGGTGGCGGGGGTCATCATCTCCCCGAACATGCGCGGCAGTGACGTCGCTCGCTTGGTGGACGCATCGATCCCAGTGGTGACCATCGACCGGACCGTGCGTAAGCCGGTTGACTCGGTGACGGTTCAATCGAGGCGAGGAGCGCGTGGCGCCACGCAACACTTGTTTGACAGCGGCTGGCGCCGCCCGGCCTGTATCACCGGGCCGGACTACGCACAGACTGCCGAGGATCGACTCCAGGGATACCTTGATGCCATCGCGCGTGCTCCACGACGGATGACCCAAGGCTTGGTGCGGCACACGGACTTTCAGGAAGCGGGCGCCGTGGCAGCGGCGGCGAGCTTGCTCGACGTGCCGGACCCGCCGGACGCGTTCTTCGTCGCCAACGCAACGATGACCCTCGGCGTCCTGCAGGAGTTGGCCGAGCGTGGGCTGAAGCCCGGCCGCGACGTCGGACTGGTGGCCTTCGACGATGCCCCGTGGGCGCGCTTGACCGATCCGGCCCTGACGGTCGTCGCGCAACCGACCCATGAGATCGGGGCGACCGCGGGCCACCTGCTGACCGAACGCATTACGGGCTCGGCGCGGAAACGAGCCCGTCACATCGTGCTCTCCACGGAGCTCATCGTTCGTGAGAGTTCCCTGCGGCACCGCTGACCCCGCAGCGGCGAAGCGAAGCACGCCAGGTATGTCGGGTCAGGCCACCAGCGCGCCGTAGGCTGCCACGTAAGAATCGCCGGAGGCAGGGTCTCCGAGCGGTGTTCACTCGCCGCGAGTTGGCTGAACTAAGTGGAGGTCGGGTTGGCGAAGCTCATCGACGTGGCGCGTCGGGCCGGTGTCTCTCCAGCGACGGTGTCCCGCGCCCTCAACAACGTCACGACGGTGGACCCGACGCTCGCTGAACGGGTCCGTGCGGCGGCTGACGAGCTGGGCTACCGCCCCAACGGTGTGGCGCGCAACCTGCGTCGGCAGCGGACTGACGTGTGGGCGCTGATCATCTCGGACATCGCGAACCCGTTCTTCACGGCGGTCGCCCGCGGTGTTGAGGACGTCGCCCAGGGTCAGGGTTTCTCCGTGCTTCTGTGCAACTCAGATGAAGACCAGGACAAGGAACAGCGTTACCTCAGGGTCGCTGAGCAGGAGCAGGTCGCCGGCGTCATCATGTCGCCGAACACGCGGGGCAGCGACGTGTCCCGCTTGGTGAACGCGGCGATCCCTCTGGTGACGGTCGACCGGTCGAGTCACAAGGCCGCCGACTCGGTGATGGTGCACTCCCGCGCTGGTGCCCGCGATGCGACCAACCACCTGTTCGCCACTGGTTGGTCGCGCCCTGCCTGCCTCACCGGGCCGGAGCGGGCCGACACTGCCCAAGAGCGCCTGCAGGGATACCTGGACGCCGTGAAGGACGCGCGCCGGCGCCCAGCGGTGTCATTGGTGCGGCACGCAGACTTCCATGAGGAGAGTGCACGCGAGGCGATGGGGTCGCTGCTGGACGAGCGCAGGCCGCCGGACTCCGTGTTGATCGCCAACGCGACGATGGCGCTCGGCGCCCTCGGGGAACTCAACCGGCGGGGTATCAAGCCGGGGCGCGATCTTGGCCTGGTCGCCTTCGACGACACCCCGTGGGCCCGCTTCATCGACCCGCCTCTGACCGTGGTCGCCCAGCCGGCTTACGACATCGGGGCGACCGCAGCCCGGCTGCTGACCGAGCGGATCGCGGGCACCGCCCCGAAGCGCGCTCGCCACGTCAGGCTCTCGACCGAGCTGATCGTCCGCGCGAGCTCTCGCCACATCCGCTGAGTGGACGAGCAACCACCACGCGCCACATCGGTGCGCCTCACGCGAGGAGACGAGCAGGCGCACCGAGAGGCCTACAGGTCGTAGTACATCTCGAACTCGTGCGGGTGCGGCCGGAACCGGATCGGGTCGATCTCGTTCTTGCGCTTCCACTCACACCACGTGGAGATGAGGTCTTCGGTGAAGACGTCTCCCTCGAGCAGGTAATCGTGGTCGGCCTCCAGGGACTGCAGCACCTCGGGCAACGAACCGGGGACCTGCTGGATCTCCTGGTGCTCCTCCGGGGGCAGCTCGTAGAGGTCCTTGTCGATGGGCTCTGGGGGCTCGATCCGGTTGCGGATCCCGTCGATTCCCGCCATCAGCTGGGCGGCGAAGGCGAGGTAGGGGTTGGCCGACGGGTCCGGGACGCGGAACTCGATCCGCTTGGCCTTGGGGGAGTCGCCGGTCAGCGGGATGCGGACGCATGCGGAGCGGTTGCGCGCCGAGTAGACGAGGTTGACCGGAGCCTCGTAGCCCGGGACCAACCGGTGGTAGGAGTTGATCGTCGGGTTGGTGAAGGCGATCACCGAGGGCGCGTGCCGCAGCAGACCACCGATGTACCAGCGCGCTATGTCGGACAACCCGCCATACCCCTGCTCGTCGTAGAAGAGCGGTTCGCCGTCCTTCCAGAGCGACTGGTGGCAGTGCATGCCGGATCCGTTGTCACCGAAGATCGGCTTGGGCATGAACGTCGCCGTCTTGCCGGCGTCCCAGGCAGTGTGCTTGACGACGTACTTGAACTTCATCACGTCGTCCGCCGCGCCGAGCAGGGTGTCGAACCGGTAGTTGATCTCCTGCTGCCCGGCTGTGCCCACCTCGTGGTGCGCCCGCTCGACCTGCAACCCGACCCCCTCGAGGTTGAGCGTCATCGTGTCTCGCAGGTCGGCGAAGTGGTCGGTCGGGGGCACCGGGAAGTAGCCACCCTTGTAGCGGGGCTTGTAGCCGCGGTTGCCGCCCTCCTCCTCGCGGCCGGTGTTCCAGGCCGCGGCGACGGAGTCGATGAAGTAGTAGCCGGCGTGAGCATTGGTCTCGAACCGGATGTCGTCGAAGACGTAGAACTCCGCCTCGGCGCCGAAGAAGCAGGAGTCGGCGATCCCGGTCGAGGCCAGGTAGGCCTCCGCCTTCGCCGCGATGTTGCGTGGGTCGCGGCTGTAGGGCTCAGCGGTGTACGGGTCGACGATGGAGAAGTTGAGGATGAGCGTCTTCTCCTTGCGGAACGGGTCGAGGTAGGCCGTTGTCGGGTCCGGGATCAGCTTCATGTCGGACTCGTGGATCGCCTGGAAGCCGCGGATGGACGACCCGTCGAACATCTGGCCCTGGGTGAACGCGTCCAGGGTGAACGACTTGGCGGGCACGTTGAAGTGCTGCATCACCCCGGGCAGGTCACAGAACCGCACGTCGACGAACTGCACCTCCTCGTTCTTGATGAACTCGAGGCACTCTTCGGGGCTGCTGAACATCAATCCTCCTGTGGATGGCGCCGACGCCTGCTGCCGACCCTCGGAGCGAGACTATCGGGCCCGTGTTTCTCGGTCGTGACCCGAACGTTTCACCCGTGTTTCGTCGCGTCTAACCTTGGTGTGTGCCAGATCCTCACGCCGCCGGGCCCCGCCCCGACTCCGCCCGGCCGTCCCCGACCTATCCCGGCGAGCTCCTGGGGCTCCCCGAGGAGGGGCGAGGCGCGATGGGCACCTTCGGCCGCCGACTCATCGCGATCTTCATCGACTGGGTCCTGTGCAGCATCATCGCGGCAGGCTTCCTCGGTTACCGGCTCGGCGGCGGAGAGGGCAGCCTCTGGCCGCTGGCGGTCTTCGCCGTGGAGAACCTGCTCCTGGTCAGCACGCTGGGCTCCACCATCGGGCACCGCGTCCTCGGGCTGCGGGTGATCCGTCTCGACGGCCATCCCGCCGGGCTGTGGCGGGCGCTGGTCCGCACCGTCCTGGTCTGCCTCGTCATTCCTGCGCTGATCCTGGGTCGCGACGGGCGCGGCTGGCACGACAAGGCAGCCGGGACGCTGATCGTCCGCCTCTGAGGTAGCCGGGCAGGGGCCGTGCCGGGTCAGCGACCCTTGAGTCCCTTGCGGTCCATCCGGACCTTGGTCGGGTCGACGCCGGCGGGCACGGGGGGCTTGAGGCCGCCCAGCGCCTTGAGGCGCTTGTTGACCGCGGACACCTCCGCCTTGGTCAGCGTGGGCTTGAGCTTGGTGATCCGCTTGGTCAGCTTGTTGACCGGGACCGCGTCGTCGCCCTGGCCGATGCGCAGCACCGTGATGGGCACGTTGCCCCCGGTCACCCGGGTGACCTTCTTGCGCTCGGACTCGGCCAGGCGGATCGCGGGCCCCTTCGGTCCCTCGGCCACGAGCACGACGCCCGGCCGCCCGATGGCGCGGAAGACCATGGCAGCGTTCGCGAGGTCACGCGGGTTCCGGCCACGCGGCGCCTCGGCCGCCACCGGCTCCTTGTCGTAGTACCAACCGCGCCGCAGGGCGCCCAGCGCAGCACCGGTCGCCCCCGCCTTGCCCTCGATGCTCTTGTATGCCGCTCGCTCGGCTCGCCGGCTCATCACCAGCATGGCCACCATCAGGCCGAACATGATGCCGAAGAACCCGAACAGGTAGGGGTGCCCGGTGAACAGCCCGACCACGAGCAGGACCGCAAAGACCACGAGGGCCGAGAGCAGCATCCACCACCCGATGTTGGGGTCGGTCTGGCGGGAGACCGAGTAGATCTGACGGATCTGCGCGACCCGTCCCGGCTTCTTGTTGGGGTCCTTCGGCTTGCGCCGGAACCTGGACGAGAGCCCGGACGAGGGCGCGGTCGACTGCTCGGAGTTCTTGCTGCGGGCCATGGGGGTCAGGATACGTCGGAGAGGGCGCGCCCCACGAGTGAGGCCGCCTCCTGACGCGCCGGGGAGGCCGCCGCGGCCTCGGCCAGGTGCGCCAGCTCCGGCGGCACGGGCTTGCCGCTGCGGCGCATCGCCTGGGCCCAGAGGCGCCCGGCCCGGTAGGATGAGCGGACCAGGGGCCCGCTCATGACGCCCTTGAAGCCGATCTGCTCGGCCAGGTCCGACCAGTGCACGAACTCCTCCGGCTTGGCCCACCGGTCCACCGGGTGGTGGCGAGGGGAGGGCCGGAGGTACTGGGTGATGGTGAGCAGGTCGGTGCCCGCCTCGTGCAGGTCGCGGATGGCCTGCTCGATCTCGTGCTCCTCCTCGCCCATGCCGAGGATCAGGTTGGACTTGGTCACCAGACCGGCGTCCTTGCCGCGGGTGATCACCGCGAGTGACCGGTCGTAGCGGAAGGCCGGGCGGATCCGCTTGAAGATGCGCGGCACCGTCTCCACGTTGTGGGCGAACACCTCGGGCCCGGCGTCGATCACCTGGTCGACCTGGTCGGGGACCCCGTTGAAGTCGGGGATGAGGATCTCGACGCCCGTGCCGGGGTTGAGCTCGTGCACCTTGCGCACGGTCTCGGCATACAGCCAGGCACCGCCATCCGGCAGGTCGTCACGGGCGACCCCGGTGATGGTGGCGTAGCGCAGGCCCATCTGCTGGACCGACTCGGCGACGCGACGTGGTTCGTCCCGGTCGAGCTCGGCAGGGCGCCCCGTGTCGATCTGGCAGAAGTCGCAGCGCCGGGTGCACTGTTCGCCGCCGATGAGGAAGGTCGCCTCCCGGTCCTCCCAGCACTCGAAGATGTTGGGGCAGCCCGCCTCCTGGCAGACGGTGTGCAGTCCCTCGCTCTTCACCAGGGAGTGCAGCTGGGTGTAGGCCGGGCCCATCTTGGCGGTGGTCCGGATCCAGGACGGCTTGCGCTCGATCGGGGTCTCGGCGTTGCGCGCCTCCACGCGCAGCATGCGGCGGCCCTCGGGTGCGACGGTCACGGACGGCTCCCTTGCCAGTCGAGGTTGCAGCGGGTCACTCGTGCGAGAGGCTCCGAATCGTGGCGTGCCTCCCGCCCCAGCCTACGACCCCCGCGTTGAGCGCCGCGCCGAACCCTGAGCCGCCCTCGACGCGCCGCTCCCGTCGATCTTCACGGTGGGCTGACGAAAACGGCTACAAGGCATTGACGTCGCCGGCCCGGTACGTCAACTATCAGAGCTCCCAGCGCCACGATGGGGCAGACCACGCGTCGGGTCGTGATCTGGGTTCCACCAGGTCCCGGGGCAGACGGCAGTCCCCCGAAGGAGGCTCCATGACCACTTTGTACGCCACCCCGCGGATCGTCCGGGAGGACCGACCCGACGGCAGCATCCTGCTCCGCTCGGCCGACCAGCTGCGGCCCTATCCCGCCTCGATCCTCCACTCACTCCGTGAGTGGGCGTCCCGAGACGCCGACCACCTGCTGGTGGCCGACCGGGACGGGAGAGGGGACTGGCGGACCGTGACGTATGGCGAGGCGGTGGCCGGCGCGGAGTCGATCGGCCAGGGCCTGCTCGACCTCGGCCTGGGCGCGAGTCGGCCGCTGCTCGTGCTCTCCGGGAACTCCGTGGACCACCTGTTGATGATGCTGGGGGCGCTCAATGCCGGCGTGCCCGTGGTGCCGACCAGCACGGCATACTCGCTGCAGTCCAAGGACCACGCGCGAATCCGGCAGGTCGCCGAGCTCGTCACCCCTGGTGCGGTGTTCGCCGACGATGCCGACCGCTTCGGCGCCGTGCTCGACACGCTGCAGCAGACGCCCGCGATCACCAGCCGCGGCAACCGCGCGGTGGGCGCGACCGTCGAGGAGTTGCGTGCGGTCGGGGCCGGGTCGCAGGTGCGTCAGGCGTTCGAGGGCATCGGGCCCGAGACGGTTGCCAAGATCCTGCTCACCTCGGGGTCCACCGGCGCACCCAAGGGTGTGCTCACGACACACCGGATGCTCGCCTCCAACCAACAGATGATGCGGCAGGTGTGGCCCTTCCTCGAGGAGGAGCGCCCGGTCATCGTCGACTGGCTGCCGTGGAGCCACACCTTTGGTGGCAGCCACAACCTGAACATGGTCGTCACCAACGGCGGCACCCTCTACGTGGATGACGGCGGGCCTCCGGCGCTGTCCCGCAGCCTGGCCAACCTGGCCGACGTGCCACCCACGATCTACTTCAACGTGCCAGCCGGATACGCCCAGCTCGTGCCGGTGCTCGAGGACGACCCGGAGTTCGCCGAGGCGTTCTTCTCCCGGCTGCGGCTGCTTTTCAACGCGGCGGCGGCACTGCCCAGTGCCCTGCGCCAACGGCTCGGAGCCGTCGCGGAGAAGACCACCGGCAGGCGGATCCCGGTCAGCGGTTCATGGGGCCTGACCGAGACCGCGCCGGCCGTGACGAATGCGCACTTCGACTTCGATGACGCGCGGTGCATCGGCGTGCCGCTGCCTGGCGCCGAGGTGCTCCTTCGCCCCGAGGGGGAGGCCTACGAGATCCTCGCGCGCGGACCGATGGTGACACCGGGCTTCTTCCGGCGACCGGACCTCACCGCGTCGGCCTTCGACACGGAGGGTTTCTATCGCACGGGAGACGCCGTCCGGCTGGCCGACGACGCGGATCCCGACGCCGGGCTGCTCTTCAGCGGCAGGGTCGCCGAGGACTTCAAGCTCACCACCGGCACCTTCGTCCGGGTCGGCGCCCTGCGGACCTCCCTGCTGTCGGCGCTGCCGCAGCTGTCCGACGCGGTCATCGCGGGCCAGGACAGGGACGAGGCGTGCGCGCTCGCCTGGCTCAACCTCGCGGAGACCCGCAAACTGCTCGGCCGTGACCCTGTTGCGGCCGGTGACGCCTACGTCGATCCGGCGCTCGCGGGCCACCTCGCTCGCGGACTCGAGGTCCACGGCAGGGGAGCGGGCCGCGCCGGGCGGATCGAGCGGATCCTGCTCATGACCGCACCGCCTGACCTGGATGCCGGCGAGATCACCGACAAGGGATACGTCAACCAGCGCAAGGTGATAGAGCTGCGCAGTGATCTCGTCGACCGACTGTATGACGAGCCGGCTCACCCGAGCGTCGTCCATGTGGCGTCGTCCGAGGCCTCGGAGTCGCGCTGAAGGCGCCGGACGAAGTCACCGACTGAGCCCCGTCACCGGGGCGGCCGCTCGGCCGCGCCTCAGGCCACGTCGCGTCGACGGAACAGGATTGCCCCCAGCAGCACGATGAGCCCGCACGCGACGGCGAGGTATGCCGTGCCGTGCCCGAACGAGACGTTCCGCTCCACCCCGGCGCACATGTAGTTGCCGGCCTGGTCGACGCGGCACTCGTCCAGGAAGAACGTCGTGCCCTTGGCCACCCAGGCCTCCACGTTCTTCAGCAGCAGCCACGGCTGTTGAGGCTGCAGGAAGGAGTTGACGAACATCCCCTCGACGAGGACGAGGTAGGCCATCGCGAGGCCGATCGCGGCGGCGGTGTGACGGACCAGGGAACCCAGGGCCGCACCCGCCACGGCAGCCACGGCGGTCAGCGCGAGCACGCGCAACGCCATCAGGAGCGGTGGCCCCCAACCCTTCGGCATGGCCGTGGAGCCCCAGGCGTCGCAGATGATCCAGACGCTCCCGACGAGCAGGGCCAGCACCACGACCGCGGGCGCCAGGACCCCAAGTCCAGCAGCCAGCAGCTTGCTCCCGTAGACCCGCAGGCGGCGGGGCTCGAAGGTCAGCCAGTTGCCCATCGACCCGGTGCTGAACTCGGCGGCCAGGAATCCCGCGCCGAGGAGGAAGGCGACGAAGGCCAGCGCGTAGGAGCCGATCTGGAGGGTGTCCGGCAGGGCTCGTTGCAGCTCGACGGCGGGTTTTCCCCAGTTGGCCCAGGTGGGCGCTTGCATGTCACACCCGAAGTTGACGGTGGGGTCGGTCTCGCGCTCCGTGGCCTCGGCCTTGCGGCACTCCTTGACCATCTCGGCGCCGTGCAGCTTCCAGTCCTTCTGGGCCTGCTCGAAGCTCTGCTGCGCCATGGTCAGCTCCTGGCCGGACAGCGGCTTCGCGTCGTGCGCGGTCCCGAAGATCACCACTGCGGTGATGACGAGGAGGCCGAGGCTCGTGAACAGCGTCAGCCGACGCGAAAAGAGCCGCTGCAGCTCGACGCGCACCAGGCGGATCACCGGGCCACCTCCTCGACCTGCGCGCGGGCATCCGCCTCGAGCGTGTCGTCCGCGGTCAGCTGCAGGAAGACCGACTCGAGGTCGGCACGCACCGGCACCAGCTCGTTGACCCAGAGGTCGTGGTGGGCCAGTCGCCTGGTGACCTCCGCGCCGTCGGTGACGCCGTCGACAGCGATGAGCCGGCCGTCCGGCCGAGCCGAGAGGCCCGCCGCGGTGAGCACCTGGATCGCGGCCCGGGGGTCGGACACCCCGACCCGCACGCCGCCCGCCGATCCGGCGCCGATGACGTCCGACACCCGACCCGAGGCCAGGAGCCTGCCGTGGCCGATGATCGACACCGTGTCGGCCACCTGCTCGACCTCACCGAGGATGTGGCTGCTGACCAGGACCGTCCGGCCCTGCGACCCGAGAGACCGCATGGTGTTGCGGATCTCGCGGATCCCCGCCGGGTCGAGCCCGTTGGTGGGTTCGTCGAAGATCAGCAGGTCGGGGGACTTCAGCAGCGTCGCGGCGATGGCGAGCCGTTGCTTCATGCCGAGGGAGTAGCCCTTGTAGCGGTCCTTGCCGCGGTGACCGAGGCCCGACTCGTCCAGGACCTCGTCGACCTTCGTGCTGGGCGCGCCGATGGCCTCGGCGAGCAGGCTGAGGTTCTTGCGACCGGTGAAGGCGGGGAAGAACTTCGGGGACTCGACGATCGCGCCGACGCGGCCCACGACCTCTGGCAGGTGCTCGGGGACTTCGCGGTCGAACAACCGCATGGTGCCTGCATCAGCGCGAATCAGGCCGAGCAGCATGCGGATCGACGTGGTCTTGCCGGACCCGTTCGGCCCGAGGAAACCGTGGACGCCCCCGACCGGAACGTCGAGGTCCAGGCCGGCGACGGCAACCTGCCGGCCGCGCCGTGTGCGATAGGTCTTGCGCAGTCCTCGGGTGGAGACGGCCAGTTCAGTGGCGGTGGAAGGCATCGCGGTGGTCCCCAAAGTTGTGCTCCGACCGCGGCCCGTCAGCCGCTTGACCGGAAACCTACCGTTGCCGAGAGGTTCGCGTGGGCGCAACACGCGATAGTCGATTGGTGCTGTACTGGTCGTCATCGGCTCGCCCAGCGTTCTCGCGGCGAGGAGAGGCAGGTTCTGGCATGACGCTGTTGACCGACCACGACACGGTGACCCTTGTGCGGCTGCTCAAGATGGCGTATCCGCACGAGGCGTTTCCGGACGGACCGTATGAACGCACTGCCCAGGCCGTCCTCGCCGCCGTCGCCGGCGCTCCCCGACAGCTGGCGCAGCTGATCCAGGGGCTGCACGACCTCGACGAGCTGCGCGAGGTGCCGTTCGCCGAGCTCGACGACGACACCGCGTTGACGGTGCTGCGCGGGATCCACGAGGCCGCCTTCTTCAAGAACGTCCGTGGCGTCGCGGTGGTCGCGCTCTACGACGACCACGAGGTGTGGGATCTGCTCGGTTACGAGGGGCCCTCCTTCGACAAGGGAGGCTATGTGGACCGGGGATTCAACGATCTCGACTGGTTGCCCGAGCCCAAGATCTCGATCGAGGAGGCGAGCGCGTGAGCCGCTTCGACGCCGACGACGACGACGTGGTGGTGGTCGTCGGTTCCGGAGCGGGTGGAGGGACGCTCGCCAACGAGCTGTGCCAGCGGGGCATCAGGACGGTGGTCCTGGAGGCGGGGCCGCACCTCACCGGCAAGGACTACCACAACGACGAGTGGCAGGCCTTCAGCCAGATGGCCTGGACCGATCCCCGCACCACTTCCGGGAGCTGGCGGTTGGCCACCGACTTCCCCACCCTCCCCGCGTGGATCGTCAAGGCCGTCGGCGGTACCACCACCCACTGGGCCGGCGCCACCCCACGCTTCAAGGAGCATGAGTTCCGCATCCGCAGCACCTACAGCGACATCGACGGGGCGAGCCTGCTGGACTGGCCCATCACGTTGACGGAGCTGGAGCCCTATTACGACCAGGCCGAGGTCAAGATGGGATCTTCCCACCTGCACGGCCGTCCGCCGCTCCCGGCCAACAACAACTACAAGGTCTTCGCCAACGGCGCGGAGCGGGTCGGCTACCGCCGCTACGCGACCGGCCCCTATGCCACCAACGCGGAGCCGTATGACGATCGGCCGGCCACCGTCCAGGACGGCTTCAACTTCCAGGGGGACAAGGGAGGCTCCAAGTGGTCGACGCTGGTGGCCGAGCTGCCCAAGGCGGAGAAGACCGGCAAGCTCGACCTCCGGCCGGACAGCCACGCAGTGCAGATCCTGCACGACACCAGGGGTCGTGCCACGGCAGTGCTCTACACCGACAGCGAGGGCACCCTGCGCCGGCAGCGCGCCCGGGTCGTCTGCGTGGCGGGGAACTCGATCGAGACCCCGCGGTTGCTCCTGCTGTCCGCATCCGCGCTGTTCCCCGCCGGACTCGGTAACTCCTCCGGTCAGGTCGGGCGGAACTACATGCGGCACACCACCGCGACGGTGTGGGGTCAATACGACCAGCCGGTGCGGATGTACCGAGGCGAGACCATGGCCGGTTGCATCCAGGACGAGTCCAGGCTGGACACCAGCCGCGGGTTCGCGGGTGGCTACTACATGCAGACCATCGCACTCGGCCCCGCCTTCTTCGCCTCCTTCGTGGCGCCGGGCACCTGGGGCCCCGATTTCACCAGCCACATGGACGCCTACCGGGATACGGCCGGCATGTGGATCGTCGGAGAGGACATGCCGCAGGCCGACAACCGGGTCACCCTCAACGACGGTGTCCTCGACCAGCACGGGCTGCCGGTGGCCAACGTCCACTTCGACGACCACCCCAACGACGTCGCGATGCGCGAGCACGCGCAGCGGCAGGGTCAGGCGGTGTACGAGGCGGTGGGAGCGAAGCGCACCATCGTCACCCCGCCGTACCCCTCGACGCACAACCTCGGTACCTGCCGCATGAGCGAGCGGCCGGTGGACGGTGTGGTCGACCGGCATGGTCGGGCCCACGACGTGCCCAACCTGTTCGTCTCCGACGGCAGCCAGTTCACCTCGGGAGCCGCTGCCAACCCCACCTTGACCATCGTCGCGCTCGCGATCCGGCAAGCGGAGTACATCGCAGGGGAGTATCGCCGCCAGGGCGCGTGACCGCCATACCTCGTCCGGGTGGCTGACCAGGTGCCCGAGGGGAGCCTGGTCAGCCTGGTCAGCTCAGCCGAGGACGTCGGCCAGGTGCTTCTCGGCATACGGGAGCACCTCGGCGACGGTGACGTCGCGGTCGAGCTCCGCGGACAGGGAGGTGACCCCGGCGTCGGCGATGCCGCACGGCACGATGACCTGTGACCAGGCCAGCTCGCAGTCGCAGTTCAGGGCGAAGCCGTGCATCGTCACGTCGTGGCTGACGCGGATCCCGATGGCGCCAAGCTTGCGGTCGGGGCCACGGCCGTCGGCCGTCACCCACACCCCGCTGCGGCCCTCGACGCGCACCGCCTCGACCCCGAGGTCCGCCGCCACGGCGATCATCATCGCCTCGAGACGTCGCACGTGGCCGACCACGTCGACAGGTTGGGGGAGGTGGACGATCGGGTAGCCCACCAGCTGCCCGGGACCGTGCCAGGTGATCTTGCCGCCGCGGTCCACGTCGATCACCGGGGTGCCGTCGAGTGGGCGCTCATGCTGCTCGGTGCGTTTGCCCGCGGTGTAGACCCGCTGGTGCTCGAGGAGCAGGACGGTGTCCGGCTCCTCGTCCGCCACGACGGCTGCGTGCACCTCACGCTGACGGGCCCAAGCCTGCTCGTAGTCGACGAAATCCGGGTCGAAGCCGAGGTGGACGAATCGCATGACACGAGACTACGCGCCCGCATCGACCGCTTCGCTGCCCCTAGGCTGTCGCCCGGACAGACCGTCGACCCGAGGAGGGTCCCGCCATGGCCCGAACCGACCTCAGGCCCGAGCAGGGATCCGCCGAGCGCGCCGGGCTGTCACGCCGCCAGCGGATCCTCCGGTCGGTCGTCGTGGCGCTGGTGCTCGTCGGCTTCCTGGCGGTGGCCGGAGTCGGCGGTCCGCTCGTGGGCCGGCTGTCGGAGGTGCAGAAGAACGACAACGCCTCGTTCCTGCCGGCGTCGGCCGAGTCGACCGAGGTGAGCCAGCTGGCGCGCTCCTTCGCCCCGGTCGAGGCGTTGCCCTACTTCCTCGTGGTCGAGCGTCCTTCGGGCCTGACCCCGGCCGACCGGCAGGCCGTGCAGGACTTCGTCCAACGCATACCGACGCTGCCCTTCGCGGTGGACGACCACAGGCTGGGCCAGTATCTCGTGGCGCCACCGGGCCAAGCCATACCGAGTGCCGACGGGGAAGCGCTGATGGTGCCGGTCCTGCTCGACGCCGACAAGGCGAGCAAGGCCGTCGCCGGGACCACTCCCTTGTACGAGGGCGCACAGGCCATGCGCACCGCAGCGCAGAAGACCCTCGAAGCGGACGGGCTCAAGGTCTACGTGACCGGACCGGCCGGCATCCTCGCGGACTTCGTGGACGCCTTCTCGGGCATCGACGGCATCCTGCTGCTCGTCGCGCTCATCGTGGTCTTCGTGATCCTGCTCATCGTCTACCGCAGCCCGATCCTGCCGGTCACGGTGCTGCTCAGCGCGATGCTCGGGCTGTCGCTCGCGGCCCTCGTGGTCTTCCCGCTCGCGAAGCACGGTGCCCTGGACGTGAACGGGCAGACCCAGGGGATCTTGTTCATCCTCGTCGTCGGGGCGACAACGGACTACGCGCTCCTGCTCGTCGCCCGCTACCGCGAGGAGCTGCACGACCACCAAAGCAAGTGGACTGCGATGCGGGCGGCATGGCGTGCCGCCGTCGAGCCGATCGTCGCCAGCGGCTCGACGGTGATCCTGGGCCTGCTCTGCCTGCTGCTGTCCGACCTCGGCAGCACCCGCGGGCTGGGACCGGTGGGCGCCCTCGGGATCGCCGGTGCGCTGCTGTCAGCGCTGCTCTTCCTGCCGGCGGTGCTGATGCTGTTCGGCCGGCGCATCTTCTGGCCGCTGATCCCGCACGTCGACCACGTCCACTCGGAGGACTCCGTCGGACGGCGTGGCATCTGGGGGCGGGTCGCCGGCATGGTGGGTCGCCACCCCCGCCGCACCTGGGTCACCACCTTGGTCGTGCTGCTCATCTGCGGGGCCTTCGTGCCGACCTTCCGGGCGAGCGGGACGACCCAGGCCGAGCTGTTCCGCAACCCGGTCGAGTCGGTGACCGGCGAACACGTCATGGCCGAGCACCACTTCCCGGGAGGCTCCGGGACACCGGTCGAGATCATCGCGCCCGCCGACCAGGCCGACCGGGTCGCCTCGATCGCGAAGCAGGTCGACGGAGTCGAGGACGTGTCGGTGTCCGGTGGCAACGACGGCGGTTCGCCGAAGGTCGTGGACGGACGCGTCCTGGTCGACGCGACGCTGCAGTCCGGCTCGGACAGCCAGGCCTCGATCGACGCGGTCAAGCAGATGCGCACCCAGCTCGACGCCGTGGGCACGGACGTGCTCGTGGGCGGCGACACCGCCGCCAACCTCGACGTGCGCGACGCCAGCAAGCGTGACCTGCGGGTCATCATCCCCGCCATCCTGGCGGTCATCCTCGTGGTGCTCATGCTGCTGCTGAGGTCGGTCCTCGCAGCGATCCTGCTGGTGGTGGCCAACGTGGTCTCGTTCGCCGCCACGATCGGTGTCTCCGCCCTGGTCTTCAACCACCTCTTCGACTACCCGGGGGCCGATCCGGGACTGCCTCTGTATGCCTTCGTCTTCCTCGTCGCGCTCGGCATCGACTACTCGATCTTCCTGATGACCCGGGTGCGTGAGGAGTCGGGACACCGCGGCACCAGACCGGGTGTGCTGGTGGGCCTGGCGGTCACCGGAGGCGTCATCACCAGCGCCGGAGTGGTGCTGGCCGCGACGTTCTCGGCACTGTCGGTCATCCCGATCCTGTTCCTGCTGCAGATCGCGTTCCTGGTGGCCTTCGGTGTCCTGCTCGACACTCTCGTCGTCCGTTCGCTGCTCGTCCCCGCGGTCGTCCACGAGGTCGGTTCGGTGATCTGGTGGCCCAGTCGGTTGGACCGCCCGAAGGGCCGGCACGAGATGGGCGCCGTGGGCCGGACAGCCGCCACCGTCGGCGCCACCGAAGGAGAGCGATGACACGAGTGGGGATCGCGGGCTACGGCCTGGCCGGGCGCCACCTGCACGCCGCGCCGATCGCGGCAGTCGGTATGACGGTCGCGGCCGTCGCGACCAGCAACGCCTCGCGAGCGGAGCAGGTGGCCCGGGAACACCCGGGCGCGCAGGTCGTGCCGGAGCTCGACGCACTCCTGGCGGTCGATGGCCTCGACCTGGTCGTGCTGGCCACGCCGACCGGCGACCACGCGGCGCAGGCGCTCGCCGTGGTCGAGGCTGGGATCGCGCTGGTGGTCGACAAGCCTCTCGGCGTCGACGCCACGCAGGCCCGCGAGGTCGTCGCCGCGGCGGCGGGGGCGCACGTGCCCCTCACGGTCTTCCAGAACCGTCGCTACGACCCGGAACATGCCACCCTCCGCGAGGTCGTGCGGAGCGGCCGCCTCGGTGAGACCTACCGGCTCGAACTGCGTTGGGAGCGTTGGCGCCCCACGCCGCTGACTCGCTGGCGCGAGACCATGCCACCCGAGCAGGGCGGCGGCCTGCTGCTCGACCTGCAGTCACACCTGGTCGACGGGGCGGTGGAGCTCTTCGGCCCCGTCGAGCGGGTCTACGCCGAACTGGCCTCCCACCTGACCACTGCGGAGGATGACGCGTTCCTCGCCTGCCACCACGCATCGGGCGCGGTGTCCCACCTGGGCACGATGTCCGTGGCGGGCGCGCCGGGCCCACGGGTGCGGCTGCTCGGCCGTGAGGGCGCCTTCGTCCTCGGCGACTTCGAGGGCGAGATCAACGTCTTCCCCGACACCGCTGACGCCGACGGCGAACACTGCGGCTGGATCTACACCGGCGAGTCGCGCGTGCCGGTCCTGCGCGTCCCCTCCGAGCAGGCCGACTTCTACCGCGCGGTCGCAGCGGCCCTCGGGCGCGGCGACTTCCGCGAGGTCCAGGCGGCCATGCCGGTCGACCCGCACGACGCCGTACACGTGATGGACGTCATCGACGCGGCCCGGGTGAGCGCCGTCGGCAGCACTGTCGAGACCATCCGCCCACCGGAGTGAGTCACGACTCCTGGTGGGTGACCGGAGCGGATGCCTTGCGGTTCCACGGCCAGGTGAGCAGCGCCCAGGCGCCGGCAATCAGCAAGGCCTCGACGACGACATACCAGGGCCACGGGCCCAGCACGTCCAGGATCGAGGCGCTCACGGGCTTGGCGTTGAGGTATCCGTAGTTGCTGCCGACGGCGAAGTTGAGCGACATGACGGCGGCCGCCCAGACCGCGGTCAGGGCCAGGGTGAATCGGTAGCCACGCCAGTCGGGTCCCTTGCCGGCACCGACCAGGTAGCAGGCCGCCCACACCGCCAGCACGTGCCGCACCCAGTAGCCGAAGAACTGGACCTGCGGGAAGACGCTCCCGAGGTCCGGGGTCACCACGGCCTGCACCGTGAGGGTGAGGCCCCAGTAGTAGAGCACCGCCGACCACGTGGCCCTGCCGGTCAGCAGGGCGACCACCGCGACGATCCAGGCGAAGTCGCAGATCTGCACCGGCAGCCCGGTGCGCCAGGCGCCGACGGCGTTGACCCAGTTGATCGTCTGGAACGGGCCACAGATCACCAGGATCGCCAGCCCGGCGACGCGCCGGAACCACACCTGCGACGGCCCCGTCAGGCGCAGGCCCACGAGGACGGCCGCGGCACAGCCCGCCGCGAAGAGGCCGAGGATCAGCCAGTGCTCCGGCCCGAAGGCGACGAACCGGTCGTCGGCCTGCTCCACCATGGGCCAAGTCTCCCGTGTGCACGGACGTCATGCTTCTCCGTGCGGCCGCGCGGGGCAGCACTCGGCCACCAGCCGGGTGGTGGCTCGACCTGGCGGACGCGGCTCTCCGACCCCGGCGCGCCCGTCCACCGCCACCGGTGGGCCCGGCCACGGGCTGCGGGAGCGCGACGGCCGGTGCGTCCACGCGAGAGCGGCCAGCGCGATGCCCGCGGGCCAGAGCAGATACCAGCCGAAGGTCGTGGCCACCAGCCCCACCAGAGCCAGACCCACGGCGGCCACGACTCGCTCGCCACGGCCGGGCAGCAGGCGCAGCGCCGCGGCCATGGCCACCACGTAGACGGTGACGAGGGCCGACGTGGTGAGCAGCACCAGGGTGGTGACCGACACCGCGTCGGCGACCAGCACCGCGAAGCCGGCGAACGCGAGGACGGCCAGGACGGCCAGGCTGTGCCGAGGAGTCTCGCCCGGCGCCGCGCCCTGACCGAGCCAGGCCGGTAGGCTCCCGTCCCGGCCGAGGGCAGCACCGAGCTTGGCGCAGCCGGCGGCGAAGGCGTTGACGACCCCGAGGGTCAGCACGACCGCCAGTCCCGCGGTGATCGGCCCTGCCGCACCGCCCAGGCCGTAGGCGAGCAGGGCGGCCAGTGGCGCGCGCCCCTGCGCGGCGTCGGTGGGCAGCGCGAGGACCGTGGTGACGGCCAGCCCGAGGTAGAGCACACCGACGACCACCAGAGCGCTTGCCGTCACCCGCGGCAGATCCCTTGCCGGGGAGCGGAACTCGCCGCCGAGGTGGCTCATGTCCTCCCAACCGGAGAAGGCCCAGACCACCAAACCGAAGGCCTGCCCGATCGCACTCCAGCCGTGCGGGGTGAAAGGCTGCAGGCGAGCGAGGTCCACGTGTGGGATGGCCACGGCGACGGCTGCGACCAGCATGATCACCAACACCGCGGCGACACCGAGCTGCACCATGCTCGACGTGCGCAAGCCGAGGGCGTTGGCGACGATGACGGTCACCATGATCAGTCCGGTCGTGACGAGCGCCGTCACGCGGCCGCCACCGAACGAGTGGGCCGTGTAGTCGCCCGCGAAGTGGGCCGCCGCCGGTATGCCGACCGGGATGGTGAGGTAGAAGCACCAGCCGATCGCTCCGGCCACCCGGTCGCCGAAGGCGCGCCTGGCGTAGGTCGACACGCCCCCGGCATCGGGCATGCGGGCACCGAGTGACGCGAAGGTCCAGGCGATCGGGACGGAGGCGGTGATCAGGCCGGCCCAGACCAGCAGTGAGGCCGGTCCCGCGGTGCGGGCTGCGAGGCTGGGCAGCGCGAGGACTCCGGTGCCGAGGATCGCGCCGAGGTAGAAGGCCAGACCCGAGGAGAAGGACAGGCCCGAGTCCTTCGTGCTGGCGGCGGGTTCGGCGCCGGCGGCGCGCGCGGCGAGGTGCGTCATACATCCCAGCGTGTGGCGGCGGCGAAAAATTCGATAGAGGCATCAATGCCGCCTCTGCCATGATTTGTGCCATGGTATCGGTCGCCAACAACAGCCCTGCCGCCAAGCGTGCCCCTCGGTCCGGACGCCGCCCTCACAAGGTGGCGGTGGTCGTCACCCGCGGACTGCCCATCTTCGAGCTCGCAGTGCCCTGCGAGGTCTTCGGCATCGACCGCAGTGACCTGGTGGACCCTTGGTATGACTTCAGATTCGTCGCCGGACAGGCAGGAGACCTGTCGACCACCGGCGGCTTCCACGTCCACCCCGAGAGCGGGCTGGACTACCTCGACGAGGCGGACACGGTCATCGTGCCGGCGTGCGACCGCGTCGTCCAGATCGAGCCGCCGCAGCCCCTGCTGGAGGCCCTGCGGAGGGCCCACGACCGCGGCGCCCGCATCGCCTCGCTGTGCAGCGGCTCCTATGTCCTCGCGGCGGCCGGCCTCCTGGACGGCCGGCGCGCCACGTCGCACTGGATGAACCTCGACGACTTCGCCGCCCGCTACCCGCGCGTGCACGTGGACCACAACGTGCTGTTCACCGACAACGACGGCACGGTCCTGACGTCTGCGGGCACGGCCGCGAGCATCGACCTGTGCCTGCACCTCGTGCGACACGACTTCGGTGCCGGTGTCGCCGCGTCGGTGGCACGGAGGATGGTGATCCCGGCGCAGCGCGAGGGTGGGCAGGCGCAGTACGTCGACCGCGACACCGAACCGGTGCCGCCACCTGCGGTCTTCGGTGACATGCTCGAGTGGGTCAGCAGTCACCTGGACGAACCGCTCACCGTGGCCGACCTGGCCCGTCGAGCATCGCTGAGCCGCCGCCATTTCCACCGGAACTTCGTGCGTGCCACCGGACAGACGCCCCTGCAGTGGGTGCAGAGCCGGCGGGTGCGGCGGGCGCAGGAGCTGCTCGAGAGCACCGACCTGTCGGTGGAGCAGATCGCGACGCGCACCGGTTTTGCCAACAGCAATACGCTGCGCACTCACTTCGTGCGCGCCGTGACGGTCAGCCCGCAGCAGTACCGCCGCAACTTCTCGGAGGCCGCCGCCTCCTGAGCGCTGCGCGGTCCCCTGGTTTCGGCGGCAAACGCGCAGCCGGTGGCACGAGCTCGCCGCAACAACGGAGAAGACCGGACGGTTACGCCGATGGCGCAAAGGGTTGCCCGGTCGCGTCACGGGCGTCGTACCGTGAGGAGGACGCCGGAGTCGGTGGTCGAGGTCGCGACCGTGGGAGGCAGCATGTCCGAACCATCCGGGGTGCTTGCCCTGCACCGGCCGGGCGCGCGCCGCGTGCGACGTCTCCGCCGGGAGCCGTTGTGGCGTCACGTGGTCGGCGAGGTCCTGCGCGTCGAACGGCAGAGCCAGGGCCGCACCCTGCGCGACGTGTCCGACGAGGCGCAGATCTCGATGGCCTACCTCTCCGAGATCGAGCGCGGTCGCAAGGAGCCGTCGTCGGAGATCCTCGCCGCCGCGGCGCACGCCCTCGGCCTGACGCTGGCCGAGGTCGTGCACCGGGCGGACGCACTGCTGGCACCACCGGCCGAGCAGGAGCCTGAGGCGGTCTCGCCGGTGGGCCGGACGCTCGACCTGACCACACGTCATACGCTCCGGCCCGCGAGCCCTCCCGACCGGGTGCAGGGACCGGGAAGCCAGGTCACGCTCGCCGCCTGACGGCAGCGACCCGCTGGTGCCGGGTGGAGCCGGGACGCACCAAGCCAGACCTCGTCGCGGATCGGCCTCAGGAAGCCGCGTCCTCGCGCCTGGTGATCACCTCGTCGGCGAGGCCGTAGTCGACGGCCTCCGCGGCGGTGAAGACCTTGTCGCGGTCCATGTCGGCGCGCAGCCGTGCCGTGTCGTGCGGGGTGTGCCGGGTGAGCACGTCCTCGACCTGGGAACGGATCCGCAGCACCTCCTTGGCCTGCACCGACAGGTCCGAGACCGTGCCCTGCTGTCCGCCGGCGGCGGGCTGGCTGAGGAGGACCCTGGCGTGCTCCAGCACGAACCGGCGGCCCGGTGTTCCCGCGGCCAGCAGCACCGCGGCGGTCGAGACCGCCTGCCCGACGCAGAACGTGGAGATGGGCGGACGGACGAACTGCATCGTGTCGTAGATCGCCATCAGCGCGGGAAACGAACCGCCGGGGGAGTTGAGGTAGATCGCGACCTCCCTGTCGGCGTTCTCCGACTCCAGGTGGATCAGCTGGGCGATGACGACGTTGGCGACGCCGTCGTCGATCTCGGTGCCCAGGAAGATGATCCGCTCGGAGAGCAGGCGGCTGTAGATGTCGAAGGACCGCTCGCCGGTCGACGTGCGCTCGACCACGGTGGGGATGGTGTACTGCCCGGCCATCACAGACCCACCCTTCGCTGCGCCGGCATCGGCCTGACGTCGGTGAGGGTCTCCACGATCCGGTCGACCATGCCGTAGTCCAGCGCCTGCTCGGCCGTGAACCATCGGTCACGGTCGCTGTCCGCGGCGATGGTCTCGGCGGTCTGACCCGTGTGCTCGGCGATGAGGCGCTCCATGGCGTGCTTGGTGTATTCATGGCTCTCGGCCTGGATGGCGATGTCGGCCGCGGTGCCGCCTATCCCGGCGGAGGGCTGGTGCATCATGATCCGCGCGTTCGGCAGGCTGTAGCGCTTGCCCTTCGTCCCGACGCAGAGCAGGAACTGGCCCATGCTCGCGGCGAAACCCATGGCCATGGTCGAGACGTCGTTGGGGACGAGGCGCATCGTGTCGTAGATCGCCATCCCGGCCGTCACCGAACCACCCGGTGAATTGATGTAGAGGCTGATGTCGCTGCGCGGGTCCTCGGCCGACAGCAACAGCAGCTGGGCGCAGACCCGACCGGCCGACACGTCGTCGACCTGGGTGCCCAGGACGATGATCCGCTGGCGCAGCAGCTCGGTCGCCAGGTGGTCGTCGAAGGGCGTGGGTGAGGTCTCACCGTCAGCGAGGCGTGGCATCAGCCGGCGGGTGTCCGGTGGGCTGGTCATGAGGTCCTCCTTGGCGTCGTATGGCGGCCGCTCGCCGCCCGAGGTCTTCCACCCTGCGCCGATGGTCACCTCGTGTGGAAGCGAATCTGCCTGTGGCAGATCTGCTCTCGGCGGAGGGCCGGCACTCCCGCAGCGCGCCCTCGTTTCCAGAGCCGCGGCCCTGTGGACAGAGCGCACGGGGCGGCGCCGTTTCGCGACATAGTGCGGAGTCGGCACGGCTGGTGCGGGCCGGCCGACGGCGGCAGGCAAGGAGGGTGGACCGATGGGCACACCGCAGGTCCCGGGCTACGCCATCGGTTCGCTGCTGGGCCGTGGCGCCTCCGGCGAAGTCTGGTCGGCCGTGCCGAGCGGCGGAGGGCCGCCCCGCGCGATCAAGCTGGTGCAGCCGGGCACCGGTGACCTCGACGGCGCCGTGCGGGAGTCGGCCCTCCTGCGCGAGATCACGCACGAACACGTGCTGCGTCTGTTGGAGGTCGTCCTCCTGCCCCCGGCCGAGCCCGGTGGCGAGCGGCCGGACTTCTCGGCCGCGCGGTTGGCGCTGGTGCTCGAGCTGGCGGGGGGTGGCTCGCTGGCGCACCTGGTCTCCGCGCGCGGGCACCTGAGCCCCGGCGAGCTCGTCACCGCGCTGTCGCCGGTCGCCGCCGCGATGGGAGACCTGCACCGTGGAGCGATCGTGCACGGTGACCTCTCACCCGGCAACGTCCTGTTCAGCGAGGACGGGCGGCCCCTGGTTGCCGACCTCGGGGTGGCGCGGATCGCGGGCGAGCCCTGCGACGGTGCGCACGGCACAGCCGGATTCGTCGCTCCGGAGCTGCTGGACGGTGCCCTGCCGGGTCCAGCCTCCGACGTCTACTCGCTCGGTGCGCTCGCCTGGTACTGCCTCACCGGGCAGCCACCGGCGCCGGCCGCCGTGCGCGAGCCGCTGCTGGCGGATGCACCGGGCACACCTGACGCCGTCGTCGAGGTGGTGGAGCGTGCCCTGTCCGGAGACGCGAGCCGGCGTCCGAGCGCGGACGAGCTGGCCACGACGTTGTTCGACGCCGCCGAGGCCGCGCCGGTGCGGCTCGCGCCGGGTCTCGACCCGGCGCTCGGCATCACCTACCGGATTCGGTCGGGTGCGGAGGCACCGGGACCACCGGCGCAGGGCACGGGCAGGCACCGGCGGCGACTGCACCGCGTCCTGGTCGGGGCGGCCGTCTCGGGAGTGGTGCTGGGGGCCGGCCTGGGCGTTGGGGCGCGGTGGTGGCACTCGGGCCACGGCGGGGGAGTCACGTCCCAGCTGGTTGGTGGAGGCATGGGCGGTGCCGTGACCGCGACGCCGGCACCGTCCGGCGCCGGCCGCCCGGCGCCGCGAAGGACCCACGCGACCGATCAGGTCGACCCCGTGGCGCAGCGGGCGGCCGCGCGCACCGCTCCCCGCCGGGTCCTTACGAGCCTGGTCGAGGGGCGGGCGAGGGCCTGGCGGCTGGGCTCGCCGGACCGGCTGACGCGGGTGCTCGCCCCGGACTCGTCCGCCCTGGCCCGGGACCGACGCGACCTGCGGCGGGTGCGTGAGGCAGGAGCGCGCTACGTCGGCCTGACCTTCACCGTCAGCCAGGCGAGCGTGCTGTCCGCGTCACCGGACCGGGTGCGCATCCGCGCGCGGGTGGGGCGATCGGCATACCGCATCGTCCGCGACGGACAACCCGTCGCCACGACCCCGCGGACACAGGACGCCCGCACCGTCTTCGAGCTGCGGTGGACCGGTCAGGGCTGGCGCATTGCCGGCTGGAGCTGACGGACGACGAGGAGCCACCCGCCGAGCGGGCCGCGGGACACGGCAGCGGCGCGGCCGCCCGTGAGGACATCCGCGCCGCCGTCGGGACCGCCCGCTGGGCGCCGGTGGGTCAGACCTCGAAGGCGCCTTCCTCGAGCCGCTCCTTGATCGTCATGAGGAACCGCGCCGCGTCCGCACCGTCGACGATCCGGTGGTCGTAGGTCAACGCGAGGTAGACCATCGAACGGATCGCGATCGTCTCGCCGCCGTCGACGTCGGTGACCACGACCGGGCGCTTGACCACTGCGCCGGTGCCGAGGATGCCGACCTGCGGCTGGTTGATGATCGGGGTGTCGAACAGCGCCCCGCGGCTGCCGGTGTTGGTCAGCGTGAACGTGCCGCCGCCGAGCTCGTCCGGCGTGATCTTGTTCGTGCGGGTCCGCTCGGCGAGGTCGGCGATCTTGCGCGACAGCCCGGCGATGTTGAGGTCACCGGCGTCCTTCACCACCGGGACGAGCAGGCCCCGTTCGGTGTCGACCGCCATGCCGAGGTTCTCGCTCGGGTGGTAGACGACCGAGTCGTCCTCGACGCTCGCGTTCAGGCTGGGGTGCACCTTGAGCGCCTCCACGGTGGCCAGCGCGAAGAACGGCAGGAAGCTGAGCTTGACGCCCTCCCGCTCCTCGAAGCCGGCTTTCGCCTTCGCGCGCAACCGGGCGATCTTGGTGACATCCACCTCGACGACCGTCGTGAGCTGGGCCGAGGTCTGCAGCGACTCGACCATGCGCATGGCGATGACCTTGCGCAACCGCGACATCTTCTCGGTGGTGCCCCGCTTGGGGGACACCGCCTCGGCGAGACTGCCGCCGCGCGTCGGGGCCGGTGCCGGAGCGCTCTCGGGGGCAGCCGGGCGCTGCTGGGCGCTCTCCTTGGCCGCCTTCGCCGCGTCGAGCACGTCCTGCTTGCGGATCCGCCCGCCGACCCCGGTGCCCTTGACGGACTCCAGGTCGATGTCGTTGTCGGCGGCGAGCTTGCGCACCAGGGGCGTGACGTATGCCGAGGCGTCGCCTCCAGCGGGCACCGGCGCGTGCCCCGTGGCGGCCTCCTCCTTCGGGACGTCCTCCTTGGGGACCTGCTGCTTGGGAGCTTGCTGCTTGGGCTCCTCCTTGGGGGCCTCCTGCTTCGGCTCCTCCTTGGGCTCCTCCTTGGGAGCTTCCCGCTTGGGCTCCTCCGTGGGAGCCTCCTCCTTCGGAGCTTCCTGCTTGCTCTCCGTGTCCGAGCCGCCACCGCCCCCGGCGGTTCCGCCGACGATGGCGAGGTCCGTGCCGACCGGGACGGTCTCGTCCTCGGCCACCAGGATCTTGGTCACGGTGCCGGCGACCGGAGAGGGGATCTCGGTGTCGACCTTGTCCGTCGAGACCTCCAGCAGCGGCTCGTCGACCTCGACCTGCTCGCCCTCCTGCTTGAGCCAACGGGTCACGGTGCCCTCGGTCACCGACTCGCCGAGAGCCGGCATGGTGACCTTCTCGCCCTCACCACCACCGGAATCGCCGCCGGAACCACCTTCGGAGTCGCCCGAGGACTGACCGCTCGAGGGCTGCTCGTCGCCTGCCTCCTGCGCGGGCTGCTCCTGCTCGCTCTCCTGCTTGCCGGAGTCGTCGGAAGACTCCTGCGCCCCGGAGTCGTCGGAATCGTCGGGACCCGAGTCCCCGACCTCGTCCGAACCTGAGTCGCTGGAGGGCTCGGCGTCCCCTTCACCGATGACCGCGAGGTCGGCACCCACCGGGACGGTCTCGTCCTCCTCGACGAGGACCTCCTGGAGGGTGCCCGCGACGGGCGACGGGATCTCGGTGTCGACCTTGTCGGTCGAGACCTCGAGCAGCGGCTCGTCGACCTCGATCGTGTCGCCGACGCTCTTCAGCCAGCGTGTCACGGTGCCTTCGGTGACCGACTCCCCAAGGGCCGGCATGGTCACGCGTTCAGACATCTGCTTCTCTCCTGGGACGGTGTGAGGTGACTCTCGGACGGTAGTCGATCAGGCGTGGGCGTGCAGAGGCTTGCCGGCCAGGGCCAGGTGGGCCTCGCCGAGCGCCTCGTTCTGGGTGGGGTGGGCGTGGATCAGCGCGGCGACCTCGGACGGGAGGGCCTCCCAGTTCACGATGAGCTGGGCCTCCCCGACCTGTTCGCCCATCCGGGCCCCGATCATGTGGACTCCGACGACCGGACCGTCCTTCTCGCGGACCAGCTTGACGAAGCCCTGGGTCTGCAGGATCTGGGACTTGCCGTTGCCTCCCAGGCTGTAGTCGTAGGTCTCGACCTCACCGAACTTCTCCTTCGCCTGGGCCTCGGTGTAGCCGACCGAGGCGATCTCCGGGTCGCAGTAGGTGACGCGGGGGATGCCCGCCTCGTCGATCGGCGCCGGGCTGAGGCCCGCGATGTCCTCCGCGACGAAGATTCCCTGGGCAAAGCCGCGATGTGCCAGTTGCAGACCGGGCACGATGTCACCGACCGCGTAGACCCCCTCGACGTTGGTCCGACAGCGCTCGTCGGCGAGGACGAAGCCGCGGTCCATCGCGACGCCCACCTCCTCATAGCCCAGGCCACCGGCCACCGGGCCGCGCCCGACGGCGACCAGCAGCAAATCGGCCTCGACCGTGTCACCGGACTCGAGGGAGACGGTGACCGCGTCGTCGGACTGGGTGGCGCCGGAGAACTTCACGCCGGTCCTGACGGTGATCTTGCGCTTGCGGAAGGAGCGTTCCAGCTGCTTGGAGATCGCCTCGTCCTCGAGGGCCACCAGCCTGGGCAGCGCCTCGATCACCGTCACCTCGGAGCCGAACGACCTGAAGATGGAAGCGAACTCGACCCCGATCACGCCGCCGCCGAGCACGACGACGCGCCCGGGCACCTCGTCGAGGGAGAGCGCCTGGTCGCTGGTCATGATCCGGCCGGTCGGCTCGAGACCGGGCAGGGTCTTGGCGTAGGAGCCGGTGGCCAGGACGACGTGCTTGCCGACCAGGGCGCGGTCGCCGACCGCGACCGTGTCCTTGGCGACGAGCTTGCCCTCGCCCTCCACGTAGTCGATCTGCTTGCCCTTCACCAGGCCCTGCAGCCCCTTGTGGAGGCGGCTGACGACGCCGTCCTTGTATTTGTTGACGCCCGCCATGTCCACCGACTCGAACGTCGTCCGCACGCCGAACTGCTCGCCGTCGCGTGCGGTGTCGGCCACCTCTGCCGCGTGCAGCAGGGCCTTGGTCGGGATGCAGCCCATGTGTAGGCAGGTGCCACCGAGCTTGTTCTTCTCGACGAGCGCCACGGACATCCCGAGCTCGGCAGCCCGCAGCGCGCAGGCGTAGCCTCCGCTGCCCCCGCCGAGGACGACGAGGTCGTAGGTCTTCTCGGCTGCTGCCGGCATCGGCCAACGCTCCCTTGCGTGCGCATCTGACACGTGTTCGTCTAACAGAAAACGGTCGCCCGGAGGTCGTTTCCGGCAGCGCGCTGTCGGCGGCGACGCGGCGGGCGTCAGGAGCATCTTGTCACTGTTGGACCACCCGGTGTCACGCAGGGCTCGACCGTGTCCGGTCCCGGTCGCCCCGGTGGGCAGCCCGTTTCGCATACAGTTCTGCCATGGGTTGGTGGAGCCGAAGGCGAGCGCGCCGCACAGCTGACGCCGGTGGGGGCCACCACCGCCGGCGGCCGGTGGACGGGCCGGACATGTCGATCGACGTGGCCAAGGTGCGCACCCACCTGGAGTCGTTCGCGCAGTCACGCCGCGGTGTCGAGGCGTACGTCGAGCCGCCGACCAACGTCAGCGCCACCACCGTGATCCTGATCGCCCACGACGGGGAGTGGACCCGCCGTGCCGTGCCCTCCAGGGACGCAGGGTTCGAGCTGGGGCGGGCACTCGGCATACCCGTGTATGACGTGCACCAGACCGGCTATCCCTCGCGCATGCGCGAGTGGAACTCCCGGCAGCGCAAGGGCTGACTCCGCGGGGTTGCCGCCCGTGCCCCGAGATTGCCGGATCTAACCGGTGGTCCCCGGCGGAGGTCCGTGCGAGGCTGTGCGTGTCAGCGATGCACGAGGAGGCCCGCATGTCAGCAGAGTCCAAGCCGAGTGGTCACGGTCCGGGGGAGGACGTGAAGCGTAAGTTCCGCGAGGCCCTGCAGAAGAAGCAGGCGCACGCCGGCAGGGACGTCTCCGACGACGCCGAGCGCGGCAAGGTCCACGGCCCCCATGCGCCGGAGACCAGTGGTGCGCAGCAGATGTTCCGCCGCAAGAGCGGCTGACCTGTTCGGGACGGACCGGACGACCCACCGGAACAACGACCAGGGCGCGGACTCCCCAGTGGGGTCCGCGCCCTGGCTCGTTCGTGGACGTGCGAGCGGCGTGGCGGGGGCTACTTCGCCGCGTGGTCCTCGGCCAGGCCGACCAGGGTGCGGACGCCGTAGCCGGTGCCTCCCTTGGGGGTGTAGCCGAACGCCGCCGACTCGTTGAACGCGGGACCGGCGATGTCCAGGTGCGCCCACGGGATCAGCCGGCCAGCCTTGTCCTTGCCGATGAACTCCGACAGGAAGGTCGCGGCCACCATCATCCCGCCCACCCGGTCGCCGGTGTGCTTGAAGTCGGCGACCGTGGAGTCCATGCCCGAGCGGACCTCCTCGACCAGCGGCATCTGCCACATCGACTCGCCGGCGCCGGTCGCGACGGCGTGCACCCGCTCGCGCAGGTCGTCGTCGTTGGCCATGACCGCCGACGTGCGGTGGCCGAGTGCCATCACCGCCGCGCCGGTCAGGGTGGCGATGTCGACGATCGCGTCCGGCTGCTTCTCGGAGGCGAGAGCCAGCCCGTCACCCATGACCAGCCGGCCCTCGGCGTCGGTGTTGATGATCTCGACCGTCTTGCCGCCGCGCATGGTGACCACGTCGCCCGGGCGCTGGGCGTTGGATCCGGTCATGTTCTCGGCGAGGCACAGGTAGCCGGTCACCGCGACCGGCAGGCCGAGCTCGGCGATGGTGAAGATGGCCGCGGCGACGGCCGCGGCACCGGCCATGTCGCACTTCATCGTCACCATGCTGGCGCCGGGCTTGAGGCACAGGCCGCCGGAGTCGAAGGTGATGCCCTTGCCGATGTAGGCGAGGCTCGCCCTGGCCTTGGCGGGCTTGTACGTGAGGGTCACGATGCGGGGTGGACGGGCCGAGCCCTGACCGACTCCGAGGATGCCGCCGCAGCCGGCCTTGGCCAGCGCCTTCTCGTCCATGACCCGCACGCTGACCGCGGTGCCGGCCGCGCGAGCCCGGACCGACTCGGCGAAGGTCTGCGGGTAGAGCAGGTTGGGGGCGGTGTTGACCAGGTCGCGTGCATAGTTCTGGTGGCCGGCGAGGACGCCCGCGCGCTTGACCGCGGCCTTGACCCCCCGGTCCTTCGCGCCGTCGGTGTGCACGATGACGGCCTTGACCGGCGCCTTCGCGCGCTTGGCGGACTCTCCACGGTGCTCCAGGAACGCGTAGGCGCCGAAGAGGGCGCCCTCGGCGACCGCTCCCACGAGAGCAGCGTCCGAGCCCGGGAAGCGGACGCTCACCTTGGCGCTGCCGGACAGCGACCGGGTCGCCGCACCCGCGGCGCGGCGCAGCGTCTCGGCGGTGAACCCGCTCTTCTCCGGGGCGGCGCCGAGGCCGCTCACGACCACGAGCGGGGCGGCGACCTCCGGCACGTCGGACAACCGCACCAGCTCGTCCGGGCTGCCACCTGCCTGGGTGTTCCTCAGCGCGACGTTGACGTGGGCGGCGGCCTTCTTGGACAGCCCGTGGCCGGCGGCCAGCTCGGCTCCGCCGTCGGTCTTGACGGAGGCCAGCACGAGGGCGTCCGCCTTGGCGGCGCCGGCAGGTCGGTCGGAGACGGTCACGGTCGTCACAGATGAGTCCTCTGGTTCGGTGGTGTGGTCGCCCGGTTCGAGGGACCCACCGCGAGGATACCGGGCAGCTCGCCGCCCCTGCCGCTACCGTGTCGCTCATGACCGATGCGCCACTCCAGACCTCGCCCCTGCACGAACGCCACCTGGCCCTCGGCGCCAAGATGGCCGACTTCAGCGGCTGGCAGATGCCGATCGAGTACCCGGGGGGTGGGGTGGTGCGCGAGCACACCGCGGTCCGTGAACGGGTAGGCATCTTCGACGTGAGCCACCTGGGCAAGGCCAGCGTCACGGGGCCGGGAGCCGTGGAGTTCGTGAACTCCTGCCTGGCCAACGACCTGCACCGCATCGAGGTCGGCAAGGCGCAGTACACCCTCTGCTGCACCCAGGATGGCGGCGTGGTCGACGACCTGATCGCCTACCTCAAGGCCGACGATGACGTCTTCCTGATCCCCAACGCGGCCAACACCGCCGAGGTCTGCCGGCTCCTCGCCGAGGCTGCCCCGGAGGGCATCAGCGTCGAGAACCGCCACGACGAGTTCGGCATCATCGCGGTGCAGGGGCATCGCAGCAAGGACGTCCTCGAGTCGCTCGGGCTGCCCACGGGGCACGACTACATGTCGTTCGTGGAGGCGGACTGGCAGGGCAGGCCGGTCATCGTCTGCCGCACCGGCTACACCGGCGAACAGGGCTACGAGCTCGTGCCGCGCTGGAACGACACCGCCGAGCTGTGGGACGCCCTCACCGAGGCCATCGCCCCCTACCAGGGGCTGCCCTGTGGTCTCGGCTCCCGCGACACGCTGCGCACCGAGATGGGCTACGCCCTGCACGGTCACGAGCTGAGCCTGGAGATCACGCCGGTCCAGGCGCGCGTCGGCTGGGCGGTGGGCTGGAAGAAGGACACCTTCTGGGGCAAGGAGGCGCTCGAGGCGGAGCGGGCGGAGAAGAAGACGCCGCTCTCCCGTGGCCTGAAGGTGACCGGACGCGGCATACCGCGCGCCGGCTGCGGGGTGAAGGACGCGGACGGCGCGGTGGTCGGCACGGTCACCTCCGGCACCTTCTCGCCGACCCTGAAGGAGGGCATCGGACTCGCGCTGCTCGACCGAGCGGTCTCCGAGGGCGACGAGGTAGTCGTGGACGTGCGCGGTCGCGACGTCGCCGCAACCGTGGTCAAGCCTCCGTTCGTCGAGGTCCAGGTGCGCGAGGACTGAACCGCTGCCCGTGTGCCGGGTGGGCGCCCTGCCGCGCCACGCTCGGTTCGTCCGAACACCGCAATGGCTAACCTCGAGGCATGTCTGAGCCTGCTGCCCTCGACCGCGACCCAGCCCTGTCCGCACGCGCTTCCACGGACGCGCTCGTCGAGCGCCTGGGGAGACTGTCAGCCGAGGCCGAACGCGCGGGCCTGGACGCGGTGCTGGTCGGTCCGGGGGCGAACCTGCGCTACCTGGTGGGCCACTCGGTGCCGTCGCACGAGCGGCTCACGTGTCTGGTCATCGTCCCGGGCGCGAGCCCACGGCTGCTGGTGCCGGCGCTCGAACGGCCCGGCTGGGACGGTGTGCCCACCGACGCCCTCGGCGTCGAGGCGGTGACCTGGCTGGACGGGCAGGACCCGCATGCCCTGCTGGCCTCGCTCCTGCCGGCTGCTGCGCGGGTGCTCGGCGTGGACGACGACCTGCCGGCCCGACACCTGCTACGGGTCCAGGCGGCGGTGGACGGGTCGCGGCTGCGGCTGGCCGGCCCGACGATAAGCGAGCTGCGGATGCGCAAGAGCGGCGACGAGGTCGCGGCG
This sequence comes from Segeticoccus rhizosphaerae, assembly GCF_005222685.1. Lineage (NCBI taxonomy): Bacteria > Bacillati > Actinomycetota > Actinomycetes > Micrococcales > Intrasporangiaceae > Segeticoccus > Segeticoccus rhizosphaerae. Next base: position 244,630 of record NZ_SWMA01000003.1, read on the forward strand.
CTCGCGGCCGCCGGAGCGGCGATCGACCGGGTGCAGGCGAGGATGGGCGAGTGGCTGTGGGCCGGTCGCACCGAGCGTGACGTGGCGGCCGACATCGCGGCCGCGATCGTGCAGGAGGGGCACGCCACCGCAGACTTCGTCATCGTCGGTTCCGGGCCCAGCGGCGCCAGTCCCCACCACGAAGCCGGGGAGCGCACGATCCGCGAGGGTGACTCGGTGGTGGTCGACATCGGCGGCCCGACGCCGGCCGGCTACTGCTCCGACTGCACCCGCACCTACGTCGTCGGCGCTCCCGTCGACCGCGAGCTCGAGACCGTCCACGAGGTCGTGCGCCGGGCCCAGCAGGCCGGCGTCGCCGCGGCCCGGGCGGGCAGCAGCTGCGATTCGGTCGACGCGGCCAGCCGCACGGTCATCGAGGAGGCCGGCTACGGCGAGTACTTCATCACCCGCACGGGCCACGGCATCGGTCTGGAGGTCCACGAGGAGCCCTACCTCGTGGCAGGCAACGAACGGCCGCTCGAGCCGGGGATGGCGTTCTCGGTCGAGCCGGGCATCTACCTGCCCGGTCGGTTCGGCGTCCGCATCGAGGACATCGTGGTTGTGGACGACGACGGATCACCGCGCCGGCTCAACCACTTCGACACCTCCCTGGTGCGCCTCGCCCCCTGACCGGGACACCCGCGTGCGAAGTCCGCGGGTTCGTGGACTCGGCCCGCTCTGGCCGGCTGGTGGCGTGCGAAGTTCGCGGGTTCGTGGACTCGGCCCGGCGACAGAGCAGACCAGGCGACTCAGGTCAGCAGGGCCGCGGCGGTCAGCGACACCGCGAAGGAGACCTCGACCGTCGCGCCGAGGACGTCGCCGGTGATCCCGCCGAACCGACTGACCGCACGTCGTATGACGGCCGCCCCCGCGAGCAGCGCGGCCGCCACGACAACCGGTCCGCGCCACCATCCCGTCCCGACCGCGAAGGTGGCCGCGCCCGCCACCAGCAGCAGCGCAAGGGTCGCGCCGCCGGCGAGGGCACGCGGGACCGACCCGGCGACGGTGGCGCCGAGGCCCTCCGGCCGAGCGGCCGGCACACCGCGCGCACACGCCCACGCCAGCACCTGGCGGCTGGCGACGAGGGCGAGGGCACCGAGCACGAGACCGGACCACCCAGCGAACACCTCGGCAAGAGCAGCGAACTCGACGACCAGCACGAGGACGACGGCGGCCACTCCGCTCGGCCCGATGTCGCTGCGCCGCATCACCTCGAGGCCCCGGGCGCGGTCGTAGGAGGCGGAGAGCCCGTCCGCCGTGTCCGCCAGCCCGTCCAGGTGCATCGCGCGGGTGAGCAGCGAGAGCACCACGAGCGGGAGGGCAGCCGCCACCAGCGGCGAGGCGCCGAGGGCCAGCACGGCCCAGCCCCACAGACCGAGCAGCACGAGCGCGGGAAGCGTCGTGAATGGCGCGAGCGCCATCGCGCGACCGGCGACGGAGCGTCCCAGGTCGCGGGGAGGAGGGACGGGGACGGCCGTCAGGGTGCCGAAGGCCAGGCGCAGCGCGTCACCCATCGAGCGGCCGGCGCGGGTCAGGCATCCGCGAACCCGGAGACGTCCGCGACCACCGGCAGCGACGAGAGGTCCATCACGCGCCCCGCGATGACGAGGTGGACCTGATCGCTGGCGGCGCTGACCGCGGCGTTGACCCGGCCCAGCCCGTCGCGGAACAGGCGACCCGAGGCGGTGGCGGGCACGACCGCCATACCGACCTCGTTGGACACCGCGACCAGGTCGTAGGGCACCGAGGTCCACGCGACCAGGAACTCGGCGGTGCGCGACTCGAGGTGCTTGGTGGCGCGCGCCGGGTCGTCCCAGGCGCCGATTTCGTCGATCAACGAGGCGACCCAGGTGGAGAGGCAGTCCACGAGGACCGGACCGCGCGCCGCGATGATCGCTCCGCTCAGGTTGGTCGTCTCGACGGTGCGCCAACCGGCCGGGCGCCGGTCTCGATGTGCGGCAACACGATCGGCCCACTCGGGGTCGACCTCACGGTTTGGCAGCGGACCGGGGGCGAGGTAGTGGACGCCGGACTGCCCGGTCAACAGGCTCTCGGCGTGCCGGCTCTTGCCGCTGCGGGCCCCGCCGAGGACGAGCGTGGTGGTCACCGTGACTCCTTGAACGACTCCTTGGACGACTCCGTGAAGCCGACGTTCGCGTCGAAGGATGCGCGTCGGACTGCACGTCGGAGCGTACCGAGGATCGGGCGACCTGCCACCAGCACCAGCGCAGCGGTCAGGATCGATCGCGGCACGTCCCAGCCCAACGAGGTGGCGACGTAGAAGACGACGTAGTGGTGGAGGTTGTCGAGCACGCCGTCGCCCGGCACGAACCCGGCGCCCGGGGGAGCCGTCGGACCCATGAAGGGCCAGAACCAGAGGTTCATCACCGCGCCGTAGAGGAGGCCGACCACCAGGCTGTATGCCGCGAGCAGGCCCAGCTCGACCCGCCCCGAGGCGCGGGGCAGCAACGCAGCCCCCAGGCCCACCCACCCGGCCGCGATCATCTGGAACGGTGCCCACGGGCCCACCCCGCCGGTGAGGAACGCGCCGGTGATGATGGCCAGCACCCCGAGCACGAACCCCATGCCCTTGCCGAGGACCCGGCCGGCGAGCACCAGCAGGAAGAAGACCGGTTCGAGGCCGGCGGTGCCGGCACTCAGGACACGTAGTGCGCCTCCCGTCGCGGCGAGCACGCCGAGCACCGCGATCGTCTTCGCGTCCAGTCCGCCGGTGGCGATCTCGGCGAGGACGACCAGGGCGAGCAGTCCGAGGAGCACGCCGAACAGCCAGGGCGCGTCCTGGCCGTGGGCGAGCCCGGAGTCGGGCGAGACGAGGAAGGGCCAGCCGAACGCCATGATGCCGACACCGCTGACCAGTCCGAGCGACACCGTGCTCGGCCAGTGCAGCCGGATCGGCTCGAGCCGCCGGGCCGTCGCTGCGCCCAAGGTCATGTCGAATGTTCGCGCTCCTCGGCGCTCCGGGCCTCGCTCGTGCCTCGCTCGTGTCCTCACGCCGTCGTCGCCGCTCACGCCCGATGTTCGCGCTCCTCGGCGCTCCGGGCCTCGCTCGTGCCTCGCTCGGGTCCTCACGCCGTCGTCGCCGCTCACGACGCGGCCTCCAACGCGGCCTCCACCTCGGCCACGGTCAGGAACGGCAGCGGGTGGACGATCTTGGCGACCTGCGGTGCGAAGGCCGGTGAGCCCGCCAGGATGTCGTGCGTGCGCCCGTCGGCCACCACGTCGCCCTCCGCGAGGATCACCACCCGGTCGGACACCTCGGCCGCCATCTCGACGTCGTGCGTGGCCATCAGGACGGTGTGCCCGCGCGAGGCGAGGTCGCGCAGGAGGCGCACCAGCCTGGACTTGGCCTGGTAGTCCAGCCCGCGGGTCGGCTCGTCCAGCAGCAGCAGGCCGGGCTCGCCGGCCAGGATGATGGCGAGCGCCAGGGAGAGTCGCTGGCCCTCGGACAGGTCGCGAGGGTGGGTGCCGGTGTCGATCGGGCCGCCGATCGTGGCCAGCAGCGCCGCCGTGGTGCCGACGGGAACGCCGAAATCCCGGTCGGCGCTGCGGCACTCGGCGGCGACCGAATCCGCGTAGAGCAGCACTCCGGCGTCCTGCGGCACCATGCCGACGCGACGCACCAACTCGCGTGGCGGGGTCTCGTGCGGCACCAGGCCGCTCACCGTCACCCGGCCGCCGGTCGGCTGGAGCTGCCCGGACAGGGCACCGAGCAGGGTGGACTTGCCCGCGCCGTTGCGGCCCATCAACGCCGTCACGGAGCCGGGCTCGAGCGTCAGCGAGAGGCCACGCAGCGCAGTGACCAGCCCGCGCCGCACGACGAGATCCTTGGACTCGGCGGGAGGTCCGCCGTTCGCACCCGGCCGCCGACGCGCACTCGTCGCAGACGGCGGGTCGGCCTTCCTGGTCGGTGCTGCGGTCACCGGCGCGGGTCTGGCGTCCGCGAGTCGCTCGCGCAGCGAGGACGCCTGGCGTCGCGCGTCGCGAACCGACAGCGGCAGAGGTGTCCAGCGCGCCAGCCGGCCGAGCCCGATGACCGGTGGGAAGATCGTCGATGCGGTCATGGCGTCCGCCGGCGCCAGCAACGGAGAGACCCGCCCGTCGCGGACGAGCAGGACCTGGTCAGCATGGTGGATCACGCGTTCGAGTCGGTGCTCGGCGAGGACCACGGTGACCCCGAGGTCGTAGACCAGTCGGTGGAGGGCGGCCAGGACCTCTTCTGCGGCAACGGGATCCAGTGCGGAGGTGGGCTCGTCGAGGACGAGGACGCGCGGCCCAGCGGCAAACACCGCCCCGATGGCGACCCGCTGCTGCTGCCCGCCCGACAGGTCCCGCAGGTTGCGGTGACGGACGTCGGCGAGCCCGAGAACGTCGAGCGTTTCCTCCACCCGGCGGCGCATGCTGGCCGCGTCGAGCCCCATGGTCTCCATGCCGTAGGCGAGCTCCTCCTCCACCGTGTCGGTGACGAAGGCCGCTGCCGGGTCCTGCCCGACGACGCCCACCAGGTCGGCGAGGTCGCGCGGCCGGTGGTCGCGCGTGTCCCGTCCACCCACCACGACGTGACCGGCGAGTGCGCCGCCGGTGAAGTGCGGGACCAAACCGTTGACGCAACGCAGCAGGGTGGTCTTGCCGCTGCCCGTGGGCCCGACGACGAGGACGAGCTCGCCCTCCGGGACCACGAAGGTCGCACCGTCGATGGCCGGCTGGAGCCGACCCTCGAAACGCACGCTGACGTCGCGGAACTCGATCATGAGGGCACCATTGTGTCGGAGGGGACAGCCGGCCTCGCCGCACGCGCCGCGTCGAGTGCCGCACGCTGGGGCGGCAGGGGCGCGAGGACCGACGCGAGGGCTGCGACGAGGACCGCCGCCACGGCGAGGATCGGGAGCGCGGGGAAGGTCAGCGGCACCTGGACCGGGACGAGTCCCTCCCACGCCTGCTGGCTGCCGACGACCAGGACGACGGCGGGCACCACGCCCGTGACCACCACGACCCACTCGGGCAGCCCCCACGGGTCGCGCCGGTAGGCGGACCGGCGGTCCCGCCGTGCGCCCACCAGCAGCGCGGCCCCGGCCAGCAGCACGCCGACAACCAGCAGCGGTAGCCCGAGCAAGGCAGGGGTCGACCCGTCGAGCAGGCCGTAGAGACCGGCCACCACACCCAGCAGGCCGACCATCGTGAGCAGACTTCCCGCGCGCCTCGACCGGGCGGTGCGGTGCACGGAGCGGCCGTAGCCGCGCGACTCCATCGACGCGGCGAGGTCGAGCGAGCGTTCGAGGGCTCCCTCGAGCACCGGCACGGCGAGGTGCGCGAGCTCGCGCAGCCCCCGACCGGAGTGTCCTCGAAGGCGTCTCGCGGCCCGCACGCGGCCCGCGTCCTCGACCATCTGCGGCGCGTAGGTGAGGCCCACCACGACCGCCGTGCCCACGTCATACAGGGTGGCGGGCACGTAGCGCAGCAGCCGGCGCGGGCTCGCGAGCGCGTTGGCGGCGCCGAGGCACGCCAGGATCGCGGCGAGCCGCAGGCCCTCGTAGGCAGCGGACAGCAGCCCCTCCGCGGTGACGGGGCCGCCGATCCGCACGCCGGCGGCCCAGTCGGGCAGCGGCACCTCCGGGAGCCGGACGAGCACCACACGGCCGGTCACCCCACCGCCCAGCACCGCCACCATGGCCAGCCGCAGCACGATGGCGAGCAGGCCGATCGCGAGGAAGACCGCGAACGCGTTCGAACCGCCGATCTCCCGGCGCTCCAACACCGTCCAGGCCGCGACCGCGATGACCAGCAGCAGCAGGAACGGGTTGGTGGTGCGTGACGCGGCCGCGGCCAGGCCGACGGCCCAGACCCACCACGCGACAGGGTGGAGCAGTCGCGCGAGGGTGGGCCGGTCGGCAGCGGACAGCACGGGATCGTCGCCTCAGGGCTGCTGGCGGCGGCGCAGCGCGACGGCGCCCACGGCGAGCACTGCCAGGATGACGACCCCGACACCGACCCACGTGCCGGTCCCCGTGCCGGAGCCCTCGTCGGACCGGTCCTGGGACGCGCTGGCCTGGACGGATGCGTTGTCGCTGCTGGGGCTGCTGCTCGGCACCGCTCCGGCGGTTGACGCGGCGGTCGACGTCGCCGTGGACGTGGCGTCGGTGGACGGCGCGGGTGTGCTCGCCGCCTTGCCGGCGACCGTGAGCTGGACAGGCGTGTCGGGCTTCTTGGCCGCGGCAGACACGTCCTTGACCTCCTCGCCGCAGCCTTGGGCGGGATAGGCGTTGATGGCGCACACCAGGCCCTTCTGCGCGCGGACGTCGGCGACCGAAGCCAGCACCTCGTCACCGTGGGCCGCTTCGTCGACCTGCGCGCACTCGGCCACGGCGGCAGGAGGCTTGGCGCCGGCCGAACCGTCGGCAGGCCGCCCGTAGTCGATCACGACACCCACGCGCTTCTTGCCGTCGACGGCTGCGGTGTCACCGCAGATCTCTCCGAAGCTCGGAGTCGCCCGCGGGTCGCGGACGTCCTTGCTCGCGCCGGTGACGGCGAAGCGCCAGCCGTCGACAGAGCCGTCCTTGGGGGTGAGCTCGGCGGGCCCCTTGCTGGCGAAGGCCCATGCCCCGTCCTTGAGCTGGTAGTAGCCCCAGTAGCGGTAGGCCGCGGCGTGGGCCGGGCCGGCCGGCGCGAGCAGCATGGTGAACAGCGCCGCGAGCGCGGCTGCGACGAGCAGGATCACGAACGGGTGGCCTGCCCGGGCCTTCCGGACGGGGGCGGCAGTGGTGGCAACTGACATGTGCATTCCTCCTCACGGCCGGTGAGTGAGGCGCGGGACGGGACCCTGGGGCCCGCCCGAATCTCTGACTCCGGTCCGCGTTCCACGACGGATCTGATGTTGGAGCCGAGGGCCAGTGGCAGGTGCTCCGGCTTGCCGGCCCCGGGTGGTCACACCACGGGACACGGCCTACGGTTGCGGGTCAGCGCCGGACTTCGACCGGCTTCCCCTGATCACAGGCTTTCGGTGATCGAACCGTCCCACGTGGTCGGCGGGGTGTCAAAGGCGTCTCGAGGAGGAGGCACGCGTGGGTCGTGGCGGCGGAGGACTGCTGGTCGCCGGGACGACCTCGGACGCGGGCAAGAGCCTGGTGACCGCGGGGCTGTGCCGGTGGCTGGCGCGGGAGGGGGTGCGTGTCGCTCCCTTCAAGAGTCAGAACATGTCCAACAACTCGATGGTCTGCCCGGACGGTTCGGAGATCGGTCGGGCCCAGTGGCTGCAGGCGGTGGCCGCCCGGGCGACCCCGGAGGCGGCGATGAATCCGGTGCTGTTGAAGCCGGGCTCCGACCTGCGCTCGCACGTGGTGCTGATGGGCCGGCCCCACGGCGAGCTCGAGGCGGGGGAGTGGGCGACGAACCGGCGCGTTCTCGCGGAGCGCTCGTTCGAGGCCTACCGCGACCTGGCGGGCCGCTACGACGTCGTCATCGCCGAGGGGGCCGGCAGCCCGGCCGAGGTCAACCTGCGCGAGGGCGACTACGTCAACCTCGGCCTGGCCCGTTCGGCCGACCTGCCCGTCGTGGTCGTGGGCGACATCGACCGAGGGGGCGTCCTGGCCGCGATGTACGGCACGCTCGGCCTGCTCGACCCGGCGGACCGGGCCCACGTCCGCGGATGGATCGTGAACAAGTTCCGTGGCGACCTCGACCTGCTCCGGCCCGGTCTGTCGATGCTCGAGGAACGCACCTCACGCCCCGTGCTCGGTGTCCTGCCGTTCCTGTATGACGTGTGGCTGGACGGTGAGGACTCGCTCGCCGTGGCGGGGTGGTCCGGCGCCGACTCCGAGGGCGCATCCGAGCCGGCTGCCGCCGCGACACGGCCCGGCCCGACGATGACCGTTGTCGTGGTGCGGTTCCCGAGGGTCTCCAACACGACCGACGTCGACGCGCTGGCCGCCGAGCCCGGCGTCGACGTCCGGGTGGTGGCGGACCCCGACGCGGTGGCCCGGGCCGACCTGGTGGTCCTGCCGGGCTCGCGCGCCACGGTGTCCGACCTGTCCTGGCTCCGGTCGCGCGGCCTCGACCGGGCGTTGGCTCGGCGGGCCGCGGAGGGCCGTCCGGTGCTGGGTATCTGCGGCGGCTACCAGATGCTCGCCCGGACGATCGAGGATCCAGACGGTGTCGAATCACCTTCGGGCGGAAGCGTGCCCGGCCTGGGCCTCCTGCCGACGACGGTGCGGTTCGAAGCGGTCAAGAAGTTGGGGGCGCCACGGGGGGAGTGGCGCGGGACGGCCGTGACGGCATACGAGATCCACCACGGGACAACGCGGCTCCACCCGTCAGCCGCAGTACCGGACACCGTGGGGGATTCGCGCGAACGGTTCCTGGACGGGTGGCGGGTCGGCAGCGTCTGGGGGACGACCTGGCACGGCACGCTGGAGAACGACGCCTTCCGCCGCGCGTTCCTCCGGGCCGTCGGGCGACAGGCCGGTCTGCGGTGGCGTCCGCTGGCCGACGCTCCGGGTTTCGCACAGCGGCGGGAGGCGATGCTCGACCGGCTCGCCGACGCGGTCGAGGAGCACCTCGACACCGACGCGCTGTCGCGCCTGATCGGCCTGGAGGGCTGACGAGCCGACCGCCGAGGCATGACAAAGCTGCCCGGTCGCGGCATGCTCGAGGTATGACGCGCGCCAGCCACGACCGGACGCTCATCCTCCTGCGCCACGCGAAGGCCGAGCAGGGCAGCGGGGTGGATGCCGAGCGGAAGCTGACCGACTGCGGGGTGCGGGACGCCAAGGCGGCCGGCCGGTGGATCGCCGAGCACGGCTACGGCGCCGACGAGGTGCTGTGCTCACCGGCGGTCCGCACCACGATGACGTGCGACGCGGTGGCCACTGCGGGGTGCTCGGAGGCCGAGGTGCGGCACGACCGTCGGATCTACAACGCCAGTCCCGAGGCGTTGCTCGAGGTGCTTCACGACGCGCCGGAGGACGCGAATGTCGTCCTGCTGGTGGGCCATGCTCCCGGACTCCCTTCGCTCGCCAGCCTGCTCGCGGACGGCAAGGGGTCGACGATCGCCCACGAGCACATGTCCGAGGGGTTTCCCACCAGTGGGATCGCGGTCCTCAGCTACGCAGGGGCCTGGTCGGAGCTCGGGTTCGCGGACGCGCGGCTCGAACGCTTCGGCGTGGGGCGCGGCTGACTGCCCGGTCAGCCGGCCAGGAACGACAGCCGGACCCGGCGTTCCTCGTTGTCGACGTTGAGGTCAACCAGGCAGATGCTCTGCCACGTGCCGAGAGCGAGCCGGCCACCCTCGACGGGCACGGTGGCATACGGCGGGATGAGGGCCGGCATGACGTGCGAGCGGCCGTGCCCCGGCGTGCCGTGCTGGTGCCGCCAGCGGTCGTCGGCCGGCAGCAGGTCGCGCAGGGCCGCCAGGAGGTCGTCGTCGCTGCCGGCGCCCGTCTCGAGGATCGCGATCCCCGCGGTGGCGTGCGGCACGAAGACGTGCAGGAGTCCGTCGCCCTCACGGCTCACGAACGACGCGCAGTCGTCGGTGAGGTCGAGCACCATGTCGCTGTCGCCGGTCCGGTAGGTCTGCAGCTCGGAACGCATGCCCCCGAGTCTCACACGGAGAAGACCTCGAAGAGGAGACCGTGCCGCACGGCCAGGGTCTTGCCGCCGGCGGACAGCATGCCGTCGAGCAGCTCCTCGGGCGCGGGATAGTCGGCCGCCAGGCCCGCGAGGTACTCGCGGTGCGCGGCCAGGGAGGCGACCGCCGCCTCGAGGTGGCCGCTCACGTCCACACCGTGCGTCGGCACCGGCGAGCCGGCGAAGCAGACGTGGTGCACGCCCGGCCACGGTTCGTGCCCCTCGTCGACCAGCTCGGGAAAGATCCAGCGGTTGCCGGCGTCCCGGGCACCATCGAGCGCGGCGAGCCCGACTGCCCGGTGGTCGGCCTGGTTGGCGAAGCCCCCATCGAACGCCTCCCGATGGGTGACCGAGAAGACCACATCCGGCCGGTGGGTCCGCACGGCCCTCGCGATGTCGCGGCGCAACGGGAGGCCGTACTCGACCACGCCGTCACGGTGGTCGAGGAACTCGACGACGTCGACCCCCACGGCCGCCGCACCGTCGCGCTCCTCCTGCTCACGCAACGGGCCGGACTGCGTCGGTGGCATCCCGTCGATTCCCGCCTCGCCCCGGGTCGCCAGCAGGTAGGTCACCTGTTTGCCCTGACGGATCCACTTGTCCACCGCGGCCGCGGTGCCGTACTCGAGGTCGTCCGGGTGCGCCACGACGCACAGCGCCCGGGTCCACGACTCGTCGAGGGCGGGCAGGGGCGTGGGCAACGCGTCATCGCTCATGGCGTGCACGCTATCCCCGCCACCACGCCCCGGCGCCGATTTCGGGGAGGCACGATGGGGCGATCACCCCGTCACAACTCCCCAGCGGTGGTGACGGCCCTGCCGATGGCTCGCCCTGGGGCATGATGGCCGCGTGCCCCTGACAGAGAACCGCCCGTCGCTGCTCGACACCACCCTCACCGCGATCGTCCCGGTCTCGGCGCAGGCGGCGCGGGCCGCCGAAGAACGACAGGGGTTGCTCACCAAGCCACCCGGCTCGATGGGGGCACTCGAGACCCTGGGCAGCCGGCTGGCCGGGATGTATGACGAGTGCCCACCACCGCTGCCCGAGCCGGTCGCCATCGCCGTCTTCGCGGGCGACCACGGAGTGCATGCCCAGGGCGTGACGCCGTGGCCGCAGGAGGTCACGCTGCAGATGGTGGGCAACTTCCTGGCCGGAGGTGCCGTGGTCAACGCGTTGGCCCGGCAGATCGGCGCCCGGGTCGTGGTCGTGGACGTGGGCGTGGCCGGCGAGGTGCCTGACGCGCCGGATCTGTTCGCGCGCAAGGTCGCTCGGGGGACTGCTGACATGACACGAGGTCCCGCCATGACACCGCAGCAGACGCTCGCGGCGGTCGAGGTGGGCATCGAGGTCGCCGGTGCGCTGGTGGCGCAAGGACACCGGCTGCTGGTCACGGGTGACATGGGGATCGCCAACACGACGGCATCGGCTGCGCTGACCAGCGTCCTCACCGGGGCGCCGGCCGCCGACGTGACCGGCCGGGGCACCGGCATCGACGATGCCACCCACGCCCGCAAGACCGAGGTCGTCGGCCGTGCCATCCGCGTGAACGGGCTGGCCACCGATGATGTCGGCACCGACCCGCTGCGGGTGCTCGCCGCGGTCGGGGGTCTCGAGCACGCGGCCCTCCTGGGCTACCTGCTGGCCGCCGCGGCGCACCGGACACCGGTCGTGCTCGACGGCGTCATCGCGTGCTCGGCCGCGTTGGTGGCGCAGGCCCTCTGCGCCGACGCGGCCGGCTACTGGATCGCGGGCCACCGCTCGGTCGAGCCCGGCGCCAGCGCCGCCTTGGCCCACCTCGGGCTCGATCCGCTGGTCGACCTCGGTCTGCGCCTCGGAGAGGGCAGCGGCGCCGCCCTGGCCGTGCCGCTCGTGCAGTCCGCCGCTCGACTGTTGCGCGAGGTCGCAACCTTCGATTCCGCCGGGGTGACCGACAAGTCCGGCGGAAGCACCGCCGGGCCCGGGCGCCACGCCTCGTGAGGGCCGCAGTCATCCGCGTCGAGTTGGTTGCAGCGTCCCCCTAGGCTGAGCGCATGAGCACTGCGTGGACGTGGACCTTCCAGGACGCCGAGGGCAAGGAGCTCGCCGACCGCGAGAAGCTGGGCGGTGGCCCGTTCCCCTCCCAGGGCGACGCGGAGAGCTGGATCGGTGAGGAATGGCGTGCGCTCGCCGACGCCGGTGTCGAGTCGGTGACCCTCCATGAGGACGGCACGGTGGTCTACGGGCCCATGAGCCTGCGGCCGGCCGAGTGAGCGGCCTGGGGGAGGCCACCCGCAGCACGCTCGATCGGCTCGCCGCGAACGCCCAGCGCGACTGGCGCACACCGGGACTGAGCGCCGGACTGGTCCGCGACGGAGAGCTGGTGTGGTCGTCCCACGTCGGGTCGGCCCGGCTGGAACCCGAACCCGAACCTGCCACCGACGACACGCAGTACCTGATCGGGTCGGTGACCAAGACGTTCACCGCGGTGCTGGTCATGGCGTTGCGTGACGAGGGCAAGCTGCGCCTCGACGACCCGTTGTCGACGCACCTGCCCGGGACGGCGCACGGGACGATCACGATCCGCCAGATGCTCGCCCACGCCTCAGGGCTGCAGCGCGAACCCGTCGGCCGGATCTGGGAGAGCCTGGACGCGCCGGACGAGGAGCGCCTGCTGCGGGAGCTGGGGCAGGCCGAGCGGGTGCTTCCACCACACTTCGCGTTCCACTACTCCAACCTCGCGTATGCCCTGCTCGGCCAGGTCGTCGAGCGTCTCGAGGGTTGCTCGTGGCAGGAGTCGGTGACACGCCGCGTCCTGCAACCCCTCGGGATGGCGCACAGCGGCCTGACTCCCGACGACGCACGTCGCGCGCACGGCTACTCGGTGCACCCGCACAGCCGGGTCGCGAGGCGCGAGCCGCTCTTCGAGCTCAGGGCCACGGCTCCGCTCGGTGGCCTGTGGAGCACCGTCGCCGACCTGGCGCGCTATGCCGCCTTCGTCGCCGACCCGGACCCGGACGTCCTGTCCCGCGACACGGTCGACGAGATGTGCCGGCCCCTGATCATGACCGACCTGGAGGGCTGGTCGCGCGCCTACGGACTCGGCTACGACCTGCAGCGAGCCGGTGATCGCGTGCTGGCGGGCCACGGCGGCGCCATGCCGGGCTACGTCACCGGGCTCCGCGTGCGCCGCAAGGACAAGGTGGGCGCGGTCGTCTTCGCCAACACCACTGCCGGCGCCGATCCGGTGGCGTTGGCCACCGACCTGGTCACCGCCGTCCTGGACGCCGAACCGACTCCGGCCACGCCGTGGACCCCGTCACGTCCGCAGCCGGCCCTCGACGGGATCCTCGGCAGCTGGTGGTCCGAGGGCGAGGAGATCGTCCTGGAGGTGCGGGACGGCCAGCTGTGGTCCCGGTTGCCCGCGCTGCCGGGGCCCCTGGCGGAGACCCGGTTCGAGGCTGATGGGACCGGTCGCTTCCGTGCGGTCGAGGGGCGCGAGCGTGGTGAGCTGCTCGAGGTGACCCGCGACGAGCAGGGAGCGGTGTCCCGCCTGCACTTCGCGACCTACGCCCTGACCCGCGCGCCCGCCTCCTTCGGCGAGCTGGCTGACTAGGTCGGCGCGGACCCATGCAGAGTTCACGGGTCCGCGGACTGTGCCCGCCTGAGCGGCCGATCCGCGTGCAGAGTTCACGGGTCCGCGGATTGTGTCCCGCCCCAGCGGCGCGGCCGCGTGCGAGGGTCAGAGCAGTGTCGTCGTCGACGGCCACGGCCGCCGGGCGACCAGGTGCATCAAGGTGCCCATCCTGCGGTAGGGGTCGGTGCGCCCGAACCGCTCCTCGAGGTCGAGCAGGGCCCGCGCCTGCTCGGGGTCCTGCGGAAAGGACTCCTCGACCGGCACGTTGTCGCTCGCGATCCGCACGCCGTACCACGCCTCCAGGGCGAGCCCGGACGAGCGCAACAGGTCCTCCAACCCCTCACGCCAGTCGGCCCGGGCGTCAACCCCGATCTCGTTGCGGTAGACCGGTGAACGGTGCTCCCGGTCTGCACGATCGACCTCGTCCAGCAGCTCGAGGGCCCCGCGCCAGTCGTGCCGCGCGGCAGGGCGCCAGGCCAGCGCCTCGGCGTTGCGGGTGAGGACCGACAGTGTCCCGCCGGCCGCGACGAGCCCGGCCAGCTCGGTCAGCGCCACGACGGGGGAGTCGAGGTACATCAACACCCCGTGGCACAGCACCACCTGGTAGCCGCCCGGATCGGCCACGTCCGCGAGATCACCGATGCCCCCCGCGCGGAGGTCGACCCGGGCGCGGACCGCAGGAGTCTCGTCCTCGAGCGCCTCCGCACAGGCCTCGCGCATCCGCGGTTCCGGCTCGACCGCGGTGACCTCGAAACCCTCCCGCGCCAACCGGATCGCCTGCGTGCCCTGGCCCGAGCCCACGTCGATCGCGCTGGCGCCCGACGGCATCGGCAGGTGCGCGGTCAGCTGGCGCGCCACCACCTCCTGCCGGACCACGTTGCGCAGGTTGCCGAGCCGCGACAACCACGATCCGCTGCCCGTGGCAAAGGCGTTGGTGGCGTCCATGTCGACCGCCGCGTCAGCGGGGCTTGTCTCCGCGCTCGACCTGGGGCTTGGGCATCCGCGAGCGGCGCATCTGGAACGAGCGCATCACGGCATACATCATCGAACCGCGGGGCGGCGCCTCATGGAACCTCTCCTCGATCCGCTTCCTGATGCGGCGCCAGAGGAAGAAGGCGTCGACCACCCCGATGACGACGATGCCGTAGACGAGGACCAGCACGAGGAACTGCGTGGTCGCGTTCCTGACGAAGGCGAGCGCGAGCACGACCACCATCAGCGGCAGCAGGAACTCTCCGATGTTCCAGCGGGAGTCGACGGTGTCGCGGATGAATCGCTTGATCGGACCCTTGTCGCGAGCGGGCAGGTAGCGCTCGTCGCCCCGCATCATCGCCTCGCGCCGCTTGACCCGCTCCTCGCGCGCCTTGGCCTTGTCGGTCTTGCCGGCAGCCTTGCGGTCGGTCGGCACGAGGGGCTGCTTGCGAGCAGCCTCCTGCGCGCGCCGCTTGGGCGTCGGACGGTTCTTGGCCCCCGGCCGCTCGACCGGGTTGCTGTCGGCCTCGGCCTCGGAAGTCTTCTTGCGTCCAAACACGAAGCACACTGTATGTCGTGTGCTCACCGCCGCTCCCACCGCCGTCGCCCGACGACGCGCCGCAGTAGTCTCGCGAACGTGACCGACGACGCGAGCAAGACCGACCTGACCGACGACGCCGCGCGGCTGAGCACCCTGCGCGGGCGCGTGCGTGGCCTGATGCCGACCGTGCGCCGGGACCTCGAGGCGCTGACCCGCATCCCCAGCGTGTCACTCGACTCGTTCGACCAGGGTCTCGTCGACCAGAGCGCCTCCGCCGTGGCCGAGCTGCTCGAGTCAGAGGGGCTCGTGGTGGAGATCGTCCGCGAGGGCGGCCGGCCGGCCGTGATCGGTCACCTCGACGGACCCGAGGGCGCGCCGACGATCCTGCTCTACGCGCACCACGACGTGCAGCCGCCGGGGGACGACGCCGACTGGGACAGCCCGCCGTTCGAACCCACCGAGCGCGGCGGCCGCCTCTACGGCCGGGGCGCGGCCGACGACAAGGCCGGGATCATGGCGCACGTCGCGGCCCTGCGCGCTCACGCCGGGGGCCTTCCCGTGGGCGTGTCGATCTTCGTCGAGGGCGAGGAGGAGGTCGGGTCGGACAGCCTGGCCACCATCCTCGAGCGGCACGGCGAGCGGCTGCGCGCCGACGCGATCGTGCTGGCCGACTCCACCAACTGGGACATCGGCACCCCGGCGCTCACGACCACCCTGCGGGGCATGGTGCGGGTGGTCGTCGAGGTGCGCGCGCTCGACCACTCCATCCACAGCGGCATGTTCGGCGGCGCGGTGCCCGACGGCATCATGGCGCTGACGCGACTGCTCGCCAGCCTGCACGACGACGAGGGCAACGTCGCCGTGGCCGGGCTGAGATCGGGCCACGCCGCCGAGCTGGAGATGACCGAGGACCAGCTGCGGCGCGACGCCGGCCTGCTCGAGGGCGTCCAGACGATCGGTACCGACTCGTTGCTCTCACGGATGTGGACCAAGCCGTCGCTGACCGTGATCGGGCTGGACGCACCCTCGGTCGACACCTCCTCCAACACCCTGGTGCCGTCGGCCCGGGCCAAGATCTCGATGAGGATCGCTCCGGACGAGAGTCCGCGGACGGCATACGAGGCACTCGAGCGACACCTGCGCGAGCATGCGCCGTGGGGGGTGCACGTGGACGTCCGGCTCGACGACGAGGGCGAGGGCTTCGCCGCGCAGGCGGAGGGCCCGATCTATGACCAGGCACGCGCCGCCTTCGAGGACGCCTGGGGCGTGCCGCCGGTCGACATCGGCGTGGGCGGGTCGATCCCGTTCGTGGCCGCGTTCGCGGAGAGGTTCCCGGACGCCGCGATCCTGGTGACCGGCGTCGAGGACCCCGACACCCGGGCGCACGGTGCCAACGAGAGCCTGCACCTCGGGGAGTTCGAGCGGGTCTGCCTGGCCGAGGCCGTGCTGCTCGACCGCCTCGGCCGATGACGTAGGTTCGGGGTATGGCCAAGGACACCAGCACGGCATACGTCGAGGAGAGCTTCCAGCGGGACACGCGTTACCTCGACGACCGGATCACCAGCGACGGCAACAGCGGCTGGCCGGTCGAGGCGGGCCGCTACCGGCTCGTCGCGGCGCGGGCCTGCCCCTGGGCCAACCGGGCCATCATCGTCCGACGGCTGCTCGGGCTGGAGGGCGCGCTCTCGATGGGCCTCGCCGGTCCGACCCACGACGCGAACAGCTGGACCTTCGACCTCGACCCCGACGGCCTCGACCCGGTGTTGCGCATCCCGCGGCTCAAGGACGCCTACGAGAAGCGGCAACCCGGCTACCCGCGCGGCATCACCGTGCCGGCCATCGTCGACATCCCCACCGGGCAGGTCGTCACCAACGACTTCAAGCAGATCACCGTGGACCTGTCGGCACAGTGGACCGCCTTCCACCGCGAGGGCGCCCCGCAGCTCTACCCCGAGGCGCTGCGCGAGGAGATCGAGGAGGTCTCCGAGCGGGTCTACCGCGACGTCAACAACGCGGTCTACGAGGCGGGCTTCGCCGGCACCCAGGAGTCGTATGACGAGGCGTACCACCGCCTGTTCGCCGCCTTGGACTGGCTCTCCGAACGGCTCGAGGGCCGCCGCTACCTGGTGGGCGACACCGTCACCGAGGCCGACGTGCGCCTCTTCACCACGCTGGCCCGCTTCGACCCCGTCTACCACGGGCACTTCAAGTGCAACCGGAGCAAGCTCTCGGAGATGCCGGTGCTGTGGGCCTACGCGCGAGACCTGTTCCAGACGCCGGGTTTCGGCGACACCATCGACTTCGCGCAGATCAAGCGGCACTACTACGTCGTGCACCGTGACGTGAACCCGACCGGTGTGGTGCCCGACGGCCCGGACCTGTCCAACTGGGCGACACCGCACGGCCGGGAAGCCTTGGGCGGCAGGCCGTTCGGTGACGGCACCCCGCCCGGGCCGCCGCCGGAGGGCGAGCGTGTGCCGACCGAGCACAACCCCACCCTGGACGCCGAGGGGATGTTCGCCGGCGCCTGATCGTCAAAGCGCGGCGAGCCGCTCCAGCAGACGGTCGACCTCGGCCTCGGTCGTGTAGGGCGCGAGACCGACCCGGATGCCACCCTCGTCGCCCAGTCCCAGGTGCCGGGAGGCCTCCAGCGCGTAGAAGTGGTCTGCCGGGGCGTTGATCCCGTCGGCGGCGAGGCGCTCGTAGACCTCGTCCCCGGGACGGTCTGCATGTGTCATCAGGACGGTCGGCGTGCGGCGCCTCGCTCGTCCGTGCACGGTGATCTGCGGCTGGTCGGCCAGCCCCTTCAGCAGCCGAGCCAGCAGGGCGTCCTCGTGCTGTTCGACCGCGGCCATCGACGCGAGCACCCGCGTCCGCCGGTCGCCGTCACCGGGGACCAGGTCCGCGATGAAGTCCACCGTCGCGGTCGTCCCCGCGAGGACCTCGTAGGGCAGCGTGCCCAGCTCGAAGCGTTCGGGGACGACCTCGGTGGAGGGCATGAGCTTGTCCGGCCGCAGCGTCTCGAGCAGCTCGGGAGCAGCCGCCAGCACCCCGTGGTGAGGACCGAAGAACTTGTAGGGCGAGCAGGTGTAGAAGTCGGCTCCCAGCTCGGCGACGTCGACGGGTGCGTGCGGAGTGAGGTGCACTCCGTCGACGTAGAGCAGGGCCCCCACGTCGTGCGCGGCGAGCCCGATCGCCGCCGTGTCGGGTCGGGTGCCGATCAGGTTGGAGGCGCCGGTGACCGCGACGACGCGCGTGCGTTCACCGAGCAGCCCGGTGACCGCCGAGACGGGCAGCTCGCCCGTGTCCGGGTCGAACTCGGCCCACCGGACCACCGCACCAGCTACCTCGGCGGCGATGACCCAGGGCCGGATGTTGGCGTCGTGGTCCAGCCGGGAGACGACGACCTCGTCGCCGGGGGACCACTGCTTGGCCAGGGTGCGCGCCATGTCCATCGTCAGCTGGGTGGCCGAACGGCCGAACACGACGCCACGAGGATCGGCACCGAGCAGGTCCGCGACGGCCGCTCGGGCCGCGAGGACCACCGCTTCCGCGCGCTGTTCGGCAGCGGTCACCGAGCCACGGTTGGCCAGGCCCGCCACCATCGTGTCCGCCACCGCACGGCCGACGACCTCGGGAGTCTGCGAACCCCCGGGCCCGTCGAAGTACGCCACCTCGTCGGAGACGGCAGGGAAGGCGGAACGGATGCGGTCGACGTCGAGGCTCATGGGCCAATTCTGCTCCGGGGCGGTGGTGCGCCCGGACCCGGTCCGGTGGCTGAGAACGGGCCGGGCGGCCAGCGGGCCCGCCGCGTCGCCGAGCAGCGCGCCGCCGACGGGTCTCAGTCCTTGGCGGTCCCGCCGGGCAGGGCCAGCATCTGGTCGAGCGCGACCTGCGCCCAGTGCGCGACGTCCGGGTCGACCTCGATCCGATTGACCACCCGGCCGGCGACGAGCGACTCGAGGGCCCACACGAGGTGCGGCAGGTCGATCCGGTTCATCGTCGAGCAGTAGCAGACGTTCTTCTCCAGGAAGGCGATCCGCTGCTTCGGGAACTGCCGGGCCAGTCGCTGCACGAGGTTGAGCTCGGTGCCGACGACCCAGGACGTGCCGTCGGGCGCCGCCGAGATGGTCTTGATGATCTTCTCGGTGGAACCGACCTCGTCGGCGAGCGCGACCACCTCATGGCGGCACTCGGGGTGCACGATCACCTTGACGTCCGGGATCTCCCGGCGCGCGGTCTCGACGGCGTCGACGCTGAACCGCCCATGCACCGAGCAGTGGCCCCGCCAGAGGATGATCCGGGCCGACCGGACCTGCTCGGGGGTCAGGCCACCCATGGGTCGGTGCGGGTCGAGGACGACACAGTCCTCGAGCGCGAGCCCGAGGTCGAGGGCGGTGTTGCGGCCGAGGTGCTGGTCGGGCAGGAAGAGCACCTTGCCGCTGCCGCCGACGCCGCCGACCTTGTCGAAGGCCCAGGTGAGCGCCGTGCGGGCGTTGCTGGAGGTGCAGACCGTGCCGCCGTGCCGGCCGGTGAAGGCCTTGATCGCGGCCGAGGAGTTCATGTAGGTCACCGGCACCACGTCGTCGGCGACGCCGAGCTCGACCAGGTCGTCCCAGGCGTCCTCCACCTGGCCGATGTCGGCCATGTCGGCCATCGAGCAGCCGGCCGCCAGATCCGGAAGGATCACGGCCTGTTCGTCACTGGTCAGGATGTCAGCGGACTCGGCCATGAAGTGCACGCCGCAGAAGACGATGTATGGCGCGTCCGGCCGCGCCGCTGCCTCCTTGGCCAGTTTGAACGAGTCACCGGTGACGTCGGCGAACTCGATGACCTCGCTGCGCTGGTAGTGGTGTCCGAGCACGAACACCCGGTCGCCGAGTGCGGCTTTCGCCGCCCGGGCGCGCTCGACCAGCGCCGGGTCGGACGGTGCCGGGAGGTCTCCCGGGCACTCGACACCCCGCTCGCTGGCCAGCTCGGTGCCGTGGCCGAGGACGAGGAGCGGCAGGGCCGGCGTGCCGGTCGGTGGAGCGGGGCGGTCCGTGGTGGTGCTCACGCGCGTCATCGTGCCACAGCGTGCGGCCGTGGCCGTCGGCCTTTCGCCTGCCTACCGCCCTTGGTGCCTTCCTGGCCCTTGCGCACGGCACCGTTCGGTGACGCGGTGACACGAGCACCGGCGCCAGCGGCGCCGGGTGTCGGGGGCGGCGGGCAGGATGGGGTCATGCTCCTCGCCGAGGTCGTGGCCGTCTCCCGCGAAGTCGCCGCCACCCGCTCCCGGTTGACGAAACGTGATGCGCTCACCGAGTTGCTGCGCCGCACCGAGCCGGAGAACGTCGAGGTGGTCGTGGCCTACCTCGCCGGCGAGCTGCGCCAGCGGCGCACCGGCGTCGGCTGGGCGGGTCTCGCGCAGCTGCCACCCCCGGCGGCCGAGCCCTCCCTGACGGTTGCGGGGGTGGACGCGCAGTTCGAGGCCATCGCGGCACTCGCCGGGCGGGGCTCCGCCGCGGCGCGCACCGAGGCGGTGGCGGCGTTGTTCGGCGCCGCGAGCGCCGACGAGCAGCGGTTCCTGCGGGGACTCGTCTCCGGGGACGTGCGGCAGGGCGCGCTGGAGGCGGCGATGGTCGAGGCCGTCGCCCTCGCAGCAGATGTGCCACTGGCCAGCGTGCGGCGCGCGGTCATGCTGCGTGGGGCAACCGGGCCGGTGGCTCTGGCCGCGCTGACCGGTGGCCCGGACGCGGTGGCCGACTTCAGCCTCACCGTGGGACAACCCGTGCGGCCCATGTTGGCCGCGAGCGCCCCTGACGTGGCGTCCGCGTTCGACAAGGTCACCGACGGCCGGGGTGGGGCCGGTGCGCACGAGGGCCACCGCGGCGAGGGGGTCGGCGCCGGGGTCTGCGTCGACACCAAGCTCGACGGCATCCGCATCCAGGTCCACAAGCGCGGTGACGAGGTGCGGATCTTCACCCGGAGCCTCGAGGAGGTCACCGAGCGGCTGTCCGACGTGGTGGCGGTGACTGCGAGACTCGGTGCGCGGCACGTCATCCTCGACGGGGAGGCGATGACCCTCGACGCCACCGGTCGGCCGAAGCCCTTCCAGGAGACCGCCTCCCGCACGGCGCGACGCCTGGCCGGCGACGACGCGGCGAGCGACACGGTCACCCCGTTCTTCTTCGACGTCCTGCATCTGGACGGGGAGGACCTCATCGACCTGCCTCTGCGCGATCGACTCGAGCGGCTCGACGCCACGGTGCCTTCGGCCTTCGTCGTGCCACGCACGCTGACCGACGAGGCGGACGCCGCGTCCGGCTTCTTCGAGGACGCGGTGTCCAGCGGACAGGAGGGAGTCGTGGTCAAGGCCCTGGACGCGCCCTACGAGGCCGGCCGGCGCGGCGCGGCGTGGGTCAAGGTCAAGCCCCGGCACACGCTCGACCTCGTTGTGCTGGCGGTCGAGTGGGGCAGTGGCCGCAGGCAGGGCTGGCTGTCCAACATCCACCTCGGAGCGCGCGACCCGGACGGTGGCTTCGTCATGCTCGGCAAGACCTTCAAGGGAATGACCGACGAGGTCCTCCGATGGCAGACCGAGCGGTTCCTCGAGCTGGAGGAGTCCCGCTCCGCACACGTCGTCACCGTGCGACCCGAGCAGGTCGTGGAGATCGCCTTCGACGGGTTGCAACGCTCGACCCGCTATCCGGGTGGCCTCGCGCTGCGGTTTGCGCGGGTCGTGCGCTACCGCTCCGACAAGTCCGCCGACGAGGCCGACACCATCCTCGCGGTGCGAGACCTCGCCGCATCCCTCTGAAGGGCCCCTGCGTGGCGTACTGTCAGAGCACCAACGAGCACGTCAGAACGGATGCACCAACGAGGACTAGGAGACGCCGTGCCCACCTACGGTTGGATCATCATCATCGTCGTGGTCGTGCTGATACTCATCGCGATCGCGGTAGCCGTCTCCCGACGGCGGCAGATCGAGGGTCGGCGCGTGGAGGCGACGGAGCTGCGCGACAGGGCTTCGGCGCAAGCGCCTGCGGTCGACCTGCGAGCCGCCGAGGCCGACGAGGCAGAGGCACGCGCTCGCCGCACCCGGGCCGAAGCCGACGAGAAGCGCGCCCAGGCAGAGCAGGCTGAGGGCGAGGCGAAGATGCACCAGGTCAGGGCAGAGGGTGCCCGCACCGAACACCAGGAGCAGCTGCGACGTGCCGACGAGATCGACCCCGACACCGACTCGTCCACCGGTGACAGGTCGGCCGAGAGGCACGCCGAGCCAACGGACGGCAGGACCGGCGAGCAATTCGACGAGCAAGGCAACGACCGCACCGGCGAGCGTTTCGACGAGCAAGGCCGCGACCGGACGAGCGAGCGGTTCGACGAGCGATCGGATGAAGGGCCACGTGACGACCGCCGGGCCTGAGAACACCCGGTAGCGCGCAGGGCGAGTGCCACGCCCGCCTGCTATACCGGAGGCATGGACACCAGCGCACTGCTCAGGGAGGCCTTCGGCCGGATCGAGCCGCTCGTCAAGGCCGCGGTGGAGGATCTCGACAGCAACCAGCTCGCTGCCTCGCCGGAGCCGCGGGCCAACTCGATCGCCTGGCTCGTGTGGCACCTCACCCGCGTCCAGGACGACCACGTCGCCGACGTGGCCGGGGCCGAGCAGGTCTGGACCAGCCGCGGTTGGGCGGAGCGTTTCCAGCTGCCGTTCGACACCTCGGCCACCGGCTACGGGCACGGCGAGAAGGAGGTCGCCGCCGTGCGGCCCGACTCGGCCGACTTGTTGACGGGTTACTACGCGGACGTGGCGGCACAGACCATGGCCTACCTCGGGGAGCTTCGTGACGACGACCTCGACCGTGTCGTGGACGACGCCTGGGACCCGCCCGTGACCCTCGGTGTCCGGCTGGTCAGCGTGCTGGGCGATGACCTCGAGCACGTGGGCCAGGCTGCCTACGTGCGCGGTCTGGTGACGCGCCGATAGGTTCTGGCGCGGCCTTCAGGGCAGGAACCGGGTCGCGCTCGGTGTGCGGCGTCACCACCGGTGTCGGCGGTTGCGCGGGTGCTCACGCGCGGTGCGCTGTCATCGGGCGAGGACGCACTGACGAGGGAGGTATGTGGACGGGATCTGGGAATCGGTCACGAGCAGCGCGCCGAGGCCCGCGACCGGCGTGGTCCTCGCCGCGGCCCTGTGCGCGGCCGTGTGCGTGCTCTGGTCGCCGGCCTGGCAGCGCACCAGACACCTGGTCACCATCGCCCACGAGGGGGCGCACGCGCTCGTCGCGACCGCGGTGGGGCGCGGGCTGACCGGGATCCGGTTGCACTCCGACACCTCCGGGCTGACCGTCTCGCGTGGACGGCCCACCGGTCCCGGCATGGTCGCGACCCTCGCGGCCGGCTACCTGGGACCGAGCCTGCTGGGCCTGGGGGCGGCGCTCGTGCTCGACACCCGTCACGCCGCCGCGCTGCTCTGGGGCGTGGTCGTGCTGCTCGGCCTGCTGCTGCTGAAGATCCGCAACTGGTACGGCCTGTGGTCCGTGCTCGTCTGCGGCTGCCTGGTCTTCGCGGTCACCTGGTGGCTGTCCCCGCAGGTTCAGTCGGCGTTCGCCCACGCCCTGACCGCGTTCCTGCTCCTGGCCGGGCCGCGCGCGGTGCTGGAGCTGCACCACGGCCGCCGCCGCGGGCAGCAGCGCGGGAGTGATGCCGACCAGCTGGCGCGACTGACCGGCATACCGGCTGCCTTGTGGGTGTCCCTCTTCGGTGCGCTCACGCTCGCGGCCGTCGTCGGCGGCGCCCTGATCCTGGCGAGCTGAGGCGGGCCCCCAGCAGGGGTGGCAGAGTGGGGCCATGCCGACCAGCAGCGCGCGCTACGCGATCAGTGACGTGCACGGGCACCGCGACCAGATGCTGGCGGCGCTCGCCACCGCCGGGCTGGTGGACGGCGACGGGGACTGGGCGGGCGGCCAGGCGAGCCTGTGGTGCCTCGGCGACTTCTTCGACCGGGGCCCCGACGGGGTCGGCGTCGTGGAGGCGGTGATGCGGCTGCAGACGCAGGCGCAGGAGGCGGGTGGGCACGTCGGTGGCCTGCTCGGCAACCACGAGGTGCTCGCGTTAGGGATGCGCGACTTCCGGGACGCGCCGGTGGCCGGTGGGGTCGCCGAGCGGCCCAGCTTCGCCAACAGCTGGCTGATCAACGGCGGCCAGCCGCAGGACCAGGACCGGCTGCAGCCCGCGCACCTGGACTGGCTGCGTGCGCTGCCGGCGGTCGTGCGCGACGGCGACGACCTTTTGCTGCACTCCGACACGCTCGCCTATCTCGAGTGGGGCGCGGGGCTCGAGGAGATCAACGCCGGCGTCCGCGCTTCGCTCATCGAGGACGACCTGACGGCGCGGTGGACCTGCTGGGCCAGGATGACCACCCGTTTCGCCTTCAACGGCCCGGAGGGCGAGCAGGAGGCCGACGCGCTGCTCGGAGCGCTCGGCGGCACCCGGATCGTGCACGGGCACAGCCCGATCACGGTCCTGACCGGCGTCCCACCGCACGAGGTGACTGAGCCCTACTCGTATGCCGGCGGCCGCGCGCTCGGCATCGACGGCGGCCTCTTCGCCGGCGGCCCCTGCCTCGTCGTCCCGCTCGAGCGGTGAGCGGCAACCTGTCGAGTCACGGGGGAAGCCGCCGCCACCGCATCCCACCCGGCTGAGAACATGGGTCCGTGCGCGTCCTGATCGCCCCAGACTCCTTCTCCGGCACCCTCACCGCCACCGAGGCAGCGGAGACCATCGCCGCCGGATGGCGCGACCACGCCCCCCACGACGAGCTGACCGTGCTGCCGCTGTCCGATGGTGGTCCCGGCTTCCTCGAGGTGGTGCATGGCGCACTCGGCGGTGACCTCGTCTCGGTCTCCGTCAGCGATCCGCTGGGACGCACCGTCCCCGGAGCGTTCCTGCTGCGCGACGAGGGCGGGCGGCGGACGGCATACGTCGAGGCGGCCCAGGCGTGCGGACTGCACCTGCTGGAGGAGGGGGAGCAGGACCCGGCGGTCACCAGCACCTATGGGGTCGGCGAGCTGCTTGCGGCCGCCGTGGAAGCCGGGGCCATCCGCATCGTGGTGGGGCTCGGCGGCAGCGGGACCAACGACGGCGGCGCCGGGGCGCTCGCGGCGCTCGGGGCGGGGGACGCCTACGCGCTCGGCCGCGGGGGAGTCGCCCTGGCAGCGCTCACCGACGACGACCTGGCCGGGCTGGAGCAGGTGCGGCAGCGGTTCGGGGAGATCGAGCTGGTGCTGGCCTGCGACGTCGACATCTCGCTGCTCGGCTTCCACGGTGCCAGCGCGTCCTATGCGGCCGGCAAGGGAGCCACCCCGGAGGTCGCGCAGCAGCTGGAGGCGGCGCTGGGGCACTTCACCGACGTCGCGTCGCGGGTGGTGCCGGTCTCGACCGACCTGCTCAGCGGCGAGGCCAGGCGGCTGGAGCGTGAGCCGGGCGCGGGCGCGGACGGGGGACTCGGCTTCGGCCTGATGCTGCTCGGCGGCCGCTACCGCAGCGGCGTCGGCACGGTGCTGGAGACCGTCGGCTTCGACCGCCTGCTGTCGACCCAGCACCTCCTGCTCACCGGTGAGGGCACCTTCGACTGGCAGAGCCTGCGCGGCAAGGTCGTGGCGGGCGTCGCCGCCCTCGCCCTCGAGCACGCCGTGCCCACCGTGGTCGTCGCCGGTCAGTGCAGCATCGGCCGGCGCGAGACGATGGCACACGGCATCAGCGGGACGTATGCCGTTGCGCGGAGCCCCGACGAGGTGCTCACCGCGCTGGCCGACCCGGTCGGCACCCTGCGGTCCCTGGCCCGGCGGGTGGCCGTGACCTGGTCGGTCTGACCCGGGGCGCGGCGATCGGTTGGCTGCTGGCGTACGCTGAGGGCAGTCGGGAACAACGCCCGCAGCCGGTGTGTTGCCACCGGGTGAGGCTTGAACGCCACAGCCGGCAACGCACGACAGGCAAGACCCTCGACACGAAGGACCAACCACGATGAGTGACCAGGTCGACACCCAGATCCGCGCCGCGGACGCCGCCGCCGAAGAGGCCGAGGCGCACACCCCCACCCACGGCGTGCAGTTGAGCGACGTCGCTGCGGGCAAGGTCAAGAGCCTGCTCGAACAGGAAGGCCGCGATGACCTGCGGCTGCGGATCGGCGTGCAGCCGGGCGGCTGTTCCGGACTGATCTACCAGCTCTACTTCGACGAGCGCTCCCTCGACGGCGACCTGGTGCGTGACTTCGACGGTGTCGAGGTCGTCGTGGACCGGATGAGTGCGCCCTACCTCGACGGGGCATCGATCGACTTCGCGGACACCATCGAGAAGCAGGGCTTCACGATCGACAACCCCAACGCGGGCTCCTCCTGCGCCTGCGGCGACTCCTTCGGCTGAGCCGCTGCCGTCCTTCGCCGCGGTTCCTTCGCGGCAGGGGCGCCTGCGTTGACTCGATGACCGCGGTTCCTCCGCGGCAGGTTTGCTGCGCCCCATTGTCGCCGCCGTCGTTGCCGCGACGTATCGGCACGGTGTCGTCAGGTAGGTTTCGCTCGTGAACATCGCCGTGACCGGATCGATCGCCACCGACCACCTGATGACGTTCCGCGGGCGCTTCGCCGACTCGCTCGTCGTCGAGCAGCTCGACAAGATCTCCCTGTCGTTCCTCGCCGACGAGCTGCAGATCCGGCGCGGGGGAGTGGCCGCCAACATCGCCTTCGGGATGGCGGGCCTCGGGTTGCGCCCCGTCCTGGTCGGCGCGGTCGGTGAGGACTTCGTCGACTACCGCTCCTGGCTGGAGCGCCACGGCGTCGACTGCACCTCGGTGCACGTGTCCGGCACCCGGCACACCGCCCGGTTCGTGTGCACCACCGACGAGGACATGGCACAGATCGCGACGTTCTACGCCGGTGCCATGAGCGAGGCACGTGAGATCGAGCTGGAGCCGGTGGCCCGGCGGGTCGGCGGGCTCGACCTGGTCCTCGTGGGGGCGAACGACCCCGAGGGCATGCGGCGACACACCCAGGAGTGCCTCGTCCGCGGCATACCCTTCGTCGCCGACCCCTCGCAGCAGCTGGCCTTCGCCGACGGTCCCTTCATCCGGCGGCTCATCGACGGCGCCACCTACCTGTTCACCAACGAGTACGAGGCCCACCTCACCGAGCAGAAGACCGGGTGGTCGAGCGACGAGATCCTGGAGCGGGTCGGCACCAGGGTGACCACCCTGGGCAAGGAGGGCGCGGTCATCCAGCGCAAGGGTGAGCGGGAGATCCGGGTGCCCGTCGCCGACGAGGTCAAGCGGGCCGACCCGACCGGCGTGGGCGATGCCTTCCGCGCCGGTTACCTCACCGGGCTGGCCTGGGGCCTGGATGCCCGAGTGTGCGCCGAGCTCGGCTCGATGCTCGCCACCTACGTCATCGAGACCGTGGGCACCCAGGAGTACGTCCTCTACCGCAGCGAGTTCCTGCAGCGGTTCGAGGCGTCCTACGGCAAGGAGCCGGCGGCGCTGATCGAGCCCCACCTGAGCTGCCGGCGCTCCTAGCCTGCCTGGACGCCCCACACCCGGTATGCCGATCGAACCGCCCGCCACGCACTGGCACCTCAGTCTGGCCTCGGCCCAGGCGGGCGAGGACCTGGTCGGTGTGGGCGCGGACCTCGAGCCCGGCACGGTGCTGGCGGCCTACCGCCGCGGGCTGTTTCCCATGGGCCTGGGGGAGCACGGCGCCGGGCCGGTGGGCTGGTGGTCGCCGGATCCTCGCGGCGTTCTGTTGGCCGGTGGGCTGCGGGTGAGCCGGTCGCTGCGGCGGTCACTGCGCCGCTTCGAGGTGACCGTCGACACGGCCTTCGGCGACGTGGTGGCCGGCTGCGCCGACCCGAACCGTGACGGCCGCTGGATCACCCCGGAGGTGGTGGCCGCCTACAGCACCCTGCACGGGCTGGGCTGGGCCCACTCGATCGAGGTGTGGAAGGACGGCGAGCTGGCTGGGGGCCTCTACGGACTCGCCATCGGGGGCCTGTTCGCCGGGGAGTCGATGTTCCACCGGCGCACCGACGCGTCGAAGGCGGCGCTGTGCGGGCTGGTCGACCTGCTGGCGGCGGACGGTGACCCGCGCAGGCTGGTCGATGTGCAGTGGCGCACCGACCACCTCGCGACCCTCGGGGTGGTCGAGGTGCCTCGCGGCGACTACCTGCGCCGCCTGAGGGCTGCCCTGCCGGTTCAGCTGCCGCAGGCCTTCGCCGACTGAGCCGGGTGCGGCCGGACCACGACGAGGTATGCCGTGTGGTCACCACGGTCCTGCGACTGCGGCGCCGCGTGACCTCGCATCCGGCACCAGGCGGCGACGTCGTGGCGGGCGGCCGGGTCGTCGGCGAGGAGGGTGACCCGGAGTCCGTCGGGACCGGCCGCGGCGTCCGGTGGCGCCGTCGCGTGGCTGCGGACCGCCTCGGCGAGCCGGATGACCGGCAGCGGGCAACGCAGTCCGCGAGCATCGACCAGTACCTCCGTCACAGCCGGTGCGCCCCCAACCGGGCCCGCACGGTCGCAACGACGTCCGGCAGCTCGTGCAGGAACCGCTCCACCGAGGCGGCACGGTCGGGGCACACCGCCAGCAGCGGCAGCGTGACCCGCACGTTCCCGTGGGTGAGCACCCCCATGGCGGCCAGGACGTGGCTCGGCTCGAGCGAGCTGGACGTGCAGGCCGAGCCGGAGGCGACGGCGAGGCCGCGGCGGTCCAGCTCGGTGACCAGCGCCTCGCCGTCCACATAGAGGCAGGAGAACGTCACGACGTGGGGGAGCCGGTCGACCCCGTCGCCCACCACCTCGACGTCGGGGATCTGCCCCACGCGATCCCGGATCTGCGCCACCAGCTCGCGCGCCAGACGGGCGTCGTCGGCCCGGACGGCCGCGGTCTGCTGCCACGCCTCGGCGGCGGCGAGCACCAGCGGCACGACTGGCTCCACGTCGGTGCGGGACTGCTCGATGCCGCTGGGCGGCCCCGGCCGGCGCCAACGGGTGCGTGCCGGCACGACCAGCAGGCCCACGCCGGGCGGCCCACCGAACGAGCGGGCGTCGCCGACGAGCACGTCGTGCGCGGTCGGGACGTCGTCGCGCCCGAGGCAGGCCATGGCTTCCACGACCAGGGGCACGCCCTGGGCCCGACTCGCGGCGTGGACGAGGTCCAGCGGTTGCCGGGTGCCGACCTCGCCGTTGGCGGCCTGCAGGGTCGCGGCGACCGTGCCCTCGACCGCCAGGGCGCGCGTGAACGCCTCGACGTCGGCCCGGCCACGGTGGTCCACCGGGACCTCGGCGAACCCGTGACCCCGTGCGGCGCGGTGTCGACCGTGGGTGAGGACCGTGGAGTGGTCGACGGCGCACGCCACGAGCCGGTCGCCACGACGTCGGCCGGCCCACAGCAGCCCCTCGATGCCGGCGTGCAGGGCCGCCGGGCCACCGGGCAGGAACGAGAGCTCGGCAGGGCGCACCCCGAGGCCCTCGGCGAGGACCTCCCGGGCCCGGTCGAGCAGCGCGCGAGCGGTGCGCGCCTGCGCATACAGCCTGCTCGTGTCGGCCCAACCCTGGTCCCACGCGGCCGCCAGGGTCGCTCGGGCGGCGGGCAGCATCGGGGCCTGCGCCGCGTCCAGCAGGGCACGGGCGGGAGGCTCCGGGACCGGGTTCGCGGGGACGGGTGACGGCACGCCACGACGGTATCCGGCCCTAGGGGGACTGACGAGCCGGGCTGGAGTAGGGTTTCGCTCGTTGGCTCGACTGAATCTGTCCGGTTTGTCTGGAAGGTGCGCCCCTTGCGTCGGCACGAAGACTCCCCCGCGCGCGTGAAGAACGCGCGGCGCGGCCTGACCGTCGCCGGTCTGGCGGTGGCGTGTGTGGCCGTCCTCAGCGGATGCGGCACCGCTGTGGAACGTGGCTTCCTGCCGCACGGCGTGACCGAGAACGCCGCCAAGGTGCAGAGTCTGTGGAACGGCGCCTGGATCGCCGCGCTCGGCGTCGGCGTGCTGGTGTGGGGTCTCACCGTCTGGTGCGTCGTGCGTTATCGCCGCAAGAAGGACGACGTCGGCCTCCCCGAGCAGATGCGCTACAACGTGCCGATCGAGATCCTCTACACCGTGGTCCCGGTCTTCATGGTGGCCGTGCTGTTCGCGCACACCGTCAAGGACGAGTCGGCCCTGATGGACGTCAGCAAGAAGCCCGACGTGACCATCAACGTGGTGGCCAAGCAGTGGAGCTGGGACTTCAACTACGTCAATGCCAACACCTACGAGGCCGGCACCCACGTCCACCTCACCGGGAAGCCCGGCGTGGAGAAGACGCTGCCCACCCTCTGGCTGCCCGTGAACAAGCGGGTCGAGTTCATCCTCACCTCCCGCGACGTCATCCACTCGTTCTGGGTGCCGCAGTTCCTGCAGAAGCTCGACGTGCTGCCCGGACAGGTCAACCGGTTCCAGGTGGTGACGACCGAGAAGGGCATGTACCAGGGCAAGTGCGCCGAGCTGTGCGGTGCCTACCACTCCGAGATGCTCTTCCGGGTCAAGGTGACCTCGGAAGCCGACTACCAACAGCACCTGAAGAGCCTCAAGGCGCAGGGCAACAACGGGCTGCTGTCCAACTCCCTCAGCCGCGAGGGCATCATCGGCCGCGACCAGCAGTACCTGCCTCCGAACGACGGGAGTAAGTGATGGCCACCATCAGTCCGACCACCACGGCTCCGGCACCTCCGGTCGCGGCTCCGCCGCGGCCGGTCCGGTCTCCGGGCAGCACGGTGATCAAGTGGGCCACCACCACCGACCACAAGGTCATCGGCAACCTCTACTTCATCACCTCGTTTGCCTTCTTCATGCTGGGTGGCCTGCTGGCCCTGCTGATCCGCGCCGAGCTGTTCGAGCCGGGGCTGCAGGTCGTCGACAACCCCGAGCACTTCAACCAGCTGTTCACGATGCACGGCACGATCATGCTGCTGCTGTTCGCGACGCCGTTGTTCGCAGGATTCGCCAACGCTCTGATGCCGATCCAGATCGGCGCGCCGGACGTGGCGTTCCCGCGGCTGAACATGTTCGCCTACTGGCTCTACCTGTTCGGCGGTCTGATCGCGGCGGCCGGCTTCCTCACTCCCCAGGGGGCCGCGTCCTTCGGGTGGTTCGCCTACGCGCCGCTGTCGGACACGACATACAGCCCCGGCCTGGGTGGCAACCTGTGGGTGTTCGGTCTGGCGCTCGCCGGGTTCGGCACGATCCTCGGTGCGGTCAACTTCATCACCACGATCATCTGCATGCGCGCGCCCGGCATGACCATGTTCCGGATGTCCGTCTTCAGCTGGACGGTCCTCGTGACCTCGATCCTCGTGCTCATGGTCTTCCCGGTGCTGGCCGCCGCGCTCTTCGGGCTGGGTGCCGACCGGGTCGTGGGCGCGCACATCTTCGACCCCGCCAACGCGGGAGCGATGCTGTGGCAGCACATGTTCTGGTTCTTCGGCCACCCCGAGGTCTACATCATCGCGCTGCCCTTCTTCGGCATCATCAGCGAGATCCTACCGGTCTTCTCGCGCAAGCCGATCTTCGGCTACAAGACCCTGATCATGGCCACGATCGCCATCGCGGCCCTCTCGATGACGGTGTGGGCGCACCACATGTACGCGACCGGCCAGGTGCTGCTGCCGTTCTTCTCGGTCATGACGATGCTGATCGCGGTGCCGACCGGGGTGAAGTTCTTCAACTGGATCGGCACCATGTGGGGCGGGTCGCTGACCTTCGAGACCCCGATGTTGTGGTGCATCGGCTTCCTCACCACGTTCCTGTTCGGCGGTCTGACCGGCGTCATCCTGGCCAGCCCGGCGCTGGACTTCCACGTCACCGACACCTACTTCGTGGTCGCCCACTTCCACTACGTGGTCTTCGGCACCGTGGTCTTCGCGATGTTCGCCGGGTTCTACTTCTGGTGGCCCAAGCTGACCGGCCGGATGCTCGACGAGCGGCTGGGCAAGATCCACTTCTGGATGCTCTTCTTCGGCTTCCACATCACCTTCTTGATCCAGCACTGGCTGGGCGTGATCGGGATGCCCCGCCGCTACGCGGACTACATGCCCGAAGACGGCTTCACCTGGGCCAACCAGGTGTCCAGTGCCGGCGCGTTCCTGCTCGGCGCTTCGATGCTGCCGTTCATCTATGCCGTGTGGAAGGCGTGGCGGACCGCGCCGCTGGTCGAGACCGACGACCCGTGGGGCTACGGCGGCTCGCTGGAGTGGGCCACGTCCTGCCCGCCGCCGCGGCACAACTTCGACTCCATCCCCCGGATCCGCTCCGAGCGTCCTGCGTTCGACCTGCACCACCCCGAGGTCGGCACGCTCGAGACGCCCGTGCCCGACAGGGGAGTCGTGGAGGAGCTGCTCGGTGGCCCCTCGTCTGGTCCCGAGACCGTCCAAGATGACCACCGGAGAGAGGGTCACTGACGATGAAGGTCGAATACAAGTTCTTCGTGATCCTGTCGGCGTTCTTCCTGATCGTCGGGACCGTCTATGGCGTCACCACCGAGTGGGACGAGCCGGTCGGGCCGGTGGGCCTCTACCTATGCATGGGTCTGTGCCTGATGATCGGTGGATTCCTGTGGTGGACCGGACGCAAGCTCGACACGCGTCCCGAGGACCGCCTCGACGGCGAGATCTCCGATGTCGACGGCGACTACGGCTTCTTCAGCCCGCACAGCTACTGGCCGCTGGCCGTGGCGGCCTCCGCCGCCGTCGTCTTCCTCGGCCTGGCAATCGGGTGGTGGCTGGTCTTCATCGGCGCCCCGCTGGTCGCGCTGGCCGCCACCGGATGGGTCTTCGAGTACTTCCACGGCGACCACGCCATCTGAGAGCAGCTGGACGCGACCGGCCCCGGCCGGGGACCTGCGGGGTTCCGGATCCCCCTAACCCCAGCCGAGGGCATGCAGCCGCGCGTCGTTGATCCCGAAGTGGTGTGCGATCTCGTGCACCACCGTCACCGCGACCTCATCGAGCACCTCGTCCCGCGTGTGGCACATCCGCAGGGTGGGCCCGCGGAAGATCGTGATGCGGTCCGGTAGCGAGCCGGCGTGCCAGATCGGATCGCGCTCGGTCAGGGGAATGCCCTCGTAGATGCCGAGCAGGTGCGGGTCCTCGGCGGGTGGCTCGTCCTCGACGAAGAACGCGACGTTGTCCATGAGGGCCAGCAGTTCGGCCGGCACGTCGTCCAGGGCGTCGCCCACCGCCTCCTCGAACTCCTGCGCGCTCATCTCCATGCGGCCCAGCCTGCCATCTCGCCGAGGACTCACCAGAACGGCCCGGCCGCGCCGTGGTGGCGCTGCCGGGCCGTTCTGTTCTGGGAGGTGCGGCCGGGTCAGGGGCGGCCGTCTCCGTCGTGGTCGTCGCCGTCGTGGGCGCTGGCCACGAGCTCACCGGCGCGCGGCTGCTCCTGCTGCCCGCTCTCGATCGCCTCAGTCGACCCGTCGTGGTGCGCCGCCGCCAGTTCGCGGGGCGTCACCGCCTCGATCCGGTCGCTGAAGTAGAAGTGCGACAGGCGGGCCCGGACCTTCTCCTTGGCGCTGCCGGGGCGGCGCACACCGTTGTCGTCCACCGGCGCCTCGAGGGCGAGCGGGTGGTGCACCTCCTGCTGCACCAGTGGCCAGCGGGTGTACTCGTCCAGCGGCTCGTGCGCCTCGAAGAACTTCCCGTCGGCGGTGCGCACGATCCGACCGGT